>NZ_JBAKBA010000021.1:0-70737 GCF_038155225.1 Psychromonas arctica | reverse complement strand
AAAATGTGCACTAGGGATTGGATGAATCTGATCAACTAATTAGGCGGAATGGTATTAAACAGGATTTTGAATCGCAGTTATGTATAAAAATAAGGTTGATACTCAATTTTACTCATGTTGATAAAGCGAATTATATTTATTAGTTTGCTAGGCTCATTTTCATGGAGTTAATAACCTTAAATATGAGATGAAAAGTACGAGTATATTGTATAGAAAGTAATTTATTAAAGAGGGGGATTATGACCGTTAATATTTGAGCATGAACTTTTATAATGTAGCTTAAATTTGGTATTAGCCTCCTTATTGAGACCCCATACTTATAGAGGGTTGTAATATAAGTCTCTCTTACTTGTTGTTAAAAGTAGCCTTAGATTGTTATATTTTCATTGTGTTTATACTTTTTATTATGCGATTCAAGCTGTTTAATAAAGCTTAGTAGATTCTTCAACATTGTATAATCATTATTCCTAATATTGATTTTTTGTAGCGAATCTAACAGTTCGATATGGTCAATACGTTGTTTTTTACTTAAATTTGAGTGTATTTTTTTACTGGTTGCGACTTCGTCTTTAAAATACGATGATACCATTTGAATTAATTGCGGGAAGCCACTCGCTATATCTATTTGTTTATCGAGTAATGAATAAAGTAGGTTATCTATCTCCTGTCGATCGCTCGCTGTTTCAGTTATACCTATTTTCGCTAGATTATATTTGTAAGGAGTTAAGTTTTCTGAGAATACAATACTGTAGTGTATACGTTTTTTAGCTTGATACATTGCTGCATCAGCGGCTTTAATTTCTGACTCTGCATCTTTTGCTTCGGGCGTTAAAATATGCACACCGATGCTACAATCAATGTGTAACTTAAACCCACCTATATCGATGTCTTCTTTCATTAAATTTTGCACTCGTTGTGCAAGTTTATAAGCATATTGATAAGCAGTGGTTTTGTTTTGACCTGTATTTTTAATTAGAATAGCAAATTCATCACCACCTATTCTAGCAATGACTTCTTCATCTCGTAATGAGGTGTTTAATCTCGAGCCAAACTCTACTAGTACTTTATCACCAATATTGTGCCCATATTTATCGTTTATTGGCTTGAATCCATCTAGGTCAATATACAATAAGGCTCCGTAATGTTGACCGTGAGATAATGAAGGTAATAGTCGTTTAAACTTCTCATCAAACATTCTACGGTTAAATAAGCCGGTTAACGTATCTGTAGTAGATTCTGTTATTAATTTCTTTTGTGCTTCTTCTGCGAAACTTAATAAGAAAAAAATACCAGAAATAACTGAAAAAACAGGCCATATGATTTGAGTCGGAGCCGTTGTAATACTGAATGCCTCTGGTGAGACTTCTAATAGAATAGACCGAGTAATGACCATTGCTATCATAATGAAATAGCTATATACAATGACCATATCAGAAGGGTTTCTATCTGCTTTCTTTTTTAAAAATAGATAACCGCATAAAGAAAATGCGATAGGTATAAATATACTTGAAGTGTGTAATAACCCAATTATGTTGTCATTTAAAATAAAGTAACTTTGCGCAATGATATTAGTTAAAAACAAACAGATAATTAACTCCCATGGTGTACCTACTTTGCAGCGTTTAAAGCTGAAAACGGTGATCCCCCATATAAACATGGAAGATAATATTGCAGATAATATTTTGATAGAAAGGGTTAACTCTAAAAAGTATAAAAACCAACTTATAGCGAATACATAAAATGAACCCACTAAAAATTGTGTTGATTTAGTATTTTCTTCGGTGTTTTTAATGCGTGTTCCGGCAAATGCTAAAACAAGGTTAATTAATGCAATGGTCAGATAGTAGGTTTGATCGGAAGACATAAGCGTTTATCCAAATAAATTCGATAGCTCAATTGTTTGTTCGTTAATTAAACTATTAACGTGCATCTATTTGAGTTTTAGTTAAGACCTTATAAGTTAAAAAATTGTGCTCATACATTTATACTTAATCTATATTCTACTACTACATTTTTAGAAAGCTTACTTGTGTTTCATCTCTGCATGATACTAACTACAATAATTTATATTTGATTGACATTCAAACCGATCGTACATTTTTATTATTTAATTCTCTTTGTTGAGATGTAAAGCTAATTGTGGGGTATTAAAGAATGAATTAAAATCAACTAAGGTCATATTTTAAGGTGTTTAGACGCAATGTGTGACTATAGTTAGTTTGTCACATGATTTGTTTTTAATTATTAACAAAAGAATTTTTAATATTTTTTTTATTTTGTAATCTGGTTTTATTTTTATATCAGTATGGCTATTAGTTGAGTATTTTAATTAAGAATATTTCGTCTTTTTTGAGATGTTTCCTAGATAGAATTCCATAAGTTGGACAGAGGAGGTAATACTTATGGAGCTTGAGTCGCATATGCTTTTCGAGATAAATTTACCCATCATAAGTTTTCTTCGTTTTTCAAATACGCTTTCGAATAATTTTGAACAATTCATGTACTCCTTTAGGAGTGATTTTTTTCTGTTGTTTAGATGATCTTTAACTTAAAGCTTAATTAATTGTAGGTAATTTGTGAATTTTAAGTCAAATCACGCTTTATGAGTATATTAAGTTGATATGACAATATATTCGCTTACAATATAACCAGTTATAAATGAGATTTCATGGAGATTCTTTCTGATAATTAGGAAAGAAAATGAAGGTAATAAAGGATATACAAATGAAAAAAGTTTTTTCAAAATTAACGGCTGTTACAGTTTTGCTGTCTGCAAGTTGTGTTTTCAATGTAGCTAACGCTAGTTTGATCTTCTCTGAAGATTTTAGTGGTGGTAGTTCAGCATTAGAAAATTCAACGGATGTAACTTGGGCTGATACAAGCGGCAGAGGTTTCGAAGTTTACACTTTTGCAAGTGCTGGACCTCGTGGAATGAGCGGTACTTATGATCATGATAACGATGCCTCAACTGCACAAGTAAATATTCCTGGTGCAATCGAAGTAAACGATGATCTAGGTAATGAAACGTTGACAGCTTCGTTTACTTTAGATTCTGTTATTGAAGCTGGTCAAGAAGCTGTATTAAGTTTCTTTGCTGGTGCTCGTAATAATGCGATCGGTGCAACAGTTGAAATTTTAAACCTAACGCAAGATACTTCACTGTCTGGTTTGTTTGAACCTACTGCGACTTCAATTGAATGGACTTTTAATAGCTTTTCTTTTGATTCTGCTGCTGCAAGTATTGGTGATGTTTTACAAATCACTTGGTTAGGCGGTGGTACTAATTCTGCAACAGGTTTAGAAGTCGCTGATGTGAACTTTTCTGTTGTAGATGTACCTGCTCCTGCAACAACTGCAATTCTTGCACTTGGTTTAGCTGGTTTAGGTTTCCGTCGTTTCAAGAAGTAATATGATTTGAGCTTAACGCTTTTTATCTAACTACTATTTCAAATGACTATTGAAGCACTATACAAATCGTATGGTGCTTTTTTTTTGCGTTTTAGTCATTCATTTTATTATCTATTAAAATAGTTGTCTTTTAAAACATCATTATCAAAGCTTTATATTTTTTGAAAGCTAAATATCCTATTTTTATTTCTTTGCTTATTCTTTAGTTTTATCAAATTAAATAAGATAATCCTATTAACAATAAACAATGTAAATCGCTTACTTCTTAATCTAATCTTTTTACCTCTTAATACTTAAATTTAATATATCTTTATTTCAATATAATCATCAATTGCTTTAGACGTCTAGAAGGCTTATTATGCACGAGTAATTACGATGGAGATCACTAATTTACTGTGATGTTTGAAACGTAAGCAATATTTAATTTCAGGAAATCTGATGATAGAAATAAAAAATGTAAACAAAGTATTTTATCAGGGTGATAAAGTGATTAATGCACTTTCTGATATTAATCTGACTATAGCGCAAGGTAGTATTTTTGGCGTAATCGGCTCTTCTGGTGCAGGTAAAAGTACATTGATACGCTGTGTTAACTTATTAGAGCGCCCGACCAGTGGAGAAGTCATTGTTGATGGTATCGACTTAACTCAATTATCTGAGCAAGAGTTAACACAAACTCGTCGTAAAATTGGCATGATCTTTCAACACTTCAACTTATTATCTTCTCGTACTGTTTTTAATAATATTGCATTACCGTTAGAGCTTGCAGGTGAATCAAAAAGTAAGATCAAAAGCAAAGTAGAAGAGTTGTTAGCGTTAGTTGGCTTAGCTGATAAACGTGATGTGTACCCAGCAAATTTAAGTGGTGGTCAAAAACAACGTGTCGCTATCGCTCGTGCATTAGCATCCGACCCTAAAGTTTTGTTATGTGATGAAGCAACTAGTGCGTTAGATCCTGCAACGACTATATCTATCCTAGAGCTATTACGTAAAATTAATAAAGAGTTAAATTTAACGATTTTATTGATCACACATGAAATGGCCGTGGTAAAAGGTATTTGCCAAGAAGTGGCGATTATTGGTGATGGTAAATTAGTTGAAAATGGTTCTGTAGGTGGCATCTTTGCACATCCTAAAACAGATCTTGCACGTGAATTTATTCGTTCAACATTAGACCTGTCTATTCCTGGCGATTATAAAGAACGTTTACAAGCAACTCGTGTTGAAAATAGTTTTCCATTGATACGCTTAGAGTTTACAGGTGCTTCCGTTGATGCCCCGGTAATAAGCCATGTTGCACGAGAGTTCAATATTGATATCAGTATATTAAGCTCAAATATGGATTATGTAGGTGGGGTTAAATTTGGTCTTATGCTAGCGGAATTCATTGGTTCAGAAGCATGTGCAGATAAAGCAATCCAATACTTAAAAGAACAAAAAATTGAACTAGAGGTGCTAGGTTATGTCATTTAATGCAGTAACTATGTGGTGGGCTGAAAATACTCGCTTAATTGAGCTCTTAGTAGACTCTTTATGGGAAACATTAGTGATGGTGTTTACCTCTGGCTTTATTGGTTTTGCGGTAGGCATTCCTCTAGGAGTATTGTTACACCTGAGTAAAAAGAATGGTTTATTAGAAAATACGTTTTTAAATAAAGTACTTGGAGTAGTGGTTAATATTGGCCGTTCAATTCCTTTCATTATTTTATTGGTGGCATTGATTCCAGTAACACGTTTTATTGTTGGGTCGTCAATCGGCACCGCAGCTGCCATTGTGCCATTAACTATCGGTGCAATTCCTTTTATTGCTCGTCTTGTGGAAGGGGCTTTATTGGAAGTGCCAAGTGGTTTAGTAGAAGCTGCACAAGCAATGGGTGCAAAACCAATTCAAATTATTAACAAGGTGTTATTACCAGAAGCCTTACCTGGCATTATTAACGCAGTAACGATTACTTTAGTTACCTTAGTTGGCTACTCTGCAATGGCAGGTACTGTTGGTGGTGGTGGCCTTGGTGATGTTGGTATTCGTTATGGTTATCAACGTTTTGACGCAACAGTAATGATGATAACAATCGTTATTCTGGTGATAATGGTACAAATGATTCAGTCACTTGGTGATTACCTTGTTAAACGTGTCGATCATCGTTAAATTTTTAAGATGTGATTCAGCCTTTAACGTCTCATTTCAGTCGTTAAATATTCTCAATTAAGAAAAATTAAGTTTTAAAGTTACATTTTAAAATGACATTTAATAATTACATTAAAAAGGAAAGTTTATGAGCTTTAATATCAAAAAAGTATTCGCTGTTTTAGGTCTTGCATCAACATTTGCATTAGCAGGCTGTGGTGAAAAAGAAGTTGTTGTCGTTGATAACACTAAAGTAACTGTCGGTGTTATTGCTGGCGCAGAAGCACAAGTAGCAGAGATTGCTGCAAAAGTTGCAAAAGAAAAGTATGGGTTAGATGTTTCACTAGTGACTTTCTCTGATTACATTACACCTAATGCGGCATTAGACGAAGGTTCGATTGATGCAAATGCATTCCAGCACAAGCCTTACTTGGATCAACAAATTACTGACCGCGGTTACAAGTTTGCAGTTGCAGGGAACACATTGGTTTACCCAATTGCTGGTTACTCAAGTAAAATAACATCATTAGACGAATTAAAAGATGGCGATCAAATTGCAGTACCAAGTGACCCAACTAACTTAGGTCGCTCTTTAATTTTATTAGAGAAGCAAGGTTTATTAACGCTTAAAGAAGGTGCTGGTCTACAAGCAACAGTATTAGATATTGTTAGCAGCGAGAAAAACTTAAAAATTATTGAGCTAGAAGCGGCACAATTACCTCGCTCATTAGAGGATGTAAGCCTTGCTATCATCAACACAACCTATGCAAGTTCTATCGACCTTTCTCCTGAGCATGATGGTTTGTTTGTTGAAAACAAAGAGTCTCCATACGTTAACTTAATTGTTGCTCGTGAAGATAATGTTAAGTCTGAAAACGTACAAAACTTTGTTAAAGCATACCAGTCTGATGAAGTGTACCAAGCTGCACTTGAAATATTTAAAGGTGGCGCTGTTAAAGGTTGGTAATCTATTCCTTGTAGTGCAATGCTAAGTTAATTAAAAAGGTATTAAGCTGAGCTTGATACCTTTTTTTATACCTGTTGAAAAGTGAACCCTTGCTAACAAACCACCGGTATGTGCCCGTTACCGTTCAAGGTGCTTTGTTTAGTCGTTAGCTTGGACTCCAAATCAAGGTGTAACATGATGACAATAGCGAGTCCTTACCGAAGGTTGCAACGCAGAGTTGGTTTTCAAGCTAACGGTCCAGAGGGAAAGCTGTGAAGTAAACTCTTTCGTTGTTAGAAAGTGTCGATTTAAGCTGTTAGATTTCCCTCTTTCTGCTTATAACCTGTTCAATTCATCGCTTGTGGAATGTTGCACCTTGAATGGTAACAGGTATAAATAGTGAGATGATTTTAGTATTATCTTCATTTATCTCTATCATCTTAATCAATTCTATTTATTTGGTTTTTCGATATTAATAGCGTCTTTAAAGGAATTTACGAAATGAAAATAATTATTCCTGCTATCTGTTTAATAATGGTTTCAATGTCGGCTCAAGCTGATTGGAAGGAGTCATTGTCAACAGGTTGGAGTTCAGTTAAAAATAGCAGTTCAGAGCTTTATACTGATCTCACTGGAGAGGAGGGTGAGGTGACACAAGCATTATCAACACTGTCAGCCGCTAGACAAAAGTCGATATTGTCATGGGATAAAATGGAAGACCGATTCGCTGATATTATCGAAGTAAAAGGGGAGAAAGACCAAGCGCCAAAAAGTGCATTTTTCAAAAAGGATAAAGCGAGTTATCAAGAAGACATTGATGCGTTGTTAGGTGATGTTTATGGTATTTTAAATGATAATATTGTGAAAGAGGCGAGTAATAGTATTGCACAAATTGACTCGACTATTTGAGCACTTCAAAAGAAGGCATCTCAACAAAAATCAAAGTCGGTTATCTTGATTGGCGAAGATAAAAGAGAGGCATTAAAGAAACAACAACAATACGAAGATGATATCGCTGAATACCAACACAATCGTGAGAAGATGATTGAAGCAGTACAAGTAAGACTTGATGAGTTTGGTACTGAACTTTCATTTGAACAAGTTGAAGCATTATTAGTACGTGTTAATGCTGATGATATTTTAGCTATGACGACTATTTTTCCGGTGATTGGTGAAATCGCTTCTTCCTTTGCTAAGATCACAGCGACTTCCGGCGAAGATCTTAATAACGCTAAAAAATATTACAGTATGTATGTAGTGTTATTGGAGCTGCAACTTTATATTCAAGAGTGCTATATTACCGATTTAAAATATAAGTATATTCCACGTATTGATGAACTACAGAACAAACAAAACAGCCTAATTAAAACAACTAAAAACGAAATACGTAAAGCACCTTCAAAGCATAAAAAGGCTTATTCTTTAAATTTAAAAAGTCAGAATACAACCTTGCAAGCCATTAAATTATATAAAGTGAGTATGCAACAAGATTTAAGTAATATGTCTAAGGCTCACAGCCTGTTAGTGGAAGATTATACTTTAGCGGTTAACACCTTAAATACGGTTACTATGTCTTCTCAAGTCAGTAATCTGATAACGAACAGTAGTCAATTATTCGATACAATAATGGCTTTACAAGCGCCAGAGTTAGTACCATTTAATAATATTCAAATGCAAAAAGAATTCTCGGCTTTGACTGATAAAATTAAATAAGTGTTTAAATGTTAATGATCAACATGTTCTACTGTTATTCATTAACTTAATTTTTAAATCTATATTCGCTGTAATCGCTTAGTTAATCATTTTAGCTAGTATTTAATTAGCCTGTTCAATTATTTAACTAATCAATTACTCAACTATTAAATCTAAGTAACTTAGGAGAAGCAACAATGAAAACTGCACGTCCACCTTTACCACCTTTTAATTTAGAAAGTGCAATATTAAAAGTAAGATCCGCTGAGAATGGTTGGAATAATAAAAACCCTGAAGCAGTTTCTCTCGCTTATAGTCCAGATAGTGAATGGCGAAATCGTTCTAATTTCATTAATGGTCGGACTGAGATCGTTGATTTCTTAACTAATAAATGGCAAAACGAATTAGATTACAAATTAGTGAAAGAGCTTTGGGCTTTTACTGGAAACCGTATTGCAGTGAGATTTGCTTATGAATATCGTAATGCTGAAAATCAATGGTTCCGTGCTTATGGCAATGAAAATTGGGAATTTGATGAGTTAGGATTAATGCAAAAGCGTTTTGCATGTATTAACGATTTAGCGATCGATGAAAAAGATCGATTGTTTACTTGGGAAGGGAATAGTAGACCTGATGATTTTCCAAGTTTATCTGATTTAGGCTTGTAAGTTTCGCTTTTTATTTAAGGTTTACAGCATTTTTTATTGTTCGTTAAGCCTTACTTAAACCGTATTTTTATTTTTTAATCGGAGTCATCTTTTTAAAAGCACTATTTGCTTAAAGCACTTACCTACTTAAAAAATAGCTGGCTACTTAAAATAGTTATCTACTTAAAAGCGTTGCCTACTAAAGAGCCAGAGAATAACGGTATACTTGTATTTATAACTTCCTTGAGTTTTGTTATTTTGAACTCTATTAATAAACTAAACATAGCGCTTAATCATCGAACTTAATGATATTTTTAGGCTTACACTTCTTAACTTCTGCTAATGATAATAATCAACTATTCATGTTTAACACTAATATAAAACCTTCCTGTCAGCTTTTCTTGTTGAAAAATAATACAGTTCTTTAGAATAAGAGTGATCTTCCCCTGAGAAAGAGTGGATCTAAATAGGTACTTTATATTAGCCCTTATATAATACAAATTGTGGTATGTGCCATAAATTTGATCATTATAAAAGGAAGTTAAATGAGTACTCTAGATGTCTCAACGACACAGATTGAAAAATTATCAACAAAAGCGTATGAATTGGGAATTGAATACGCACCTAAATTAGCGCTAGCAATAGTGACATTATTAATCGGTTTATGGGTCATTAGTATGATTTGTAAAGTGATTCGATTATCAATGGAACATTCCAAAGTAGACCCTACCTTAATTCCCTTCATGACCAGCTTAGCTTCATGGATATTGAAAGTCTTACTATTTATTTCAGTGGCTTCAATGATCGGTATAGCAACAACATCATTTGTGGCTGTATTAGGTGCTGCAGGCTTAGCGATTGGTTTAGCACTGCAAGGCAGCTTGGCTAACTTTGCTGGTGGCGTGCTTATCATGGTATTTAAACCGTACAAAGTAGGTGACTTAATCGAGTCTCAAGGACATTTAGGTGTTGTTAAAGAGGTACAAATTTTTAATACTATTTTAATTGCCCCACAATCTAAGCGCGTTATTATTCCTAACGGTGCAACATCTAATGATTCAATCACCAACTATACAGTTGAAGGAAAGATTCGTGTAGATTTGACCATTGGTGTTTCATACAATGCAGACATTGACCAAACCAAAGCCGTGTTAATGGATGTGTTACTTGCAAACGATAAAGTAATGCAAACACCTGCTCCTTTTGTTGGTGTTTTAGAGATGGGTGACAGCTCTGTTAACTTTGCGGTTAGACCACATTGCGATCCAAAAGATTATTGGGATGTATTTTTTAGTGTTAATGAAGAACTAAAGAAAGCGCTTGATAGAAATGCGATTAGCATTCCGTTCCCACAACGTGATGTACATTTAATTCAAGCTTAAGAATCATATAAGCTTAAAAATGATAACGATGATTGTAGGTTATTGATAATGCTTTCATAAATGATTTTTTGAGCTAACGGTTACTCTATTAAAAAGGCGCTAATATCTAGGTATTAACGCCTTTTTTATGACTTGCACTTTGAATAGTCTTTATCGGAAGTGACTATTATTTATTGCTTATTGCTTATTGCTTATTGCTTATGATTTGTTTTCTAGTTTTGACTACTTAGCGCTTATTACTTTTTATTAAATACGCTTTTAATAAAGCGGTCTATAGTAAGAAAGCCACCACTAAAGATAACAACTTGTGCTAATAATACACCCCATAGAACATGTTCAGCATAAGCAACCGGTGCAATATCTTCTAAGCTAATCACTGCAATAATATTAACAAAAAACAATCCTAAAGCAGCAAAACGAGTGGTTAATCCAAATATTAATAATACGGGTAGTACAAGTTCACCGATAGTCCCTAGATAAGCAGCTAATTCAAAAGGCAACACTGGTACTTGATATTCGTATTCAAACAAAAGAAGAGTGCTTTCCCAGTCTCGTAATTTGGTAAGGCCAGAAGCAAAAAATGCCCAACCAACATATACACGAGCAGCTAATAAAGTCAGTGGCTGTAATAGGTTTACTTTTTCAGCAATATATAAATATAGGTTACCAATTGATGAAAATAATGATTTTTTTGATTCAGAAGTATAAGTATTCATAGTGAGTTCTCTTTAAAGTGTAAAATTAAATTTTGTTCTATTGCTGCTACTAACCATTCTTCAAATGAAAAATTATCATAATGGCTGACTGTATCCAGTGATTCTGCTAATGACTTCTTTGCCTTTAAACAAAACATAAACTCAGCTTCGCTATCAGTTAATGTTGTTACTTTAGGTTGAAATTCAGGCCTGGATACCATGACTGTGTGTTCTTTGGGTTTTGTGTTTAGTGCTACCTTTGCTTGCTCCATTGCCATTTTTCGTTGTTGTTGATCTGGATGGTGGTGCGCATCAAAAATCTCACTAATAGGTGACGTTGTTTTTATCAAGGCGACATTGTTATTTAATGTAATGTTGATATCTTCAGGTTCGGCACTCGCCAATAATGCTAATGATGTATAATCAAGTGTTTGGTCTTGGCCATTTAATGCTTTATGTATATGCCAATCGAGAGCTGCACAATCAGGTAAATAAGAGTATTCATGCGCTATTTTATTGGCTGCAATAAAGTGTGAGAAGTCATCACCCCATTGTGCCCAATCACCTTGGTTTGGTGGACACTGCTTTAAAAATCCTTGCACTAAATTTTCGTTAACATCACTATCTAATAACTGTGAAATAGTAGGAAAAGTAATGCTTAAAGCGCGCTGTGCATTGGCTAATAGATTACGTCGATAGATATCAATTCCACGCGCATCAAAACCACTCTTTTCTAATTCTTGAGCGAATGATTTAGGATCGTTATTCCAAATTAGCGCTAACAAATGTTGTTGCTGAATCATTGGTAATCCTTAGTGAGTAATGCTTCATTTACTATTTTATTGTTTAAATTTTTTGTATCAAATAAGGTATTAGCGATATGGCGTGCTTTATCTGCTTCACCTATTAAGATTGACCACTCTGGTAAATCATTGTCCCATTCAATTAACGTAGGGATTGGTCCAAAGCGTTGTAATGCTTGTTCATAACCTTGCCAAACTTGGTCTGAAACAGGACGAGCGTGATCATCGACAACTAACTCACCTGGCAACGCGGTAGTACAACCAGCAAGATGAATTTGAGCAACACTATTGATGGGTAAGATATTAATGTAATCATTAACTGACTGTTTAATATTACCACCTTCAAAGTTCATGCTATTGACCGCTATATTATTAATATCTAACAATATTTTTGAGTCTGTACGTCGGCTAAGCTCTGCTAAGAATTCAACTTCAGATAGATAACTCTGATCAAACTTTATATAAGCTGATACATTTTCAATAATTAACTGTCTGCCCAACCTTGATTGTACTTTATCAACCTGTTCACACATGCGATCTAAACTTGCATTTGTGTGAGCAATTGGTAATAAATCACCACTATGTATTAACTGTCCTTGCTGTTGACCCCATGTAAAACAGGCATGTTCAGACATTAAGAACGGATCAATGTTGCGTGCTAAGTTGGTTAATCGATCTAAATAATGATGAGGAATATCTTGCTCAGAACCTAAACCCATTGATGTTGAGTGCAAACTAACAGGGTATTTTTCGCGAACTTGTTTAAGTACTGATTGTGCAGCACCACCTTCACCAAAAAAATTCTCAGAATGCACTTCTACAAAATCAACTTGTTTAGGTTGAGTCAATACATCAGTAAAATGTGGGTGTCGTAAACCAACACCAATTAAAATATCTTTACTTTTTACTGACATATTATTTTACCTATTAGCTAGCTTTGTATGCTGCTTTAGCTTCTGACTTTGATAAACCACCTAGCGATGAACAAGTGCCTTTTTCAACTAGTTTCCATTCACCTTTATCGTTATCAAGCGTTGATTGGCCTGCACATGAATGTGTACCCGCTAAATTTGCACAGTCATTTTGACCTGCCGCTGCGACGCCGTAACATTTTTCTTTACTTGCTGCTTGTGCTGGAGCTGAAACACCTGCTGCGATGACGGCTGCTAATGCTGCACTTGCTAATAATTTATTACTCATAAAAAGATCCTTTTATTGATAAAACTAAATGTATTGTGTTAATTATTACATCATCTGAGTGGAGGAATTCCTCTAACACATTGAGTAATAACTGATTATTATTTGCTAAAACAGTGTCAATATACTGCCTATACCATTATTCGTTAAAATATTTTATTTTCAATTAAATCGGTATGGCTAGAAGACACACCAACACGTTGAAAAATTTCATAATAATTATTTATAAAGCTAATATTTGTTTGTTTTAGAAAATAGTGTGAGCTTGATCTAAAAGTAATAACAATGTTGAAATTATCACTTTTAGACATAAGTGTTTTTTCTATGAGTTTGCTTTGTATGCTGCTTTAGCTTCTGATTTTGATAAGCCGCCTAGTGTTGAACAGGTGCCTTTTTCTACTAATTTCCATTCACCTTTATCATTATCAAGTGTTGATTGACCTGCACAAGAATGTGTACCAGCTAAGTTTGCACAATCATTTTGACCTGCCGCTGCGACGCCATAACATTTTTCTTTACTTGCTGCTTGTGCCGGAGCTGAAATACCTGCTGCGATAACGGCTGCTAATGCTGCACTTGCTAATAGTTTATTACTCATAGGAAAATCCTCTCATTGATAAAAATAAATTGAAAATTAAATGTACTGTTCTATCCATTGCATTAATTGAATAGGAGGGATTCCACCTATTTGTTGTGCAACAATTTCGTTATTTTTTACTAACAGTAGTGTCGGAACACTACGAATGCCATAATCTATAGCATCATTTTGCGATGTATCAACATCAACCTTAATAATGTTAAGGCGTTCACGCATTGCGTTGGATACATTTTCAATAACAGGTGTCATTGATTGGCAAGGTCCGCACCATGAAGCACTAAAAAACAATAATGAGTGTTCATGCTCTGATAATAAGGTATCTAGGTTATCGGTAGAGGTTAGTTTCTTCATGGTTAACATCTCGCTTATTTATTATTAACACTAAAGAGGTATTTGGCAATGTTTGTGCTCTTAAATTAAGATGTACATTGCATATCAACCGAATACGCTCTTTAGAATGGGTCTTAATCGTTTATTTCTTCTATTTGTGCCGTTGTAAGGCCTTTAATAGTTGTCCAGTTACCTTGTGATTGTTTAAGGTATCCAGGTACATCTGTTAACCATTTCTTTTGAACATCTTTGTTAAGGTTTAAATATAATTTGTCACCTTTGATGTGCCATGCTGTTGGGTCAGTATCAAATTTTTGGTTTAAAGCAACACCAAATGCACAGAAACCACCATATTGAGGTGCATATTTAGCTGGATCTTCTTTAAATAAGTCACGGTTATCTGCGCTTGCGAAGTGATAAACAGCGCCGTTATAAGCTGCTGTATATTTATCTGAACCTTTAGTAGGTGTTCCTTCAGTAAAATATGAAACAGTATCGTAACCTTTAATTGCTAGATCATTATCGTTTGCATTAACTTCAATATTAGCGGCAAATGCAAAGCTACTTGCTAACAGTGCCGTACTTACTAGTGTTGATTTGATTAATGATGAAAGTTTCATTGTGTATCTCCATATTGAATAAATTATTAATATTTAATTTAAGTTAGGACTCACCCTTGGCTTGGTTGATAATATAAGGCTTTCAATATTTCAAAAGGGATGACATAGTCCTTATATTGAACCCAATCGTCCAAAACAGTCATGAAGAGAGTCAAAATGGATCAACTTTCAATTATATTGAAGCGATTTTCGATGAACACGGAAGTCTTTTTTAGTGGTAATTTATGCGGTATTAGCCATTTCGATAAACAACCTAACCAAGGTCATCTACATCTTTTACAAAGTGGTGAGTTAACATTAATTGATGAGCTGGGCGTGTCGCAGGTGTTTAATGAACCGACAGTATTGTTTGTGCCTTTACCGCATACCCACCGTATTATTGGTAGTGACGATAACCCGCCGAAATTGGTTTGTGCTAATGTAATGTACGATGAAACGACCTCTAATCCTATTGCTGAAGCCTTACCTAGCTTACTTTCTTTTAATTTCAATGATTGTCCAAAAATAAAGCAAACTTCATTGCTGTTATTTGAAGAAGCTTTTAACGATCGATGTGGTCGAACACCAATGATTAACTCATTAACCGATATCTTTATCATTTATATCTTGAGACATGTTTTAAGTAATAAAATCATGGAATATGGTTTATTAGCAGGATTAGCTCACCCACAATTATCTAAAGTAATATTAGCGATTCAAGATGCGCCCGAGCAAGCTTGGGGATTGCAAGAAATGGCTGAGCTTGCATTAATGTCTCGCTCTAAGTTCTCTGAATTATTTAAACGAGTTATTGGCCAAAGCCCTGGAGATTATGTGATTGATTGGCGTATTGTTGTTGCTAAAAGTCTATTAAAACAAAAAAAATCTGTCGCGTTAGTTGCGAATGCTGTTGGATATGAAAATGGTTCAGCTTTAGCTAGAGTATTCCGAAAGAAATTAGGTATTTCACCTAAAGAATGGTTGGAATTAAATAATTAATAATGTTAATTACTTATATGACCGCTGTCGTTCAAGGTGCTTTGTTCAGACGTTAGTTTAGACTCCAAATTAAGGCTCGACATGATGACAATAGCTAGTACTTATCGAAGGTGGTAACGCAGAGTTAGTTTTCAAGTTAACGACTCAGAGGGCAAGTGGTGAAGTAAAAACCTTCGTTGTTCAAAGTATCGGTTTAACTCGTTAGAGCTTCCTCTTGCTGCCTAGAAGCTGTTTACTTCATTGCTTGCTGAATGTTGTACCTTGAATAGTAATGGGTACATATAAAAGCACTTAACGGAAAAATTAATTACTACTTATATGTTTGAGATTCTACATAGTAAATTGAATATGATAGTTATTTTTTATTAACAAGGCTTTACAGGGGCTTTTTAATATTCTACTTTGAATATAGGTCTACTTTGAGTATAGTTTTACTTTTATATAATGTAATATATTGTGAAATAAGTGTTGTAATGTAGACAACCTTTTTTATAGCGCGTTAAAGTTCATATGGACATTAATTTAGAATACTTCTGCTTAATTATTTAACCCTGTTAGGCAGCTCATTTATAATGGAGAAAAAGTGAGATACTGTAAGCTTACAATTGGTTTGTTATTTTCATTTGCAGCTAACCTATCTGCTTTAGAGTTGGTTACGCCGTCTGAAGAGTCTGCCATAGAGCAAATAAATCAAGAATATGACATTAATAGTCTATTGATATCCTCTAATAATAAACTAGGCCGCTATAACAAAAATGAATTTGAATATAGAGCGTTAGGTTTAGAGATTGAAAATAGTAAAAATAATTATCAGAAAAGCCTTAACGTGCTAAGTGAAAAAGTGGTTGCAAAGGATAATGTAGAACAATTCTTTAAAGACTTAGAAGCGCTTGTTTTAAAAATAGATGCTCTGGAAAAAGATTATGAAAATAAAGGGCTTGAGTTAAAAGAAGAACATAAATCTATTTTAAATGATGGCCAAAAACTGAAAGATACACGTATAAAAAGAAGTACTGAATTAGCTGCGTTAAAACAAAAAGTGGTAGGACGTTTAACATCTGAACTAGCCGATCCTAAAAGTGTGAAAAATGTTTCATTAAGTGGCACTGCTGTTTGTACTAAATTTCAATCTATTAATGAATGTTTGAATGAAAATGAAAGTCAGATCATCAAAAATGCTAAGCAATCAGATGACTTTTTAAATGAACGAAGTGTTTTATTGTCATATAAAATAGTTGATGCGAGTCAAAATTTGGACGGTGAATTGTCTTATCGTGCTGCTATTTCATTTAAACCATCTTACAATTCTAAAATTGAATCTATTTTAAATGAAAAATTTGGACTTAAGTCTGCTGTCTTAACTTTAAAAAGTAATGTCAAAGTAGATTGGTACATTGATGGTAATAAAGTCGGTAGTGGCAAAGAAATTACACATGAAGTCTCACTGGGGCGACATGGTATATTGGCTTCTTATAATTCTATTGGTCAATCAACTATTGAGATGATTGAAAGTAATGGTGAGTTTTTCTATACTTTTTCAGAAAAAACTAAAAAAAATCAAGCCAATAAAGCAGTCTCGACACAAAATAAATTAGCTAAAACTAACTATCCTAATGTGTCATTGACAGAGCCCCATAGTCAAACTAATAAACCTGTTATCAAATTGAAACCAAGTGATACTCCTGCAAGTAAAAAAGAGAAAGGTTATTTATATTACATCGGACTTGAGCCGAAAGATGAATTACAAGAAACTTTTTAATCGAGTTATATGATTGAAAGTAAGTGATTATTAAAAAGTAACGTCAATGTGATGTTACTTTTTTTTATCAATTGGTAGCTAAATAATAAATGACTTACTTTCACTTTGAATCCATTGAAAGACCCCAACAGATATCTTTATCTAATGGAGGTGAGTATATAGAAACATATACACAAAGTAGTTATGATATCTGGAAATAGTCGTTTTTTTGTAGATGAGTATTAGTGCCAAAGTAAATTATAAAATGATCATTATATTTATAATAGATTAAGTTATTAAAACTTGGCCATTATTCTTAAATAGCTTCCACAAGTAGAAGTGTATTAATCACCTTTTTGATTACTGCTATGGCGATGACCAAGTTGTTTAATAACTTATTCCGTTGGTTCCACAATATTCTTAATACCAAAAGGAATGTGTACGGAAGGAGCAACTTTACTGGTTGAACTTAAATGTCCTGACTGGTCATCGAAAAAGATATGTGGCTTTAATACGCCTAATACCAATCCTTTATCAACACCGCCTAAGAAGAAAGCATCGTTTGCCATGACTCCCCATTTTTTTAACGTGTTTAATGCACGTTCATGAGAGGGGGCATTTCTCGCCGTAACAATAGACACGCGTAATCTATTTTTATATTGAGTATCTATTTTCTTTTTATTTTCTTCTCGTAGTTGAATAGCTGATATTTTAACTAAAAATTCTTTTAATGGCCCTGGTGTATGGGGTTGTAATATGTTCTTGGTTTCATGATTGTGAAATTGTTTTAAATCATTGGTGTTATGCATCACCGTTTCAGATTCGTCATCAGCTAGTACGCCATCAAAGTCAAAGGCAAGTCTTAAATCATCATCGTCTTCTTCATCAATAATGGTTGAACTTAAAACATGGCCAGCAGGGTAGCCACGTTTAATTGCTTCTCTTACATCTGATAAGTTACCTGAAAGAAAAAGTGAAATGCTCAAGGCTGGAATATATTCATAAGGTGATTTACCTTGCATGAAAATCGCTCTAGAGATTTGTAAATGATGATGCTCTATCGATTTCATTACACGAAGCCCAGTATCAGGGTCATTGCGAGACAATAAGACCACTTCAACTAAAGGATCATCACTTGGATCATCACTTAAATCATTTAACGAAAGTAATCGTTTAATAAAAGAGAAAGCAACGCCTTTGTTAAGTGGCTTTTTAATGTTTTTAGCTTGGTATTTTCTATACTCAGCTTCACCTTTGCTTTTAAATACTTGATCTGATTCTGTTAGGTCAAATACCGCACTCGAGGCAACACCAATGACTAAACGTTTTCCTAATTCATAGGACATATTTTTACCTCTTATATTGTAAGTTTAAGTGAGCTCACTCAATCTTTTAATGGTACGTATATTATCAGGTGCTATTTGAACACTATTTGGTGTGAACCAGATAGGCGTGATACCGACAGATATTGCTGGTTCAATGTCTTTTACAAAAGAATCACCGACCATTGTTATATTGGTTACAGGAATTGCTAACGTTGAAATAATAGCATTAAGAAATGCCGCAGTTCCTTTCTCTAATCTTATATTTTCTTTGCAAAAATAACCTGATATATATTGGCTTAGCTCGACACGTTCAAAGGCTGATTTAATTTCCTGTTCAGTTGAATCTGCAGCACCTGTCGCTATATAAATTTTCGCTTTTCTGGATAAAACCGCTAATGTTTCTTTTGCACCGGCGATCGCTTCCACTGTTTCCCATTCACACATTTTTCCTGTGTTTTGAGGGAAATCAACCATTAACGTATCACCCCAATCAAACAGATAGACATTCATTACAACCGTTCCTTTTAGTAAGTGTTTAATGCTGAGTATTTAAAGTTACATCCGTTAATGTAAAGCAGTGAATGTTGAATAGAAGTCATTAATATGGACAGCTAATATAGGTACTAGTATAAGTACTAGTATAGGTCATAACATTAAACGCTAGGGATTAAGTTTAAGCTTAAACTTATAAAAGTATAATAGTTATTTACAGGCTTATTCATATAGATACTGTTCACTATCTTCTAGTTGTCGTTCCTATATGTGGTTCTTGAAGCGCAAAGTAATCGTCATCACTAATATGAACGAAACGATCCTAATAAAGGTTATTGTTTCACTGCTTGTTGAATTTTGCACCTTGAATGGTAACGGAGATATCTGGCACCGTTATATTAAGGTGTTCAATTTTAGCCATAATAGCCCTTATCTTTATTCGCTATGATGGATGAAGATTTTTTACATTTAACTTTATAGGAAATGTAAAATTTAGCCTTTAAATCAATGGCTTAAATAGATATTAGTATTGAAAATACAGTTAAGTTAAAAACCTCCCTCAGTCTCCTCTATAAATAACCGTTTAGCTTAAGATAAAGCCTGTAAAAATAACCTCATAAAAGAGGCTTTATATTGACTGTTTAACCCGTAACACGCTATTGTTCAGCTTCCTTTGGATATAGCATTAAAGCTATGCATTGATGACTTATAAAAAATAAGATATCAATGTTTGGGAACTTGGTTAAATGCCAAGGCTGCCCCCGCAACGGTAAAGCAAGTCGAATTGATTCTCTTGTTAAGCCCGGATACCAAACCATAGGATGATACTTGCTCTTTAAGCGAGTACCGTGGTGTTGCGGAGGGCTTCACCGGCTGGTCTTCTTTTATTGATAATGAGTATGTAAATACTCTTAGATAAAAGTAACCATCTCCTCCACAACTTCGCCTGTTCATTACTCAGACGGAGATTTTCCTTTTGCTAAACGTAAAAAATACTAAGTCAACTTCATATTTAAAGTCATTTTTGACTACATTCTTTATTGCTACAAGCTGTATGCTTTCATTTTCAGCGAGTGCACATTTTCAAATGCTTTATACCCCGAACTTATTACATGAAAAAGGCGGTGCAATCACATTGAAAATGCCTTTTACTCATCCTGCCTCGAGTGGACATGTGATGGCGGTTGATAAGCCTCAAGCTTTTTATATGATTAAAAAAAGTAAAAAAACGGATTTAATCGATACTATTTCTGATATTGAGTGGGAAAGCTCGGTTGATAAAGGCCATGCTTATCAAGCTGATGTTAAATTACGAGGATTAGGTGATTACGTGTTTATCGCACAACCTTCCCCTTATTTTGAAGCTGAAGAAGATAGTTATATTCAGCAAATCACCAAAACGATTGTTAATGTTGGCAATCTACCAACAGACTGGAATACAGATTTCGGGTTAAGTGCTGAAATAGTGCCATTAACTAAGCCTTATGCTATTTATGAAGGTGGTATTTTTAGTGCCGTGGTTAAATCAAGAGGCAAGCCAGTACCCTTTGCTGCCATTGAAGTTGAATTCATGAACTATGTGCCAGATATGCAAAAAAATCACTTTGCTAAAGAACCTATCATGACCCCGCCTTCGGAAGTGTTTGTGACACAAACTATCTACGCTGATGCCAACGGTACTTTCCATTTTTCATTATTGAAAGCAGGTCAGTGGGGATTTGCTGCGTTAGGCATAGGCGAAGAGAAAACCTATAAAGGCAAAGCACTTTCACAGGATGCAGTTATTTGGGTACAGGCAACTAAACTGCCATAGTTACTGCCGTAGTTACTGTCGTTTTTTAAGCTGTTGTATTTGGCTTGATTGCTATATTTATCAAGCCAAATTATTTTTTATGATAAAAGTCTATTCTAGAAAGGCTTTGTAAATTATTGAGCTGTTTAGTTTTTTAAATATGTTGAAATGTTAACTAAATAGTAAAAAGGTAAATTATGCATATTGTTGATGGGGCATTATCATCTCCTGTATTGATAACTGGAGCTGTATTAACCGTTATTGGGGTTTTTATTGGCCTTAAAAAAATGGATTATGATCATTTACCATTAGTCGGTGTATTAGCGTCGGTATTTTTCATTGCTTCTTATATCCACTTACCGTTAGGCTTTTCGAGCGTTCATTTAATTATGAATGGCTTATTAGGCATCCTATTGGGTTGGGTTGCCTTTCCTGCTTTATTGGTTGCGTTGTTATTACAGGTTATTTTCTTTGGTTTTGGTGGTTTATTGGTGCTCGGTGTGAATACACTGAATATTGCATTGCCTGCCGTGATTATTTATTACCTTTGTTATAAAGGTATTCGCCATGAAAGTGCTAAAGTCGCTGCTATTTGGGGCGCCATTGGTGGCGCTGGTGCGATTATTATTACCTCATTAATGGTGGCATTCTCCTTAGCATTATCTGGTGAGTCATTTGTATTAGCTGCGAAAGCGGTACTACCTGCGCATATTCCGATTATGATCATCGAAGGTTTTGTTTCTTATGCGGCTGTTTATCTAATCCATACCGTTAAACCTGAATTTATTACTAAGGATGCTCATTAATGAAACAACGTATAGAATTAATGAAAGCGAATGCTTTATATACTGTTCTGTTGTCTCTTTTCTTATCTGTTTCAGGGTTTAGTTCACTTGCTCGTGCACATAATGTAGTGGGGGGCGTTTATGCTGAAGGGGTTACTATTGAAGGTGAAGCTGGCTTTTCAAATGGGTCTATGGCCAATGCAGGTACTGTCGTTAAAGTGTCGGATACCTCGGGAACACCTCTTGGTGAAGCGGTTACTGATGATCAAGGTTACTTTGTTTTTACCGCTAAGAAACGCATTACTCATGTTTTTGAAATTAACATGGGAGCAGGGCATCTCTTAAAAATGCAGTTACCAGTAGAAGAACTGCCAGACAGTTTAGATGATGCAACAGCCACAACGGCAAGCTCTAATTCTGCAGCTTCTACAAACGATATAACACAAACCTCTAATAATAATGGGCAAGTTGAAAATACTAATCAAGCAACGAGTAATCAAGCTGTCATTCAAAAAGAAATTCAAAAACAAATTCAAAACCAAATTACGCCGCTGATGTTAGAAAAAGCGATTGCTAAGCAGATAAAACCATTACGCAGAGAAATTAGTGCATTAAAAGAAAAATCAGGCATGCGCGATATTATCGGCGGTATTGGTTACATCTTTGGTTTATTGGGGTTAGTTGCTTTTTTGCGTGAGCGTAAATTAAAGGCAAAACAATAATGTCACAGGGTCTAGAGCATAGCCTGACATCTTGGTCGGGTCAGGCGTTAAAACATCAAGCATCATGGATTGATGATATTGATGCACGTGTACGTGTTGTTTGTTCTGGACTCTTTGCATTGGTCGTTGTGTCGAGCCAGCATTTTGTACCTGCATTATTAGGTTTGTTATGTGCTTTTTTATTAGTTAAATCTAGCAAGCTTAATATTAAGCGTACTTTACGTCGTGTTGTAGCGATGGATTTGTTTATGCTGATGTTGATTTGTGTACTCCCTTTTACCACGCCTGGCGATCCTATTTTTAGCGTATTTGGGTTGACGGCGAGTTGGCAGGGTTTATTACATGCGCTATTGATAACGGTGAAAGCGAATGCCGTACTATTGGTATTATTTTCTTTAGTTGCGACCATGAGTGCCTCAACCTTAGGTCACGCACTTGCACATCTTAAAGTACCTGATAAATTGGTTCACTTAATGTTGTTTATGGTGCGTTATTTAGATGTGATCAGCCAAGAATATAAAAAGATGCGTCGTGCTATGCAAGCACGTGCATTTGTATTACGCACCAACAGACATACTTGGAAGAGCATCGGCTATCTATTTGGTATGTTACTCATTCGCTCAGTAGAACGAGCCGAACGTATTTCAGATGCAATGAAGTGTCGTGGTTTTTGTGGTCGTTATTATCTTAATGATGAGATGAAAATAGGGCGTGTAGATGTTGTTTTCGGTGTGGCTTCTTTATGTTTTTTAGTACTGTTAATAGGGCTCAATATTGATGACTTATTCAAATAAACCTATGATTAAAAGTGATACCCCATTAATTGAAATTAATAACCTTAGCTATGCTTACCCGAGACGTGGCAGTGTATTAAAGGATGTTAACTTTGCTTTATACGAAAGCCAACGAGTGGTGATAAACGGTGATAATGGTGCTGGAAAAACAACCTTATTACATCTTATTGTCGGCTTAAAAAAAGCAAAGCAAGGTGACATTATTGGTTTTGGTGAAACCTGTAAAACAGAAAAAGAGTTTAATAAATTACGTGCTAAAGCCGGGCTATTATTTCAAGATCCAGATGACCAATTATTCTGTCCTACGGTGTTAGAAGATGTCATGTTTGGACCGTTAAACTTAGGCTTTACTAAACAACAAGCCATTGAGAAATCATTACAGACATTGAAAAATTTAGGGATGCAAGGCTTTGAGTCACGTATTACGCATCAACTTTCTGGTGGTGAAAAACGTATGATTACCTTAGCCAGTGTTCTAGTAATGGAACCAAAAGTGTTAATTTTAGACGAACCAACTAACGCGCTGGATGAAAAAGCAAAAACACGTTTAGTCAATGTGTTGCAAGCTTTACCCCAAGCGATGATTATTATTTCTCACGATAAGTTGTTTTCAGATAAATTAGCAACAAGACAACTTAATCTTAAAGATGGTTTGTTAACTGAACAGTTAGCCGCAACGGTAGCAGTAGCTTAGGTTACTGTAATAGAAAATTATTATGAATAAATACGATGAGCAAAAATTCATGAATCAAGCGCAACAAGAAATTATTTTTCCTTTTAGTGCGGTACAAGGTCAACCTTTGTTTAAACTCGCACTATTGCTTGCGACGGTTAATCCTTTAATTGGCGGAGTGTTGATTTCTGGCCCTCGTGGTAGTGCTAAATCGACGTTAGCACGCGCAGTGGCGGATCTTTTACCGGTAACAGAAGGTATGACACCTGAGTTTGTGACCTTGCCTTTGGGGGCGAGCGAAGAAATGTTGATTGGCACCTTGGATTTAGACCACGTATTAAAAGATAAACAAGTTAAGTTTTCACCTGGTTTACTCAAAAAAGCACATACTGGTGTGTTATATGTCGACGAAGTTAATCTTCTCTCCGATCATCTTGTTGATCAGTTACTCGATGTTTCCAGCAGTGGTGTGAATATTGTTGAACGAGACGGTGTTAGCCACCGTCATGATGCTCGTTTTACCTTAATTGGCACAATGAATCCCGATGAAGGTGAATTGCGACCACAACTGAAAGACCGTTTTGGTTTAATGGTGGAATTGGATAATGTTTATAGTATCGAAGAACGTATTCGCATTGTTAAAACACGACAGTCTTTTGAGAAAGATAAAGTCGCTTTTTGTGATAATTACCAAGCGAAGCAAATATTATTACAACAACAAATAAGTGATGCACAGGAATTACTTCCAATCGTGAACTGTGACGATACTTGTTTGGTTGAAATCGCAACGCGTTGTCAGCAAGCTAATGTTGATGGGTTACGTGCTGATATTATGATGCACCGAGCTAGCTTAACGCATGCTGCATGGTGTGGAAGAAAAGAGGTCACTTTTGCTGACATCGAGCAAGTTGCCCCGCTGGTTTTATTACATCGTCAACAAAGTGCTGGTTCGCCGCCTCCGTCAACTTCATCTCAGGCTGGATCATCGCCAGATAAACCATCAGAAAAAAATAATAGCGGTGGTTTTTCACGACCTCAAGCACCTCAACAACATGATTCACAGTCAAAATTAAAGCCTGAACAGCAAAATACTGATCAAAATACTGATCAAGGTAATGAACAAGCTGAAGAATCTTCAGATGAAAAAGGTAATATCGGAGAATGGGGGGCAATGCCACCTCAAGCTGGCGAAAAGCAAAAAACCAATGAAGCTGTAAAAGTAGTACTGCCAAGTTTGCAACATAGCACTCTGAGTAACGCTTTAAATACGACTTTATTGAGTGAAGCCTTTAATAAAAATAATCAGGGTAACACCACCAAAGGCGAGAAAAAATCAACGTTGGAAAGTAATAAACCTGATTGGTTTAACACGCTAACCAATAGTTTAGGGCAGTGGCCTCCTACAAAATTTTCATTTAAAAAGGTCAATACAGGTAAGGAAAAGTTACACCTTATTTTATTGGACACATCTGCTTCTACATTGAGTGATAGTTTGTCATCAATCGCGAAATCAGTCGTAATGAATATTACTGACAAAGCCTACATTCAGCGTGATAAAATCAGTTTATTAGGTTTTGGAAATAATAATGTTGAAACGATTATTAAAGCAGGACGTGCGCCAAAAAAAGTGACCAGTTTATTAGATAATATCAGCGCGCTAGGAGGCACTCCTTTACGGTTGATTTTAGAAAAGGCAGGGCAAAGTATTAAGCAACTTAGTCTGCAATATCCTGGTGTTTCACTTTTTTGTTATTTAATTACTGATGGTCGTAGTCGTGTTGATCTCAACGATTTAAAATTGAATATACCCACATTGTTAATTGATATCGAAAGCGCGCAGATAAAACGTGGTCGTGGCCCAGTATTAGCAAACCAGTTAGATGCACAATATTTTGCGGTTTCACCTTGATTCTTGTTTGCTTAACAAAGTTGAAAGAGCAGCAAGCTAAAACAGAAGTAAGTTAAAACAGAATTAAGTTAAAACAGACATATAACTGGTTAATGTAAATAGAGAGTAGGAAAAGTAGATGACAGAGAAAGCAAGTTGCCCCGCATTATTTTTAGCCGCTCCGGCGTCAGGGCAAGGTAAAACAACCATTACTTCAGCCATTGCTCGTTACTTTACTGAGCAAGGCAAAGTGGTACGTGTTTTTAAAACTGGACCTGATTATCTTGATCCACAAATTCTAGCGCAAGCATCACATGGCCATGTTGAACAGTTAGACATGTGGATGGCAGGCGAGAACTATTGCCAGCAAAAATTGTATGAAGCAGCAAAAGAAGCCGACCTTATTTTAGTCGAAGGTGCGATGGGGTTATTTGATGGTGAACCTTCAAGTGCCGACCTAGCTGCTCGTTTTAATATTCCTGTTGCGATTGTGATGGACGTAAAAGGCATGGCGCAAACCGCAGCCGCCGTTGCTATTGGTTTAGCTAACTTTCGTGATGATTATAGTTGTTATGGTTTAATCGCTAATAATTGCAGCAGTGAACGCCATGCTCAATTAATTAGAGATGCATTGGCTGAACAATTACCGTTATTAGCATGTCTTAAAAAAGATGCCGATATTACCTTGCCTGAGCGTCATTTGGGGTTAGTGCAAGCCAGTGAAGTCTTTGATGAATTAGAAGAAAAATTCACATTGGGTTGTGAGTGGTTAACTGATGGTGTTAAACGTGCGGATGGCAACGACAGTACTGAAAACCTATTACTTACATTACCGCCAAGCGTTGATTTTTATGCCGGAAAAACTGAGAAAGTAGGCAAATTGCTCGAAGGTAAAAAAATTGCTATTGCACGTGACCTGGCTTTTAGTTTCATCTACCAAGCTAACACGCGATTATTAGAAGAGATGGGGGCGACGCTGCATTATTTCTCTCCACTAAAAGACACGCAATTACCAGATGCTGACGCTTTATGGTTACCCGGCGGATACCCAGAATTATATGCACAGCAACTTGCCGCTAATATACAATTACAAACACAAGTTGCTGATTTTTATGAGGCAGGAAAACCGGTGCTCGCTGAGTGTGGAGGTTTTCTCTATTGTTTGAATGAGCTGGTGGATCTTGATAACAAACACCATAAAATGTGTGGTGTGTTAAATGGTCAAGGTAGTATGTCAGGTAAACGTGGTTGTCAGGGCATGCAAAAAGCGATGTTACCGGAAGGTGAAATACACGGACATGCACATCATCGATCTCGTGCGATCATGGAAGTTGATGCAATGGGCTATGGGCAACGTCAACGTCACCCTGCACCCGGTGAAGCTATCTATCGTGATAAGAAATTAACGGCGAGTTACTTACATCTATTTTTTCCGTCTAATCCAACCTTGATTGCTGATTTGTTTATCGGGAAATTACAAGCGGTGGATCAGAAAAAGCTAACAGACTGGCAAAACTACGCAACTTTAGACACTAATAAAGATGCTGAAAGTTCAGCTTCTCCTATCAATGCGTCAAGTGATGCTCCTCAAAAGCAAGCTGTTCATGCCGCTATGCAAGCACAACAGTAGGAAACGTTTATGTGGCCTGAATCGAGCGAAACAGAACAACCATTACGTAATGGTTTAACCACAGGAAGTTGTGCAACAGCTTGTTGTGTTGCTGCTGTGCGCTCGTTATTAGCCAACAAGCAACCCAATAGTGTTGAAATTACTTTACCACGCGGTGAAAAAGTCGATCTGAATATTATCAGTTACCAACCAATCGACAATGGCATTCGTACCAGCACTATTAAAGATGCTGGTGACGACCCCGATGCCACTCATGGTGCGACGTTGTTTGTTGAATTACGCTTAACCGATCAACAAGGTATTAAATTTAAAGCTGCGGAAGGTGTTGGTACTGTCACTCGAGATGGTTTGGTATTAGCAATTGGCGAACCCGCTATCAATCCTGTACCACGAAAAATGATGAGCGAACATCTTGAACATTATGCGCTAGCTTATCAATACGGTGGTGGTTTTGAAGTGTCAGTGGGTATTGAAAATGGTGAGCAGATTTCACTGAATACCATGAATAGTCGTTTGGGTATTATTGGCGGTTTATCTATTTTAGGCACAACAGGTATTGTCCGTCCTTATTCTTGCGCTGCTTACATTGCTTCTATTCATCAAGGCATTGATGTTGCGCGCGCTAATAATTTCACTCATTTGGCCGCTTCGACGGGTGTTGCTAGTGAGCATGCGATTAAAGCATTTTATCAAATGGATGAAGTGAGCTTAATTGAAATGGGCGACTTTGTTGGTGCGATGTTGAAATATTTACGCCGTGAGAAAGTCGATGCTAAAACAGGTAACCAAATTAAAAAGCTCAGTATTAGTGCGGGCTTTGGTAAGTTAACTAAGCTTGCCAATGGACATTTAGACTTAAATAGCCGTCAATCGAGTATCGATTTTCAGCAGTTAGCTAATATTGCTAAATCCTTAGGGGCGTCGCAAACACTACAGCAGCAAATACTAGATGCTAATACGACTATTGAAGTGTTAAATAAAACCAAAGAAGCTGGATTAGATATTGCCACTGTTGTGTGTGTTGAAGCATTAAAGTTTGCTAAAAGTATTGTTCATGAATCTATTGAAGTAGAGGTCTGGGCCGTTGATAGAAAAGGCTTATTTGTAGCGAATAGTTACAATGATCGCTTTGATAAAAATGGACATCAGATTAAAATATCAGACGAACAATTAAATAGTGAAGTAAAACAATGAAAGTCTTAGTCATTGGTGGCACAGCAGATGGACGTAAACTAGCCACTCAATTATTTGAGTTAGGTTTTGATGTGGTTTATAGCATTGCTGGGATCGTGCGGAAAGCAACGGTACCAGGGCCTGTTATTAGCGGTGGTTTTACGCAATTCGGCGGCTTAGAAAAATACATAACCGACAACCAAATAACTCACCTTGTTGACGCAACACATCCCTTTGCTGAGAAAATGAGCCATACCATTTCACAAGTCACTGAGCGTTTATCTATCCCTGCAATACGTTTTCACCGTAAGCAATGGCTTAAAACCGAAAATGATCATTGGATTGAAGTGTTAGCGTGGCCAGAATTAATTGAAAAAGTAGCCCAACATCAGTCTTTATTTATGACAGCTGGGCAAATATCGCAAGATATTATCGAACAGCTAGCTAAACAAGCTAAGCATCTATTGCTGCGGACAGCGATGCCAGCAAGAGCTATCTTACCTAGCAATGTTACTTGGCTAAAAGCGATTGGCCCTTTTCTGTTAGAAGATGAAAAACAGCTACTTCAAGCCTATAAAATAGATGCCATTATTAGTAAAAATAGTGGTGGTGAAGCTACCTACGCAAAAATACAAGCTGCCGCACAAGCGGGTATTCCCGTTTATCAATTTAAACGCCCTGAGCTTGCACCACTGCAATACGAGTTTGATAATGCAGCTGATTGTATTGCCTTATTACAAACCTGTTTAGCTGAGTCTAAATTGTCTAATTCTGCTTTAGCGTCCTCTGGCGCATCAACTGAGTTTAAAAATGAAATTTGATTATATCCACGATCCGAGCTTGATCGAGAATGAAAGCTTTCGCCAAATTAGAACCTTAACAGACCTTGATCATCTATCAATAGAAGCCCAACAAGTGGTGATGCGTGTTGTACATAGCGTCGGTATTCCTGCGGTTGCTTCACAGGTTAGGCTGAGTGAACGCGCTTGCCAATCAGGTATTAATGCGTTGAAAAAAGGGGCGGCAATCCTGTGTGATGTAGAGATGGTTAAACAAGGCATCACTAAACGAATGATTAAAACTGATCCTTTGTGTTTTTTAAACGCCGAAGGAGTGCCCGAGCGCGCCAAAGCAACGGGCGAAACCAGAACCATGGCTGCATTAACAGCTTGGTTACCTTATTTAGAAGGTAGTGTGGTAGTGATTGGTAATGCGCCGACTGCTTTATTTCGTTTATTAGAAATGATTGATCAAGGTGCGCCTAAACCTGCTTTGATTATCGGTATGCCGGTGGGGTTTGTCGGTGCCGCTGAATCTAAGCAAGCGTTATGGGATGTTCATCAAGAGTTAGGTATTGAATGTATTACTTTATTGGGGCGAGAAGGTGGCAGTGCTGTATCTAGCGCAAGTTGTAATGCCTTATTACGTTGTATCAAAGGAGAGTTGTATTAATGAGCATCATTAAAAAGTTAATGGGAATGTTTGGGGTGAAGCTGCATAGCAGCGCTAAATCATCGTCTAAGTCAGTGCGTGAAATTGCTGTCATTGGCCTAGGCGTAGCTGAAAATGCCATGCTCAGTGAGCAAGCTCTATTCGCATTACAATCAGCAGACTTAGTGATTGGATCTGAGCGTCAATTAAAAACATTAGAAAAGCATTTAGCGATTCAACCTAACATAGAAACATTGGGGGAAGGGGACCAACAACAAGTTGAACCTCAATCAATCAGCTTGCCACCTCGTACTGAAATTATTCCTAAATTAAAAGAATTAAAAGCGCTGATAGAGTCCGAACAAAAAGTCGTCGTATTAGGATCTGGTGATCCGCTTTACTATGGTATCGGGACATGGATCAGTAAACACTTTAACGATGCAGTAGTACGTTTTTTTCCTGCTGTTTCAAGTATTACTCAAGCATGTCATAGCTTATCAATTGCACAACAAGATGTGCATGTAGTGAGCTTACATGGGCGCCCGTTAGCTAAATTAAGAGTGGCTTTGAAAGCACAGCAAACGTTATTGTTATTAACTGACAAAGATAGTTTACCGCATCACCTTGCGGCGGTTTGTAAAGAAACGGGATTTACTGAAGCTGAAATCATTGTATGTGAACGCCTTGGTTACACAGAACAAAAGATATCTCGTTTCACAGTACAAGCATTATTAGAGGCTGAAGCAGAAGAGAATCTCCAAGATTTTGATGCATTACATGTGTCTTTTGTTATTTGTGGTGCAAACAAAGGTTATTTACCGGAGTTTCCGGGGATTAAGGATGCAAATTTTGAAACGGGTGAGTTAGGCAGTAAAGGGATGATCAGCAAACGTGAAGTACGTTTAGCTATTTTGTCACTATTACAACCAAGCAAAAGAGACATTATTTGGGATATCGGTGCAGGTTGTGGTGGTGTATCAGTTGAGATGGCTTATTGGCAACCTAAAGCCAAGGTTTATGCCATTGAACATAACCAAGAGCGATTTGATTGTCTGTTAGCAAATAAGCAAAAATTTGGTGTGGTAAATAATTTAAAAAGTACTTTTGGACGTGCGCCAGAAGCACTGACTGGTTTACCAACGCCTAATAAAATCTTTATTGGGGGCAGTGATGGCGAATTATCTGAGTTACTAGAAACACTGTGGGCCAAACTTCCAGAAGACGGTCAAATTGTTGTTTCTGCTGTGATGGAAAAAACTAAGTCTCAATTACTTAATTTTTATACAAAACGAAGTGTTGCTGAAGATAGTCAATTAGAGACATTACAAGTTGCCGTTAATAAAAGTAGAACGTTAGGTGGTCAGCTTGCTTACAATCCTGCTTTGTCTGTTAGCTTATTTAGCTTTATCAAAAAGAACAACACACAAATAGTAAAGGGATAGAAAATGAATGATCTTGCTTCAACAGTCCAAGCTGGCTTATTTATCGGTGTGGGTGTTGGCCCTGGTGACCCTGAGTTACTAACCTTAAAAGCATATCGAGCGATTCAACATGCTGATGTTATTTGTTATTTAGAAAATGAATCAGGAAAATCGCAAGCACTTGATATCGCTGTTGAAGCATTGAAAAGTCCTATTAAAAAGCAGCAACATTTAGGCGTTCGCTTTGCGATGTCTCGTGAACGTGTTGCGGCTAATTTAGCTTATGACAAAGCAATAGGGCAAATTCAAGAACAATTAAAACAAGGAAAAACGGTCGCATTTTTATGTGAAGGCGATCCGTTGTTCTTTGGATCTTTTACTTATTTATTAGAGCGTTTAGACAGCCAATTCGCTTCACATGTTATTCCTGGTATTCCTGCTTTTGTAGCCGCGACGGCAGAGCTTAAAATACCATTAACGGTATTAAAGCAATCTTTTGCCGTGATCACTGGGCGTCATAGTGACGCAAAAATTAAAGCGGCTTTATTAGAACATGATGCCGTTGTGATCATGAAAGCTGGCATCGAAAGACCGCGTTTATTAACACTGTTAAAAGAAACACAACGTTTTGATGATGCTAACTATTTAGAATATATCAGTCGTGATAATCAAAAGATCATCACTGATTTAAACTTATTAGAAAATACAGCTGGCCCTTATTTTTCATTATTTGTTATTACTCGCCAGGAATTACGTAAGAAAGCTAATCAGGAAATGAAGGTGTGATTAGAATCATTTGCTTAACTGAAGTTGGGTTGCAACTAGCGAGGCGTTTACAGCATCTTTTATCTGATACTGAAAGCGAGGTGTGTTTCAAACCGGTACCTTTTATTGATTCAGTACAAGCCTACTTTAAACAACGAGACACGTTAATTTTCATTTCTGCCACTGGTATCGTTATGCGCACGTTAGCGTCTGTTATTAAAGATAAATATAAAGATCCTGCTGTATTAGTACTTGATGAGAATGGACAATTTGTTATCCCATTATTATCAGGCCATGAAGGTGGAGCGAATGAGCTTGCACGACAAGTTTCAAATCTGCTAGAAAATCAATTAGTGATTACTACTGCTAATCGTTATTTAAAACCAGTTTATGTGGTTGGTATGGGGTGTGAGCGACATTGTCCAGAGCCTGTCTTACACGGTTTATTAGATGAGTGCTTAGCTAAAGCAGGTTTAACGATTAATGATATTAGCGCTATCACCAGTATTGATATTAAAAGTGATGAAGTGGGCTTGATGGCACTAGCTAATCATTTAAATAAACCCTATTTGACCTTTGATACTGGGCAACTTGGGTTAATGGAAGAGCGACTCTCTACTAAGTCTGATTATATTTTTAAAACTGTTGGTGTTTATGGTGTTGCAGAGTCAGCTGCTTTATACCAAGCACAGCAGATGACCAACAATGGCAGTGAACTGCTATTAAATAAACATAAGAATAAACAAGCGACGTGTTCAATAGCACGATCGTATATGCAATAACATTTACCGTTAATGTGATGGGGTAAATTGAGGAAATGGGCTTAATCATCCAAGTTAATAGCCTACGTTAAGAATCTGAGTTAAGAGCTTAAGTTAAGAATTTAAATTAAGAAATAAGTTAAAAGAAAATAGGGAAGAAAATGAGTAATAAAAAACAACTTTTTGTTGTCGGTATGGGACCGGGTGATGCTGATTTAGTGGCTCCTAAAGCATTAAAAGCAGTACAACAAAGTACCGATTTAGTGGCTTATGGACTCTATTTAGATCTTCTAGGTGAACCCTGTAACAACAAAGTGCATCACGATTTACCATTAGGTGAAGAGATTGGGCGTGCACGATTAGCATTAGATTTAGCGGCAAGTGGCAAAACTACATCGCTCATTTCAAGTGGTGATATCGGCATTTACGCAATGGCAACCTTAGTCTTTGAATTACTGGATAGGCAGCTTCAAGGTCTTGAAGAGCACCCTGAATGGTTAGAGGTTGAAATAGATGTTGTACCTGGTATTTCTGCGATGCAAGCTGGTGCAAGCCGTATTGGTGCAATGTTAGGCCATGACTTCTGTACAGTGAGTTTGTCAGACCTGTTAACGCCCTGGGAAACGATTAATAAGCGTATTCACAGCGCAGGCGAAGGCGATTTTGTTATCTCTTTCTATAATCCCGTGTCTAAAAAACGTGATTGGCAGCTTAACCATGCGCGTGATGTGTTATTGAAATATCGTCCAGCATCAACACCGGTTTTATTAGGCCGTCAGTTGACCCGTGAAGATGAAAGTATCCGTATTATCCGTTTAGATGAGTTAGATGCAAAAGATGTGGATATGTTTACGTTAGTGAGTGTTGGCAATAGTGAGTCTCGTCATATCGTCAACGGTGATAAAAACTGGGTTTATACACCTCGTGGTTATAAGAAAAAATTATAGCTAATAGCGTTGCACTACGAACAATTTCTGCGTTTAAAGTGCTCACTTAGAAACTGCGCTCAGCGTTTGAAAAATGAATTATAGCGTCGCACTACGCGCAATTTCTTCGTTGAAAGTACTCACTTGGTGAACCAAGCTCCGTGCTTTCGCCTTGAACTAGCGTGAATTGCTTAGCCATAATTCATTTTAGATTTAACGACGTAAAATATTAAAGAAAAATTAAACAAAGGGTTTTACATGAAAGTTTATTTTATTGGCGCAGGGCCGGGTGATCCTGAATTAATGACGATTAAAGGGGCGCGTTTGTTAAAGCAGTGTCCTGTTGTGTTGTATGCAGGGTCGTTGATTCCACGTCAAACTTTACAAGATGTTGAAGATAGCGCTGAATTGATTGTTGATACGGCGAAAATCAATCTTGATGAGATGGAAGCGTATTTTGTTGAAGCTGCAAAAGCAGGTAAGGATGTGGCGCGTTTACAATGTGGTGATCCTGCTTTATACGGCGCAATTGCAGAGCAAATTCGACGTTTAGAAAAGCATGGTATTGATTATGAAGTCATTCCCGGTGTGAGCGCAACGGCTGCGTCTGCTGCGTATTTAGGTAAAGAGTTAACACTTTCAGGTGTGTCGCAAACGGTGATCATGACGCGTTATGAGGGTAAAACACCTTTCCCTGAACGTGAACGTTTACCGCAACTGGCACAAAGTGGTGCAACTTTAGCAATCCATTTAGGTATTACTAAGATCCGTAAAATCGTGGCCGAGTTAATTCCACATTACGGTGAAGATTGCCCTGTGGCGGTTTGTTACCGCAGTTCATGGCCTGACCAAGATAAAGTCACGGGTACATTAGCTGATATTGCAGAAAAAGTAGAAGCCAAAGGGTTTAAGTTAACGGCACTTATTTTGGTTGGTCACGTATTAGATACGACCAATTTTGAAGATTCGTACCTGTATAAAAAAGATAAACCTAATATTTTCCGTCGTCGTAAAAATACACTTTCCATTGAAGAATTAGAGGTCAAAAATGACAACAAGTAACTCATCAGCAAACAGTGCTTTAAATAACAGCGTTTCATTAAATAAAATTCCAACGACGGTGGTGACTGGCTTTCTTGGTAGCGGTAAAACAACGTTATTAGCTAACTTGCTTAAAAAAGCAAAAGGCAAACGTATTGCCGTGATCATGAATGAATTTGGTGAATTAGATATCGATTCAGAATTACTACGTAGCTGTCCCTTTGATGAAGAAAGTGGATGCGAGGGAGATGGCGCAGAGCTAGTCGGTGGCGATGACGGAATCTACGAATTAGCGAACGGTTGTATCTGTTGTACAGTAGAAGAAGAGTTTTTACCTGTCATGAAAAAATTGGTTGAACGTCGTGACCAAATCGATCATATCCTAATTGAAACATCAGGTTTAGCGTTACCAAAACCATTAGTACAAGCCTTCAATTGGCCGGGTATTAAAGAATATTGCACCGTAGATGCTGTTATTACATTAGTTGATGGTCCTGCAATTGCAGCGGGTCGTTTTGCAGCTGATGAAGATAAAGTAAAAGAACAACGTGCATTAGATGAAAGTTTAGATCATGACCCAAGTTTACAAGAACTATTAGACGATCAACTTAACTCTGCTGATTTAGTGGTCGTGAGCAAAAGTGATTTATTAACTGAAGAAGAGCAAGCACGCGTTAAAGCTGTTATAGAAAAACGTGTACCAAGTTCAGTTAAAACTGCCTATATCAATAATGGTGACGTACCACTTGAAGTGTTAATCGGTATTAATGCGGGTACTGAAAAAACCATTGATAAAGTCCATAACCATCATGATCACCATCATGCTCACGGTGCACATCACGACCACGCACATGACCATTTTGATTCAATGGTGATCAGCTTAGGGACGGTTGATGCTGACAAACTAAAAGTAAGTGTTGAAAAACTATTAAACGAATTTAATTTATTCCGTATTAAAGGTTTTGCAGCTGTTGAAAACAAACCTATGCGCCAAGTATTGCAAGCCGTTGGTAAACGTTTAGAAGTTCACTTCGACCGTTTATGGGAAGCGACTGAAACGCCAAAAACTGAATTAGTGTTGATCGGTAAAGGCTTAGACGAAGCTGCGGTTATTGCTATCTTAAAAAGCGCAGAGGTTTAATAAAAAATGCATCTATTAGCGGCACAACCAGGCGGATTTATTGAAGAAGAAGGCATTGTCGATTTAGCACAATCGCCAGCGCCTTTGGTTGTGTTTAGCGCTGCCGACAGCCAATTAACCGCGCTTTCTGCCGGATTTAAAAAGGTGACCGCTAAACAGGTGAATGCTGAATCTTCGAAAAACCTGTCTTCGAATCGCTTGGCTGAAACGCGTTTAGTTAATTGGACTAACTTACTAAAGCCTGCTGCTTTTGATCTTTATGAAGATAAAGTCCTAGAGCAAGCAGAAGTCGTTGTGGTGTCGCTATTAGGTGGTAAAGCTTATTGGCAATATGGTGTGGAAGGATTAATTCGTTGGTCAAAAGCAAAATCCAATCGCACGCTTATCCTGGTACCCGGTGATGATAATGTTGACCCTGAGTTAATTGAATTATCAAATGTATCCGAAAAAATTCAACATCAAGTATGGCGATACTTACGTGCTGGTGGGTTGGATAACAGTGCACAGCTTTTTGCTTATTTGAATCAGCTTTATTTTGCGTCAAATATTGATGTTAATGACCCTCATTTTTTACCTGTTGCGCAGTTTTATAATGAGCAACAAATCAGACGTAAATGGAAAAGTGAGCAAAGTGTCGTCGCACTAATTTTTTATCGTAGTCATTTACAATCAGCTAACTGCGAGATGTTTGATCAGTTTATTGAGTTGATGTCAGCGAATGGTTTAAACCCATTACCAATAGTGATTAGCTCGTTAAAAGATGAACAAGCTATGAGTGTGGTGAATCAGCTTTTAAGTGTGCATGATTGCCGTTTGATTTTAAACAGCACTGGTTTTGCTGCGAATAGCGTGAGCAGTCCGGGATTAAGCTCTCAACCGAATAGCTTTAAACGCTTGTTTGCCGTTGATATTCCTATTTTACAGCTGGTACTTTCAAGCAGTACTTTACAAGATTGGACGGATTACAAGCAAGGCTTACGCAGCCGTGATATTGCTATGCAGGTGGTACTACCTGAAATGGATGGCAAAGTATTAACTCGCGCCATTAGCTTTAAAACCGAAGCTTTTTTTGACGAAAAAACACAAATTTCATTAGTGCAATATCAATTACATAGCGAGCGTGCTTTGTTTGTGATTGAGTTGGCTAAAAAATATATTCAGCTTTCACGTACCGATAATAAAAACAAACGTATTGCGTTGATCTTAGCGAACTATCCAACCAAAGATGGCCGCATCGGTAACGGTGTAGGATTAGACACGCCAAACTCGACAGTGAATATATTGAATGCCTTAAAGGACGCGGATTATCCTATTGATAGCGTGCCTGAAAACGGTAATAAACTGATTGAAACCTTATTAGAGTCAGTGACCAATAACCCCAATACGTTACATCATTTAGCCTGTTGGCAGAGTTTGTCGTTAAGTGATTACAAAAAAGCCTTTGCAGATTTACCGTTAGTGAGTCAGCAAGCCATTAACGAGCGTTGGGGTAAACCCGAAGATGATATTAAATGTCGTGATGGACGTTTGATGATCTCAGGGATCCGCTTAGGTGAAACCTTTGTCGGTATTCAACCTGCACGTGGCTTTAATATTGATTTACTCGCTAACTACCATGACCCTGATTTAGTGCCTCCGCACAATTATTTAGCCTTCTATTTTTGGCTACGTTTTACTTATCAAGTGAATGCGGTTATTCATGTGGGGAAACACGGTAATTTAGAATGGTTACCGGGTAAAGGCCTCGCGCTTTCTAACGAATGCTGGCCTGATGCAGTGTTAGGTCCAATGCCACATTTTTATCCTTTTATTGTTAACGATCCCGGTGAAGGTGCGCAAGCGAAACGACGTACGCAAGCGGTGATTATTGATCATTTAATGCCGCCAATGACACGTGCTGAAACTTATGGAGAATTGGCTGAGCTTGAAGGTTTAGTCGATGAATATTATCAAGCACAAGGTTTAGACGTTCGTAGGGAAGTGTGGTTACGCGAACAAATTTTAGAAAAAGTACAAAGCACTAATATTCTCGATGAATTAAATGAAGCTGCGCGTGAAGACGATGCTCAGGTATTAGAAGAGTTAGATACTTACCTCTGTGATATTAAAGAAGCGCAAATTCGTCATGGATTGCATATTCTTGGGCAACTGCCGGAACCACATAAAGTAGCGAATACTTTAATTGCTTTATTACGTTTGCCACGTGGTGAAGGCGTTATAAATCAAGGTGTTATACACGTATTAGTGAGTGATTTTTCACTGATGGTGGGGGATCAACCTTTCGACCCTTTAGAAGCGACTCGCGAACAATGGTGTGGTGAAAAACCAGACTTATTAATGAACATTAGTGAAACCCTATGGCGAACGCATGCGGATACGCGTGAGCGTTTAGAGTTGTTGGCCTTAGAATGGGTTGAGCACTTTTTACTTAACGATAACGATCTTATTGAGCTGAATAATTATCCTGCAACACAGGCATTATTAACCTATGCAAAATCAACGATTCAGGCTGCGTTAAATCAAAGTGTTAAAAACGAATTAAGCGCAATCATTGACGGGTTAGATGGCAAATTTATTGAAGCTGGCCCAAGCGGTGCACCAACGCGAGGTCGATTAGATACACTACCAACAGGTAGAAATTTTTATTCTGTTGATAATCGCGCAATACCCTCGAAAGCCGCTTGGGTATTAGGTCAACAATCGGCGCAAGCGTTAATCCATCGTCATTTGCAAGAACATGGCGATTACCCTAAACAACTGGGTTTATCGGTTTGGGGAACGGCAACCATGCGCACTGGCGGTGATGATATTGCACAAGCCTTTGCACTAATGGGCGTTAAACCAATTTGGGCGCAGGGCAGTAATCGCGTGGTGGATTTTGAAATTATTCCATTTCAATTATTGAACCGTCCAAGAGTTGATGTGACTTTAAGAGTTTCCGGTTTTTTCCGTGATGCTTTTGCTAACGTGATGGCATTGTTTGATGCGGCTGTGGTTGCCATTAGCGAACTCAATGAACCGGGCAGCGGTAATTTAATCCAACAAAATATTAAACAACGTGAAGCACAGTTAATTGCCGATGGTATGGCAATTGGTGAGGCTAAACGCGAAGCCAGTTATCGTGTATTTGGTTCTAAACCGGGTGCTTATGGCGCAGGATTACAAGGTTTAATTGATGAACGTTGTTGGGAAGAGAAAAGCGATTTAGCTGAAGCGTATTTAAACTGGGGTGGTTACGCCTACGGTAACAGCGATAAAGATGGCGTGCAGGCTAAAGATGCCTTTTTACATCAACTAAGTAACATTGAAGTCGTAGTACAAAATCAAGATAACCGTGAACATGATTTATTAGATTCCGATGACTATTACCAATTTCAAGGTGGCATGAGTAACGCGGCACAAGTGTATTCAGGTAAAGCACCAGCCATTTATCATAGTGACCATAGTAATCCAAGTAAGCCTATTATTCGTACTTTAAAGGAAGAATTGAATCGTGTGATACGTTCGCGTGTTTTAAATCCTAAATGGATTGAAGGAATGCGTGAACATGGTTACAAAGGGGCTTTTGAAATGGGCGCCACGGTTGATTATCTTTTTGCTTATGATGCGACCACAGATTTGATTGCCGATTATCAATATGAGCAAGTGACTGACACGCTACTGTTTGATGATGTTAATCAGCAGTTTTTAAAAGATAATAATCCACAAATTATGGAAGAGATGGCTGAGCGCTTAATGGAAGCGGCGCAACGTGGTTTATGGCAAGCGCCTGATGAATATCAACAAAAGCTACAAGATCTCCTGTTACAGTGTGATGAGATGCAAGAAGCTAAGTAAAGTCAGTTGGATATAAAGCAAAACAAAAAAGCACTTAATTAAAAGTAAAGTAGTCAATAATGAAAAGTCAGCATAGCTATAGTCAAGTTGAGAAAGAAGCCGTTTATCGCGTGATTAAAGAACGGCGAGATATGCGTCATTTTAGTCATGAGCCGCTTGAGAAAGGATTGTTAACGCGTTTACTAACGGTTGCGAATCAAGCACCAAGTGTTGGCTTAATGCAACCGTGGCGATTTATTCGTATTACAGACAATGCATTAAAATCGTCGATAAAAACGTTAGTGGAAACTGAACGTAATATAACAGCAGAACTTTTGAATCAGCGTAAGAATGACTTCTTAAAGTTAAAAGTAGAAGGTATTTCAGAGTGTGCTGAATTGATTGTGGTTGCCTTGCCTGAAGGACGTGAGAAACATCTGTTTGGTCGTCGTACTATGCCCGATATGGATTTAGCGTCAGTGGCCTGTGCGATTCAAAATATGTGGTTAGCGGCACGCGCTGAAGGGATTGGTCTTGGTTGGGTCTCTTTGTTTGACCCGATTCAATTAGCCAATTTATTAAATATGCCAGAAGACAGCCGACCGATTGCACTTTTATGTATCGGACACGTTGAAAAATTTTATGAAAAGCCAATGTTGATTGAACAAAACTGGGCTCAGGCAGCAGAAGTTGATACTTTTTTGTTTGAGAATAGCTGGCCAGAAAGTAAGTAGTTGTCGTTATTAAATGATTAGGTACGCGAATCTAGTGATACGAATTTAGAAAAAATAAACAATTGTCGATTGCTGTTTTAGCTGTCATTGATACCATGGCGAAATAAATGCGTTCAAGCCGAATCAATTCCGTTTACAGCAAATTAATAGCGCCAAATGAAGTGTAAATAAAAAACAATTAAAAGATATAAAGAGATTAAAAATGAATAATAAAGTAGTTAAAAAAGGCATTATGGTTTGTGGTCACGGTAGTCGTGATAAAGACGCTGAAATGGAATTCTCATTGGTTGCTGAAGGGTTAAAAAAACGTTTTCCTGACCTGCCTGTTGAATACGGATTCTTAGAGTATTCTGCGCCCAACATTCACATGGGTTTAAACAGCTTGATCAACCAAGGTGTTGAGCATATTTATGCGGTACCGGGTATGTTATTTGCTGCAACACATGCTAAAAATGATATTCCTTCTGTATTAACTACTTTTGAAGAAAAAAATGAAGGCTTAGCAGTAAGTTACGGCAAAGAATTAGGTTTACAAGAGCCAATGATCAACGCGTTTCAAGCACGTATTTATGAATCATTAGGGTTAGATGCTGATAATCCACCTGCTGAATTATACGATACGATGTTAGTGGTTGTTGGCCGTGGTACCTCTGATACACAAGCGAATGCTGAAGCGGCTAAATTAACACGTATAGTTAGTGAAAATATGGGCTTTGGTTGGGCTGATACGGTTTATTCAGGTGTGACTTATCCTTCAGTTGGTGTGGGCCTTGAAAAACTGATTAAACTTGATTACAAACGTATTGTGGTTGCGCCTTATTTCCTATTTACAGGTCGTTTAATTAAACGTATTTCTGGTTATGTTGATAAAGTTGCAAAAGAAAACCCAAGCATTGAATTTATTAACACACCCTACTTACGTGACCATAACAAAGTCATCGATGCATTTGAAGTCCGTGTTCGTGACATCATGGATAATACACAATCAAGTGAAGAAGATTTAATGGCGATATTCAAGCGTCGTTTAGCTGCTGGTGAAGTTGATGTACATCACCATCATGCAGAATATCAAGATCCAGCAAAAGAGCAGGCTCATTCGCACGATCATGACCATTCTCACAGCCACGATCATGCACATGATGAGCATTCACACGGTCACTCACATGATACTGAACACTCACACACCGATCATTCTCATAGCCATGACCACGCTCATACGCATGTAGAGCCTCATAGTCACGGTGTGTATAAACATATTGCACATCCATTAGGCCCTAGAACCATGATTGGTGAAGGCGTCTGTTGTTGTTTCATGGGACAATTCCCACAATGGTTATTGGATGAAGAAAAAGAGCGCATTGATAATGGCGTTCAAGGTGAAGCGTTAGCACACCGAAAATAATAGTTGCTAATCAACTAGTGAATCTAATAAACAGTTAACAACAATGTCTGATAACTGTTTACCAGAAATTAAGCACCGTATATTATTATTTTATACGGTGATTTTATACTACGGTTTAAATGAAGTTTGATAACTTATTCGATATGCTAAATAGCTTAAATATCTGGAATAGTACTATCAAAGTTTATCACTATCACTTTACACAACACTCCATTAATATAAGAGTTCACATTGAATAAGAAAACTACTTTTTATCTTGCCCGTCATGGACAAACTGAATGGAATGTTGCACACCGTATTCAAGGTCAACTGGATAGTTCACTTACACCAGAAGGTAAAATTCAAGCTGCTTTATTGGCAGAACAATGCCGCACACTAAACATTACTCAAATTCTAACGTCTCCGTTAGGGCGAGCAGTACAAACGGCTGATATTTGTAGCCAAGAATTGCAAATTAAACCCATATTAGTAAAAGGTTTTGAAGAGCGTCACTTCGGGGAGTGGCAAGGACAGTTTACCTACGAAGTACAACCTTTAGCTGATTATGATGAAATAACCTCTGAAATTACCGACTGTAAACCAGCACAAGGTGAAAGCGCAAAGCAACTATTAACACGTTTTGAAACGACCTTAAGAAAAGAATTAAAAAATGCTTCAAAAGAAGTTTCTTTGATTATTATTCATGGCGATATTTTACGTTGTTTTATGGCACAATTTGTTCCTGATTTAATACCGACTCCTCACTCATCACCAAAAGAAAATGCAAGTACAGGGTACGATTATAAAAATGCTGAGTTAATAGCACTCAGTTATGATCAGAATACCGGTACCTTCTCAAGCTTATGATTGTATTTTTTACTTTAGTCATGGCATTGATTATTGACCATTTTATTGGCGAGCCTAATCGTTATCATCCATTGATAATATTTGGTAATGTTGCGAACAAACTAGAAAAGAAATTCAATAAAGGAAACGATCAACAGCGTTTTATTAATGGGGCTGTGGCGTGGGCTTTATTAGTATTACCGATACCGTTAATTTACTTCATAATAATGTGGTTACTCCCAGGGTACTTAGTGGTTTTAATCAATATTTATGTCGTTTATTGGGCGGTGGCATTAAACAGTCTTAATGCACATGGCATGCAAATATACCACCCCTTGAACAATGATGATCTTTCGCAAGCGCAACATTTCTGCTCTTATATTGTCAGTCGTGATACTAGCCAATTAGATGCGCAAGCAATCAGCCGAGCAACCACCGAATCTATGCTTGAAAATGGTCATGATGGTGTTACAGCAACGCTTATTTATTTTGTAATCGGTGGGGCTCCATTGGTCATTATTCATCGCTTAAGTAACACATTGGATGCCATGTGGGGTTATCGGACTGAGCAGTTTAACTATTTTGGAAAATGCAGTGCACGAATGGATGATTTATTAGGGTTTGTCAGTGCTAAAATCACCACACTATTATTCGTCGTGATTGGTTTATTTAATAGCACAGCCAAAAAGGCGTTAATCAATGCATACCAACAAAGCCTTGAGTATAAAAGCCATAACGGTGGGTGGGTAATGGCATCTGGCGCAACGGTGATTAAAACGTGTTTAGGTGGCAGTGCCGTTTACTTTGGTAAGACGGTTGTCTCTCCGCAATTAGGTGAAGGCGAAGTTGTGCAAAGTAAACATATTAAAGCGAGTTTACGGCTAGTGAAACAGGCAGTTATCTTGTGGATATTAATCATTTTTGTCTGGTCATTTTTCTAATTTTTATAGTAAATTACCAATGAAAAACCTTCATTTACGTATTCATTCTATCAATTAAAAAGGCGTTAAATCATGGCTATTTTACATGGAGGTCAACTAAGTCGTGTTGCAAAACAATACCAAATCCCAGAAAATGAATGGTTAGATCTATCAACGGGTATTGCACCGTTCAGCTACGGTATTCCAGTGATTCCAGCTAAAGCTTGGCAAGATCTCCCTACTATATCCTCATCTCTCATTAAAGCTGCTAAACATTATTACCGTGCTGATTTTTGTTGGCCTGTAGCTGGGAGCCAGCAGTTAATAGAAAAGCTGCCTAAATTGTGGGATGAAAAGTTAAACCAGAGAGTAAGTGAAAAGCACGATGTAAAAAATAGCAGAGTGGAAAATACTGAAATCAAACACGCTTATCTACCTAAGGTCGGTTACAAAGAGCATCAACAAGCTTGGTCTAAAGCGGGTTATCAATTACACTTTTATCAACAATGCTTACCGGAAAATATCGAGAAAAATAGTATTGTTGTGGTGATTAATCCAAATAATCCGCTCACGGATACCTTTACCATTTCACAACTTCTCAGCTTAAAAAAATACTGTGAACAACAACAAGCACTATTAATTATTGATGAAGCCTTTGCAGATATATTCGTTCCAGAATTTAGCTTTGTACCGCATATTATTAATCATCAACACGAGCACAATGATGTGATCGTATTACGTTCATTTGGTAAGTTCTTTGGATTGGCTGGTGTACGTATTGGCTTTGCCTGTAGTACTCAAATATGGTGTGAAACGATTAAAAAAAGTATTGGCCCTTGGTCTATTAATGGTCCTGCTTTATTTATTGCAGAGCAAGCGTTGCAAGATAAACAATGGCAAGTTGAGCAAAATAAGCGTCTCGATCAACAAAGTCAGATCATGCAACAGTTATTGAAAACATACCTTCCTGCAGCACGTGTTGAAGCTAATGCTTTATTCATTACAGTATTTTTAATTAATGCACCAGCCGTATATGAAAAATTATGTCAGCAAGCCGTTTATGTACGTTTAACTGATGAAAACAATGCACTTCGTTTTGGCCTTACTGACAAGGTTAATACACAACGTTTATCCGACGCATTAGCAACGATTGTTTAATATTTATATTTAAACGTAAAGAATCGTCTTAATCATCTTTTATGCAATAACCTATCTACTATCAAAATATGTGAGCGCTGTAAAATTGTTGATGTTTTTCATTGCTCAATATCTATAAAGTAAACTAGCCGCATTATAAATATGATGGTACTTTAAATTTTATTTTAAACCCACACGAAGAGAAATAATCATGAAAAAACTTATTACGTTACTATTTTTGTCACTTTTTATCTCAAGTCATGCCAATGCAGCAGATGGATTAATCTCTGTTGAAAGTAAGCATTCAGTGAAAGAAACAGCTGATAAGTTTGCCTCAATTGTAGAACAAAAAGGGTTAACTTTATTTGCTCGTATTGATCATCAAAAGAATGCCGCCGGTGTGGATTTAACCTTAAGAGAGACTGAGGTTATACTTTTTGGTAGTCCTAAAGTGGGGACACCATTGATGCAATGCGCACAAACAATGGCCATTGACCTACCTCAAAAAGTACTCGTATGGAAAGATGCAGATAACAAAGTATGGCTTTCATATAACGACCCTGAATACCTAAAAAAAAGACACAGTATCGAAGGTTGTGATCCGGTAATAAAAAAAGTGTCTAACGTATTAAGTGCGTTAACGGGTGCAGCTGCTAAATAAGCGCTACACAGTTTTTATTACAGTCTTAATCTCTTTTATAAGATTGACATGGCACGTTAGCGAATAAGCTAACATTCTTTTATCTTTTTTAAACGGTTAAAGTTAAATATTGGATAGCTAAGCTCATGATTCTGATGCATCATTCTTAATGAGTTATTTCGTTTCGATTTAAATAGTAATTCACCAAGAGCAATTTCAATATTAATGCGAATCTCAATATTAATATCAATATCAATATCAATATCAATGTAACTAACAACTATCACCTTAAATAAGGACATTTATGAAACTCTCTCACATTGCTTTAATTTCTATTGCTGCTTTAAGCTTTAATGCTCAAGCAGACTTACTTGACGATATTCAAGAAAAAGGTGTGTTAACCGTTGGCACAACCGGTGACTACAAACCTTTTACGTATTTTGATGGTAGTAATTACTCTGGTTACGATGTTGATGTTGCCAAGCACGTTGCAGAGCAACTAGGCGTTGAAGTGCGCTTTGTAAATACCACTTGGAAGCACTTAGTTTCAGACCTAAAAGACGGTAAATATGATATCGCAATGGGGGGAATTACACGCCGTATGTCTCGTCAATTAGCGGCTGAGCAATCTCAAGGTTACATGACATTTGGTAAAGTATTTTTAGTAGCTAATGGTAAAGAGGCGCAATACGATACGTTGCAAGAAGTGAATGTACCTAGTGTTAAAGTTGGTGTGAATATCGGTGGGACTAACGAGAAATTTGCAGAGCAGTTTTTAACTAAAGCCACCATTGTAAAGTATGAAAATAACTTGGATGTACCTAAAGCTGTTTCAACAGGGAAAGTCGATGTAATGGTAACTGAAACGCCAGAAGCGCTGTATTACCAAACAATAGATAAAACGCTACAAGCGGTGAGAGAAGAAAATCCCTTTACTAAAAGCCAGTTTGGTTACTTGATGCCAACAGGTGAGCAACGTTTATTAAATACGGTGAACTTCATTATGGATGAAATGAAGCTAAAAGGTGTTGATGAAACGTTAATGAAGAAAAATTCTTTAATGTAAATGTTGAAGTTACCTTTAAAAGTAAACGATAAAATGATGTTGTTACTTTTTTAATCTAAGCATTTTTTAAATGTACTTTTAAGGCCTAGCTAATTTAGTTGGGCTTTTTTTATGGCTAAGCATTTTTGTTTCTTGTTTTAACTTTCAGCTTTGAAGCATTGCTTTAATCCGCTAAGAACTATTGCTGTGTAAATCAGTAAATCAGTAAATCAGTAAATCAGTAAATCAATAAAGCTATCTAAGAAAATAGCGAATAAGCATATCTAATAAACATTGCCGATAAAGAATAAAGTGTGAACTCCATCATTTAGCTTGTTTTTTAAAAAAACCTTATTAATATAACAATCAGTTAAACGACTTTATTTATTGTTAATAACAATGAGTAAAGGACCTTTAGCTAACTCGACTTCAGGGCGGGGTGTAATTCCCCACCGGTGGTATTTTTACAGAGTATAATTTTCTAGTAAAAGAGCCCACGAGCGCCTAGCCTTATTAAGGTAACTTTTGATAAAGCTAGGGTCAGCAGATTTGGTGAGACGCCAAAGCCGACGGTTATAGTCCGGATGGAAGAAGATCGATAATAAATAGATTTACCTTATATTAAAAACAGATCAGGTTAGGCGATGAATAATGCCAGCGATTGTTTCTGTTATTTGTATTTTTTGCTTTAGTCGCAGGGCATTTTCCTGTGTCTATTCGCATGGTTAAAGTACCTAAAGTTATCTGTCATCACGCTATAAGTTTACGGATATTTTTGTACTGTAAAATTTAAGTCTATTTGTTGGATTCTTTAGTGATTAGGTTTGTTTGATCCTATTGAATCATGTTCTTTCCAAGCTCTGTCCTTCTCTCCTTTTTTGTTTAGGAAATGTAATGACAGGTATTATCTTTATTTTTCTCGCGTGCCTACTTTGGGCCGCAGATACATTAATTCGCTACCCTTTATTATTTGGTGGTTCCAGTGCGCAACAAATAGTGTTATTTGAACACTTAATTGTATTTGTTGTACTGATTGGTATTTTTGTATTTAAGCGTCGTAAACCAAGCTTTTTAAGTCGTGGAACCTTACTGCCATTTATTGTGATTGGTGTTTTTGGATCGGCTCTTGGAACATTGGCTTTTACCGAAGCTTTCTATCTCGCTAATCCAACCGTGGTTATTTTATTACAAAAGCTACAGCCTTTAGTTGCTGTGACCTTAGCGTGTGTCTTATTAAAAGAACAAATCAACCCTCGCTTCTTTTTCTGGTTAGGTATTGCTTTATTGGGTAGCTTATTACTTATTTGGCCAGATTTACAAATACTCTCTACTAGTTTTAAAGAAGGTAATATAGAGCATAACAACAATGCATTATTAGGTTATGGCCTTGCTTTATTTGCTGTGGTTAGTTGGGGATGTGCCACCGTGTTTGGTAAAAAACTTAGCACCAAAGGCTTAGATAGCGTGGACTTAATGGTTGGCCGTTTTAGTTTTGGTTTATTAGGGATGTTGCCTTTTGCCTTTATGACACCAACCTTAATCACAACGGTAGAGATAAGTGTTTTACAAAAAATAGCGATACTCGCTTTGCTATCAGGTGTGTTAGGTATGTATTTTTATTACCAAGGCCTAAAACGTATTCCTGCTCATTGGGCAACATTGGCTGAAATGTTCTTCCCTGTTGCCGCTATTTTTATCAATTGGTTATTTTTAAGTGTGGAAATGACACAAGTTCAATTGGTGGGTGCCGTTACGCTAATTGCTGCTAGTACTATGGTGCAACGAAAACCAATGGAAAGAGCGATTAAAACTGCTTAATAGTGGCTGTCTAATAGCGACTGCTTAATCGTTAGATTGTCTACAGTTAGGCTCTTTGAATAACAAAGAGCCTAATACCAATCACAATAAATAGCTTATTTATTTTACTTGTTAGAACAGTCTACTTCCTCGTTGTAAATGTCGTAAAAGGAACAGCCATTAAAGAATTAACCTCTTTTGGTTAATCTTCTAAAGGCTCAATTTACGCCTTAAATTGAACTGTTTTTCCAGCGTGAAATTTAGATGATATATTTAATGTAATCGCTGTAACACGTTATTTTAACTGCTTTTTATCCTCAATACTGAGGACGACTTCCTTATTTAAACAATCTTTTTTAGCTTGTCACATCAAGTATTTCAACTTACTTAAGTCTATTATTGTATTTTGCATTGTATTTGCACGGTGTTTGCACATTTAATCGTTATTGTTGGTTAAATTTAATTGATTTGAGCTAAAAAAATGCAACATTATGGTGTCAAAGCTGGAGACGTTTTAAAAAAATCATCTGGTATTCTTATTGCTTTCTCATTAGTTGCATGTGGTTCAGGTGTTGAAACTACCACTGAAATAACTACAACTATTGACTCTGTAACAGAATCTACAGAGGGCGTTTTATGTGACTACTCATACAGTGAATATAACGACTCAGAGTCAGTACAGGCAACAAGTACTTCTAACTGGAGTTGCAGTAGTAATACTCGTGATTTAGTGGCTAATGGTATTCCTGACCATGATGTCGGAGAGTTTCCGAATGAAGGTAATCCTAATACTATTTATGAACAATCAGTCAGCGAAAGCTTTACCTTGGAGCCAGTTGAAACAACAAGTTCGACTACTTTAGGTGGCCCGCGTGGCAATATTGGTGTGGTGTTAAATGGTATTAAAATTGATGCTGGCACAGCAGGTAGTTGTGATGATTCAGGAGACAGTTGTAGTTTAGTTGATAACAGTGGCAACTGGAGCATTGAAGCATTAGGTCAAGATGTATTTTATTTTGGTACTGACAGCAATAATGCGCACGTTCAGCCCGATGGAACTTATCATTATCATGGAATGCCAGAAGGGTTTATTGCACTTCAAGGTGGCGATAGTTCGAACGTGACATTAATTGGTTGGGCGGCCGACGGTTTTCCTATTTACGCCCGTTACGGTTATTCCGACGCAGGTGATGAAACGTCGGATATTAAACTTATCACTGGTAGTTACCAATTAGTCAGTGATATTAGTGATAGTCGTCCATCGACTGATATCTATGCACTTGGTTCATTTTTACAGGATTGGGAATATGTGGAAGGTTCAGGAGATCTTGATGAGTGTAATGGTCGTGTTGGTGTCACTCCTGAGTTTCCTGCTGGGATTTACCATTATTATGCAACGGATAGTTATCCATACTTTCAACGTTGCGTAAAAGGTCAGCTCTAACCTTATTAATAAGCTTTAAATAGCCATTAAAAAATAGATAAGCATCATATTAAAACTAATTGTAAAGATCACCTGAAAAATGTGAGAAAAAATGAAGTCCTTGAAAAAAATATTAATAAATGTCGCTAGCCTTAGTCTTTTAACTCTTCCTATGGCCGGTTCTGCTCATTTAATGGTTCCTGAAAATGGGACGTTAAACTTTGTTGATGATAATGTTTATGTTGTTTTATCATTACCTATCTCTGCTTTTAAAGGGATTGATGACGACCATGATGGACATGTTTCATTGAAAGAATTTAATGATCACAGAACAGAAATAAGTGCGAATGTTATGCATAATGTTTATTTATCTGACGTGAACAATAAGTTTAATATTGATGGTTTATTACTTAATCCAACCGCATCACATGAAAATACTGCTGAAATAGACGAATTGACCATTATGGGGCGTTACTCTTTACCAACCCCAGATATCAAGGTGAGCTTTAGTGTAAAACTGTTTAGTGTGCATAAAAAGCTGCAACACTACGACATTACTGCGACTAATAAAAAACAAGCGCTTCACAATAAATTTCAACTTAATCCAACAACACCTTCTACGATCGTATTTAAATAATCAATAAACTTGAAAACAGCAGTGTTGTCTCGCTTTGCTTATCCAGCACTGAGGTTACTTAGATTAAAAAGCGGAACGAGGCTAACAATTAATGCTTATTATTTTTGCTCCAATTTTCTAACAAAATAGGGATGTCTTGCGCTTTAACGGGTTTAGAAAATAGATAACCTTGTAACTCTTCACAATCTAACTTCTTCAAAAAGTCCCATTGCTCTTGTATTTCTACACCTTCAGCAATTACTTTTAATTTCAGTCCCTTAGACATCATAATAATCGCGGGAACAATACTCGCGTTTTCTTCGTTATTAGCACAATCATGAATAAATGAACGGTCAATTTTTATAATATCTACGGGTATTTTATGAAGGCAACTTAAGGATGCATAGCCTGTTCCAAAATCATCAATGGCGATTGTAAAACCATAATTAGATAATTGTTGTAAAGTCGTTTGTGCTTTTTGATGATTATCAAAAACCGCATTTTCTGTGATTTCTAATGTAATGGTGCTTGGATCTATTTGTTTTTCTTCAAGTATATTAATGAATTCAGTTGCTAAGTTTTTATTTTGAAACTGTTTTGCTGAAACATTAATAGAGCATTTTAAGTGAATGCCTGAACGGATCCATTTTTGTTGTTGTATACAGGCATTTTTAAAAACACGGAGTCCAATTTCTTCAATTAAACCAGCTTCCTCTGCTAAAGGGATAAATTCTTGTGGATTAAGGCCATGATACTTTTCTGCGGGTAAACGGAGTAATGCTTCGACACCACATATTTCACCAGTACTACTTTTAACTTGTGGTTGGTATACAAGAAAAAAATCATTTTCACGCAGTGCTGTATGCAAGGTATGACGAATCTTTGCGGTTCGATTAAGTGAATCTTCTAACCCTTGTTGATAAAAAGAAAACTGGTTTTTACCACTGTGTTTTGACAGGTACATCGCCTTATCAGCTCTTTGTAATAAGATCTCTGACTGTTCTCCATGCTCAGGGAAGACTGCGATACCAATACTGGCGCTAATAAAAGCAACTTGTTCTTTAATGGTGACTGGGACTGATAATGTTTTTACGATTTCTCTAGCAATGTCCGCTGCAAATTGGTCATGCTCGATATTTGGTAATATTAGAATAAACTCATCGCCAGCAAAACGGGCTAATATATCTTCACTTCGTAAACATTTTTTTAACCGCTTACTCACTTCTATTAATAATAAATCGCCACCATCATGCCCTAATGAATCATTCACTAATTTAAACCCATCAAGATCGATAAATAGCAAAGCAAATTCAAGTTTCTGTTGCGTTGATGTTGAGATCATTCTGTTCAAATGTTCATTGAATAACACTCGATTAGGTAAGTTGGTGAGAGGGTCTTGGTATGCAAGCATTCTAATATGCGCTTGTTGTGCCTTAAGCTCTGAAATATCTTTATAAGCGCCACGGTAGCCAATGGTTTTTCCATATTTAATAATAGGGTTACCTGTGGCAAGCAGTACTTTCTCACTGCCATCTTTGTGTTGGTAACGTGTTTCAAGACCTGCTAGCTCATCTTGATTTTGCATCGATTTTATTAGTTTTTGTAGTTCGTCTGTAGAGTGTTTAGCAATAAAATGCGTCATCGGCTGGCCAATAATCTCTTCACGGGAATAACCTAATACTTGTTCGACGCCATCTGAGCTGTATTTAAAATGTGCTTCTGTATCGATTTCCCACAGCCAGTCTGAGGCACTATGAGCAATGTCACTAAACTTCTTCTCAGCTTCACTTAAGTGGTTGACGTGAATCTGATTTTTTAAAGCAGAGGAGAACAGAGTGAGTAGCCCTTCATATATAACACCTTTACGTACAGCAAGGTCTAATATACAAGTTCCAATAAAATCTTTTTTAAAAGATAACGGCATAATAACTAAAGCAAATAATGAGTTATCGTTTTTAATATTGGGTGGAATTAATTCTGAAGCGGGATAGAGGGTTTTAGATATCGCTAAGCGTTGCTTATCATGCATTGCAAATACACAATTCATTTGTGTTTTATCTTCACCTAAGTCTTCAAAAATACTGATATAACAATCATTAAAATGTAAGCCCTGCTGTAATTGCAGTGCTATTTCATCAAAATTGAGTTCTGAATTTAATTGAATGCCGATTTCTCTCATCGTACCAAGCTGTTGTTCTGTTTCAAAGCTACGATAGTGGCCTGCTTTTACATGGCATTGCTGTACTATTTTAAATAGATCACTCGCAATATTGATCGACTTACTTTTGTTTTCAACACGTTCAATTGACTGTATTAATCGATGGTGGATAACTTGCGTAAGTTGACCCCATAAGAATATTTGGTCTGTTTTTAACGTTGATTCTAATAGGTCACTAAAGTACCCAATTAACTGATAGCTCTCATGATTTTGTAAGTCCGTTAGTAGCATTGTTGATAATGTGGAAGCAATATCAGGGGGAGCATATTCTCGTTGATCTGATGGAAGGTGGTTAATGACTTGCGCTAACTCCATTTGAATATTTTCTATTGTTAGCGTTTTTTCAGAATGCTCTGCATTAACTAAGTTAGATGATTGAGATAACCCCATATCAGCTTGATGACACCCACAAGATTGTCTTACTACTAATGACGTTGGCAGCACTGTATTGTCGGTGATGACCTTCCCATCAATAATATCGATTAGTTTTTTAGCCGCGTACCATCCGAGATCATAGGTGGGTTCAATAATACTGGTTAGTGGTGGATCGGCAAAAAGGCTGTTCATATTGCCCATACTACCGGTCACGATAATATCTTCTGGTACTTTTACACCTTTCTTTTTTAACGATGAGATGATTGAAATAGCTTGGCTATCAGTACTGACTACAATTGCCTGAGGCCATTCTTGCTTAGGTTTTTCTAGTAGTTCATCAAGCCTTGGTATTGAGGCATTAGTGGACATATCACTGGTGATATACATGCCAGGGTCAAAATGTATTCCATACTGTTCTAGCGTCGCTTCAAAAAGCTGTTTCTTACGTTGGCTAGAAAGGTGATCGCCTGTTGGCCCTGCAAAGGCAAAACGTTGAACATGATGTTGATTGATCAAATGTGTGACTAAATCTTCAATACCTTGCTGAGGACTATAACCAACATCGAGATAACCTGGGATAGAACTCGTCACCGTGATCACGGGGATATGAGAAAACTGTTCTAAAAATAGCAGTTGTTGTTCCAATGAAATAAAGCGGCTCAGTGCGCCCATGGGAATAATTAAACCATCAATGGCATCTTTATCAATTAGCTCAAATATTCGGTCTCGAGACATATTGGTTTTAGCTGGCTTAGCAAATTCTGCCCCACTAAAACAGAGAGTATTATATTGCTGTTGCTGAGCGTAATCCTTAGCACCAAAAATAATACCTTCTGAAAAAGGGGTTGCCATCATATTGGTTAATATTGCGATAGTCGGAAAGTTATTCTTTAGAAGGCTCATCTTCATTTAATCACCTTAAATGAAGATCCACTTCCTTTCTGTTGATAGTTGTTAATACCCACTACAATAATCATATCTCTATCCTTGAGCTTTTGAATTTTTTAATGAGTGCGTTCTCTTCTTGTGAACGCGTGAACTGTTAGTGGAATAAAAGTATCGAGGTCATCTTTAGCATGATTAATTAAAGTTAGTACGGTATTCATTAATTAACTAATAACCAGTCAATCTACTAAACAGTTTTGAAAATGCTAAATATGACTGGTTTTTAAAAAAGGTCAAAATAAGAAAACGACTTTGGTTTATATTAACACGAGACTCTGATCGTGGTGCACATGACGATACAATTAATTCATTACGATTTTATATATATTAATTGTTTAAACTTTACTAAACAATTCACGATTAAGAGATTAAAGTATGAAGCACATATTTGAATACTAATAGAGGATATAAAATGTTTAGTCATGTAGTACTAGGTACAAATAACATTGAGCAATCAAAGAAATTCTATGATGCCACTATGGCTGTGTTAGGTTATCCCGAAGGCGTAATCGATGAAAAGGGGCGTTGTTTTTATTTCACTTCAGAAGGTGTCTTAGGGCTGACTTTACCTATCAATGGCGAACCCGCAACGGTGAGTAATGGCATGACAATAGGTTTTAAAGTCGCGAGTCCAGAAATCGGTAATCAATGGCATGCCGTTGGTATCACTAATGGCGGAGTAGCTTGCGAAGAGCCTCCAGGTCTTCGAGTTGGCCCAGCTAAAACATTGTACCTTGCTTATTTACGCGATCCATCAGGCAATAAAATTTGTGTCGCTCATATTTTACCGCGCTAAAATGAATGAGTATTGCTTAACTAAAATAATGGCGTTTGCCTGACTAAAGTGAATGGGAGTTATACCGATTACATTAAATATGTTATCTAAATTTTGCGCTGGAAAAACAGTTCAATTCAAGGCGTAAATTGACGTAAATGGCCATTCCCTTTACGAAATTTACAACGAGGAAGTGGGCTGTTTTAACAAGTAAAATAGATAAGCTATTTATTGTGAGTGGTATTAGTATTGAGTCATTTTTGTACTCGTTTATTAATTCCCTTTTTAATGGGTTCACTGATTGCATCGTCGACCTAATAAATAACTGACAACTTAATAAAAGGATATTGTTTTTATGTCAGAGACTGCATTAAAAAAAATAGAAATATTAACGCAACACCGTTGGTTTGAAGATGCAATGGCAATATTAATCGGCACGAGTTTAGTGTCTTTTGGTGTGGTGTTCTTAAAGCATGCAGGCCTTTTAACGGGCGGTACGGCAGGGTTGTCACTTTTAATTCACTACAAACTTGAGATTCAATTTGGTTTAGTGTTTTTTCTTATTAATTTACCCTTTTATTACTTTGCGCTTCGTCGCATGGGGTGGGTGTTTACGCTTAAAACTTTTGTTGCTGTATTCCTTGTGTCGACGTTTTCATCGTTACACGGCAAGTTTATTGATATCCAATCGCTCAATGCAGTTTATGCGGCTATCTTTGGCGGCTTTCTGTTTGGTGTCGGGTTTATTATTTTATTTCGTCATAAAGCCAGTTTAGGCGGATTCAATATTTTAGCTTTATATCTACAAGACAAGTATTCGATTAAAGCAGGGTGGTTATTAATGGGAGCCGATTTGACCATTATGTTAATTTCGTTATCTGTGGTGTCGTTTTATCAGTTAGTGTTATCGATAGGATGTGGGGTGGTGTTGAATGTGATCATCGCATTAAATCATCGTAATGATCGCTATAACGTGTGATTCCTAGATTGCAGCTTAAGATCCTTTATCTTTTTCATATTGAGCGTAAAGAATATCAGCAAAATCTAGTTCTGTGATGAGACCTAATACTAGGTCTCTTACTGCATCTGCAAGTAAATCATTATCTGAAGTTAATTCAAAATCATTGAGTGATAAGTATTCAAAAGCAACTGCTAAACCAGTCCTTTTGTTAGCATCTGGTAATGCGTGAGATACAGCAATGCTGGCTGTATATTTTGCTGCTATTTCAAAAACGTCGTCAAGTTGCTCATAAACAATAGCATTATCAATACGACTTAAAGCACCTTGAAGTTTCGAAAGATCTATACTTCCTTTCATTCCTGGTTCTGTTGCCAGAATAAAGGTGTTAATTTCAACAACCCTTTCATACGGAAAGCAAATTATTTCCATTACATGTAAGCCAGTTTCTTAAAGGTTTGAACATGAGTTCTTAAAGCTAATTTTGTCTCTGATTTAATAATTTGTTGCCCTAACGCTCCAGAAAGATCAAGTTCTTTAGTCGCTTTTATTTTAGGGCGGTGCACCGCTTTAACACCATATTTCTCTACTTTAGTATTCATAATTAATATTCCAAATATACAATGAAGTCAATTATACTCGATAATACGTGAAAACATAATAATTGAACGAGGTTGTTTTTTGACCTGAATAAAAACAAACGTTCATAACGTACTGTTCATACCACTTACTCTAATGGCGATTTTAGTTGATTTCTTCTTTTCGTTATCATTCTAATTATGATCTAAGTGACGTTATAACCGTAATGACTTATTAACGTATCCACCAATAAAAAAAGAGTATCGATTGAAAAGATTATTAATAGTTATTGCACTCATTCCTGTTGCGGTGCTGGTTTTTGCATTCATAAAAGACAGCACAGTGACTGGACTTAACATACTCAATACTGGTGTTTCATTATCGTCAAACATGACGGTACAAAAAGATATCGTTTTTGATACTAACAAAGATTTAAAACTTGATATTTATAGCAACGCCGATTGGAAAGACAATACTGAGCGCCCTGTCATTGTGTTTTTTTACGGAGGCGGTTGGAGTTGGGGAGACAAAGCTTACTTTACCTTTGTGGCCGATAGCTTTGTGAAAAAAGGCTACGTTGTAGTGATCCCTAATTACACACTTTATCCGGCAGCAAAATATCCAACGTTTGTGAAAGATGGTGCGAAAGCCGTGGCATGGGTAAATGACCATGTGTCCGATTTTGGTGGGGATGTTAACAATCTATTCGTAACGGGGCATTCGGCCGGTGCTTATATTGCTGCGATGGTCGCGTTTAATGACCAATATTTAGCAGCTGAAAATAAACCAACGTCAATCATAAAAGCCGTAGCAGGTATTGCTGGACCGTATAATTTCACACCAAAAGCGCAAGAATATATTGATGTTTTTGGTGAAGAAAGTTTCGATGATATGAAAATTCAACATCATGTTAACGGTAATGAACCACCTGCATTGCTTATTCATTCTGAAGGCGATACGACGGTAGGTCTCTTTAATCAAAAATTAATGGCAGAGGCACTGATTGCAAATGGAGATACAGTTGAGACGTTAGTCTACGGGCAAGACATAACACACATAAAAGTATTGATGAAGTTACATCCGTGGTTTGCAGATAAAGTGGATGTTGCATCTGATATCGATGCATTTTTTAAAGGTATAAATACCCAATAAAAAGGGCAAATAGTAATTTCTCTTTGCCCTTCATCATATTGATTTTTGGTATAACAATTAATTGCTTGAGCACTTTAAGCTTGTGCTTACTTATTTGTGCTTAGTTAACTGTTTTTAGATAATAACGTTTTTAACAAAGCACTTAACTCATCTTATTCAGCTGTTTTTGTGGCTAACTCAATGTAAATTTCACGTAATTTTTTCGCTACATTACCTGGTTTTCCATCACCGATTGTGTGACCATCGATTTCAACAACAGGCCATACAAAGGTTGTTGCTGAACTAACAAATGCTTCAGCAGCTTGGTACGCTTCTTCTGCCGTAAACAAACGTTCTTCAATTTTGATCGCTTCTTTTTCAGCAAGTTCAAGTAATGCCTTACGGGTAATACCGTGCAAAATATCATTACTTAACGGACGTGTTACTAATACACCGTCTTGCGTCACAATATAAGCATTGTTTGAACTACCTTCAGTGATATAACCATCTTCGATTAACCATGCATCATCTACTTGTTTTTCGATAGCTGCTTGCTTAGCCATACATGGTGCAAGTAGACCCACTGTTTTGATATCACGGCGTTTCCAACGAATATCTTCAGTAGTAATCACTTTCATGCCTTTCGTTGCTTTTGGACTATTTAATAGTTCACGCGCTTGAGTGAATAGCACTAACGTAGGCTTCACATCGGCAGGGTAACCAAAATCACGATCACCAGCAGAGCCGCGGCTAATCTGTAAATAAATGCCACCTTCATTCAGTGCATTCTTTTTGATTAGTTCTTTCTGGATATTAGTGATTTCTGCTAGTGGGACAGGTAATGCTATTTGTAATTCATTACATGAACGCTGTAAGCGAATCATATGGCCTTCGTTGTCGACTAATTTACCATTAATCACCGCCGTTACTTCATAAACGGCATCGCCAAACAGGAAACCACGATCGAAAATAGAAACCTTAGCTTCATCTTCTTTAAGATACTGACCATCTAGGTAGACAATACGTCCCATCATTTAACCCTCGTAATATAGCGATAATCTGATTCTCGCTATTTATAAAATAGATAACCTAAATTCATTAACTTAAAATTTGGGTTCTTGTTAATGAATTAACCCCAAAGCGTTGCTTGGTAAAAATTCATTAGACTTTCATCAAATTGGATACCTGATTGACGATCTTCAGCCAGTAATAATGGCCCATCAAGATCTACAATTTGAACGTTTTGTGCGACGATAAAAGCAGGTGCCATTGCAAGCGATGTTGCAACCATACAGCCAACCATAACCTGTAATCCTGCTTTCTCAGCTTCTTCTTTTAAAGCGATGGCTTCTGTTAAACCACCGGTTTTGTCTAACTTAATATTGATCATGTCATAGCGACCAGTAATATTTTTTAAGCTACTACTATCATGACAAGACTCATCAGCACAAAGCGTAATTGGTCGGGGTAAATGCGCTAGGGCGGCATCATCACTTGCCGGAAAAGGTTGCTCAATCATCTCAACACCCAGTTTTACTAGCTCAGGTACCATGTCTAAGTATTGCTGTTCATTCCAACCTTCATTAGCATCCACAATAATGCGTGCTTTAGGAGAGCCTTCGCGAACAGCCGCAACACGTTCCACATCACCTTCACCTGCAAGTTTTAGCTTTAGTAAAGGTCTGTGCGCATTTTTAATTGCTGCTGCTTTCATACGTTCTGGTGTATCTAACGATAACGTAAACGCGGTAATAATTGGTTCAGGTTGTGAAACCTCAAGCTGTTGCCAAATGCGTTTGCCTGATTGCTTACAAGCTAAATCCCAGTAGGCACAATCTAATGCATTACGTGCGGCACCTGCTGGTAATAAAGTCTGCATGTTTTGTCGGGTTAAGCCGGCGGCTATTTTGTCTTTTAAAGCAGCCAGCTCAGCAATGACTGACTCGATTGATTCATCGTAACGGGCATAGGGAACGCATTCCCCACGGCCAGTATGTTCACCTTGTTGCAGTTCAACTACAACAACATTGGCATGGGTTCTACTACCTCGAGAAATAGTAAAAGATCCTTCAATAAGCCAACTTTCGTGTAATAGATTAACCTTCATCACTTAGCCCTTAAATTTTTGCTAATGCTTCAACAATACGGCTAACACCTTCACGGAATGGGTCAACTGCTGGCAGGTTAAATTCTGCTTCAACTTCCGCTAAGTATTTAGCAGCTTCTGCTTCTGAAAGTTGTGAAGTATTAACTGAAATACCAACAAACTTAACGTCTGGATTAGTAATGCGCGCCATTGTTAAGTTAAGTTCCATACATGTTTTTAAGTCAGGAAGTGGGTAAGTCGGTAAACCACGCATATGTTCACGTGTTGGCTCGTGACATAATACTAATGCATCAGCTTGTGAACCGTGGATAAGACCCGCTGTTACGCCTGAGAATGAAGCATGGAATAATGAACCTTGACCTTCAATGACATCCCAGTGATCAGCATCGTTTGCTGGTGCGATAGTTTCAACTGCACCGGCGATAAAGTCAGCCACAACAGCATCAATACTGACACCTGAACCACTAATCAAAATACCTGTTTGACCAGTCGCTCGGAAACTGGTTTTCATGCCTTGTGCTAGCATTTCTTTTTCAAGTGCTAATGCGGTATACATTTTACCTACTGAGCAGTCTGTACCCACTTGTAATACACGTTTACCAGAGCGTTTTAAGCCATTTGCAACAGGGAATGTTTGTGTTGGGAAACGAACATCAAATAAGTTACGACCTAAGCTATCAGCCAATTCTTTAAGTTCAGGAATATCTGTTAATTTATTGTGTAAACCTGAAGCTAAATCCATACCAGCTTCTAATGCTTCTTTTAAGATAGTTAACCAATTATCTGAAATAATGCCACCACGGTTAGCAACACCAATCACTAATGTTTTAACGCCAGCAGCTTTAGCTTGTGCAATATTCATGTCTGTTAAACTACAGTCAGCTTGACAGTCTTCCATGCGGTATTGACCTGCACAGTATTCTGGATGCCATTGTTTAATACCTTGAGCCACTTTCGCTGCTAGAGGATCTTGTGCATCGCCTAAAAATAATAGGTAAGGTTTTTTAATTTCCATATTTATATTCCCATTGGTAGTAGAGTGTATTTTATTATTGCCTAACGGCTCAGTTGCACTGTTTTAATCATGCTTAGATTCAAATAGTAATGCATCAAAATAATTAGGCTAGCTAGTCTGATAGAGCAGGTTACATGCCAAAAACCAGAATTTTAATTAATTTACCTAAAGCACTTTTCATCTTAGTTAATGTTATTTTGTTATCAATTACTCTAGCAGTTTTGCATTAGTCTATAATGCTTATTTATAGTTAAATTGTAGTTGATTGTTCTGTTGTTGTTTGTTTTGAATATGATGGAGAGTTTTTTGTTTTGTTGTATTTTTTTCTCTATTTTTTTCTAAAAATAAATAAACGCTTAAAAATATCAATATGGCTTTTTAATTAATTGACGTTTTAAATCTTAAATTTAAAAATCCTTTGTATTTGCACCTTCGTGGCGTTTTTTTTATTTCGGCTGTTCATTTTTGGTGCAATGTTATTAACGTTTATTTTTAAGTAATTTAAAAAGGATAATTAAATTAATCGTTAAATAACTAAGGTTTATTTAATGTTTTATCAGGTTTTTTATTGGTTATATTGTGCTGAAAAATAAGTGTTAAGTAATTTATTCCTCTATTCAATAAACTGCTGGTTAATGAGCAACAGGTTAATGATCTGCAGAATTCCCTGTATTGAGATCCTGTTAGTTTACATGTTATTAACGTTGATTTTTCCTTGTCTGAGGTGACATGCTTTCTATCCGAGTAAAACTATTCACCTATGATCTGAACTCAAAGATTATGTCACTTTTCTTATTATTTGAATTCAAGTTGCTTTAAGACCATATCCCAAATCATTAATCCATATTCCTTCAAAATACCCTCTATTGACAAAGTTTACTCCGCTCAGGATAATGCCTTTTTATAAAGTTATGTTATAACATAACAATAAGTGGTGTAATTAAGTTGGTTTTAACTCTTTTTTATAAAAAGAGATAAGCCAAGCCTTGATGACTGACTATTAAATTAAGTTGAAATGTTACATGGCAAACTGTTCTGGATAACATTCCAGATCTGTTGCTTGTATGGGAGCAAACATGAACGCAATAAACTCGGCCTACGCACTCGATATTGATACTTGCAGTGAGCAAGCAACAAAAGTTCGACATTCTATTCAGGGCAATGAGCCTCACGTTTTCACCGACATCTATAGTGAAGAGGTCAATATCGCTATTTGGCAGCGTAATTTGTCATCAACATTAACAGGTTCTGTCGCCGACTTTTTAACAGAAAAACCAAGGTTTAAAGCGTCGATGACTGTCTCACCGCAAAGCGTATTAGAAAGTATTAGTGAGTCGTTAGGGACTGAAATGAGCGAACTCAGTGAAAACATTGCAGAGCTGGTGGAGATGTTTTGTTGTTTGTTTGAACTTAAACGTGTTGGACTGCGTTTAACCGTAGTTGATAGCGCGATGTGCCCCAAGTTTCATGTGGACAACGTACCGTGCCGTTTAATAACAACCTTTCAAGGTGTTGGCACAGAGTGGTTACCTCATCAAGTGGCGGATAGAGAAAAACTAGGCAGGGGAAGTAACGGAAAATCCGATAGTGAATCTGGGATATATCAAAATGAAAAAGAGATACAACAACTTAATTGTGGTGATGTCGCTTTATTAAAAGGCGAACATTGGGAAGGAAATGAACAAACTGGGCTGGTACATCGATCTCCTGCGTTAGGAGCAGATGAACGACGTTTGATATTGACACTTGATTTTAGTTATTGATTTTTCCAACTGCACAAAGCCTTAGTTTGCTGAGGCAAGAGAAGCCTCTTTTTCTAAAACCATTAAACTTACGCTATTTTAGTGGCTTGTTTTTATCATCTAACAGTATAAAATCAATAGGTAGCAACATTCTCTATTTTATATTAATGTGAGATCACAATGAAAAATGTAATGACTCAAACGAAACTGAAAAATACGCGTTCTTTCACTACTAAAATGTGTAACTTTGAAACAAGTTCTCGTTATGAAGGATTAACTTTAAAAAAAGAAAATGAAGGCAAGTCTCTTCAAGAATTAAAACTAAAGTATGCACGATAAGTATAGTATCAGCCAGGATCCTTATTGCTATGAAAACTCGAATGTACTTAAGAATAAATTAAATATAACCGATCCAATCGAGTTAGATGATGCAGAATTAGCATTCACCGCTTTGCGTTATAAAGAATACTCTTCAACTATCTCATCCATTGAAAGCTTTAACTTAACCCACCTTTGCTCATTACATTTTCATCTTTTTCAAGATTTATATGCTTGGTCAGGAAAGATAAGAACTGTTGATATATCGAAAGGAACTACCCGATTTTGTGCCTGTTTACGGATTGAAGTTGAAGCTAAAAAACAGTTTTCTAGGCTTTCTAAACTTATAGATATTAATTCACAGGAAGAGTTAATTAGCGAAATTTCTGATATTTTTTGTGAATTAAATATTATTCATCCATTCAGGGAAGGTAATGGAAGAACGTTACGCTTTTTATTTGAAGAGTTATTTTTCTTTTTAGGGATTGATTTTGAATGGCCTAGTATCACAAAAGAAGAATGGGTTGATGCTAACGTTTGTGGATATAATTGCGACCTTCGCGCTTTAAATAAGATTTTTACAGCAGGTGTATTACCTGCTTAATATTTATTAATAAACAAATTCCCTTTATGCGCTAACTCGCCACCGAATCCAAACAATGGTCGTCCCTTTAAAGTCAGCTTTCTTAACTCACTTACAGTAAACGTCCTGCTTGCTGTTGCTGAAAGTTATACATTGTTTGGGAAAATTCAACGGTGGAATTGAACCATCCATCTTGTGCATCGTTTTACATTAACTTATTGATATTTTTGAGATCAATAAGTGGATATCCCATATTTTTATTGTTTTACTCATAGCCAATTGCTTTTAAGGTTCGTCTACGCTCATCCAGTCATTTCGGTTATTAGTTTCAGTGTTTTCGCCCTGTCGGCGACTCTACTTTCTCTCTGCCAGCAGAGAAAGTAAGCAAAGAGACTGGCACCGAGTCGCTTTCTAATCCAAACCATGTAGAACTTTCTTAATGCACCAGTTCATACGACACGTCCATGTGTCGGATGAACTTACAGCAAACGTCCTGTTTGCTGTTGCTGAAAGTTATCCATGGTTTGGGAAAGCTCAACTGTGGGGTTGTCGTAGCCGCATTGAGTTTCGTTTTTATTAATTGATATTGTTGATTCAACGAGTAGATGCCCAATACTTTTTATTCATCAGACCAGTTTGGGCTTCCATAAACTGGATGCTCAGGAATATAGATCTTGAATTTGTTTGGAACTATTTCCGCTTGGTAGAGTTTGATATTCATTCCATGTTCTTCATTTACTTTATTTATTAACTCTTTAATTTCAGATTTTAATTTTTCATCGAACTTTACGCCTAAAATAATAGAAGATAAAAGTGCCTCTCGTAAGGGGGAATGCCATTTCCTCGATCAAAATCTAATACTCTTATTTCGTCCTCATAGTTCCAATCTTCTCCTTTAATTAAAAGATCGTGGGTAACGTCTGATTTATATATTTCTCGGATAGGTTTATCATTCTGATATTTAATATGAACTGCAAATAAATATTTAGAACCTAAAGAGTAATCTTGAGGAATTACGCTTTTAAATTCAGCTGCAATACCAGTATGTTTATTTCCATAATGAGCCCACATTAAAAGGTTACATGGTTTGGTTGTCATTGAACATATGCCAATTCCGTTTTGAATAGATTCTAAATATTCTCCAGTATAAACATGATTTTGGAGCGTCTTTGCAAACTTTCCTTTGTTTTGTATACGTTGTGATGGAGATAACCCAAGTGAATCGGAGAATTCACGAATAAGGTGTGATGTTACATTTGAAATATTTTGTATTGATTCTTCTGAATATGAAGGAACGCAATCAAAAGGATCATTAAATTCATTTGCATGACTGAACTTCATTGTTGCATTCTTTATTAATGCTTCAGCTCCATCACCATAAGGCATATATTTGTATTTATATTTTCCTATAAATGGTCTTGCTTCATTCGCCATAAGATTTACCTTTAAAAAATTTTAAATATTATTTACTTTTAATCTGAATACAGAATAGATTATTTATCTAATTGATGCCTTCTAAAAGAATAAGGGGCTAGATGTTAATCGCTAGAATATTACTCAACGTGGCTACGATTCGTCACTGTTGAGCTTTCCCAAGCGATGAATACCTTTCAGCAACAGCAAACAGGACGTTTGCTGTAAGTTCATTCTGCGCATGGACGCGCCGTATGAACTGGTGCGTTTAGAAAGGTATTCATCGATTGGGATTTAAAAGCGATTCAGTGTCAGTCTTTTTGCTTACTTTTTTCTTCTGACCAAGAAAAAGTAAAGTCGCCGACAGGGCGAAACACCAAGCCACAATTATTAATAATGCTTAAACGAGCGCAGACGAGACATAACCCAACCAACAAAAATCACCCCAAGTTTGATCCAACTTCCACCTACCTCATCATCAACACTAAAAAAAATCAAATTTCCTCTTGAAATCGCTTCAACTGTCTCCATCTATAAAGTATCTAAGTAAGACCAATAACCACTTGTTTAAGAGAGAAATAGAAATATGGAAAAGCAACAAAATCATACTTTCAGTGCTGATACAGGCAAACTGCTTAAATTAATGATCCACTCTTTATACTCAAATAAAGAAATTTTCCTACGTGAACTCGTTTCTAACGCTGCAGATGCTGCTGACAAACTACGTTTTAAAGCACTGTCTGACGGAAGTTTATTCGAAAACGATGCAGACTTACGTGTACGTATTAGTTTTGATGAAGAAGCAAAAACAATCACTATTAGCGATAATGGTATTGGTATGACGCGTGATGAAGTCATTGAACATTTAGGTACCATTGCTAAATCTGGTACAAGTGACTTCTTTGAACAATTATCTGGTGACCAAGTTAAAGATTCACAGTTAATCGGCCAATTCGGTGTCGGTTTCTACTCTGCATTTATCGTTGCTGATAAAGTCACTGTTAATACGCGTAAAGCGGGTGAAGATGCATCTACTGGTACTTCTTGGGAATCTGCTGGTGAAGCTGACTATACGGTAGCTGATATTGAAAAAGCGGATCGTGGTACAGAAATCATCTTACATTTACGTGATGATGAAGCTGAGTTCTTAAACGATTACAAACTACGTAATGTTGTCTCTAAATACTCTGACCACATTAGTATCCCTGTACAAATGTTTAAAGATGCAGTGCCTGAGTCTGACGGTCCTGATGGCGAAAAAGTACCTGCTGTTGAAGCTGCATGGGAAACGGTTAATAAAGCGACTGCTTTATGGAACTGCGCTAAAAGCGAAGTGAATGACGACCAATACAAAGAGTTCTACAAGCACATCGCTAATGACTTTGAAGATCCACTAACATGGTCTCATAACAAAGTTGAAGGTGAGCAAGAATATACAAGCTTACTTTACATCCCTAAACGTGCGCCATACGATTTATGGAACCGTGAAAAAGCACATGGCCTAAAACTATACGTTCAACGTGTATTTATTATGGACGATGCTGAACAGTTCATGCCAACGTACTTACGTTTCGTGAAAGGTGTGTTGGATTCAAATGATTTACCACTTAACGTTTCGCGTGAAATTCTACAAGATACTCGTGTAACGACTAAGTTACGTAGTGCTTGTACTAAACGTGCACTTTCTATGCTAACTAAGTTTGCTAAGAAAAATGAAACTGAATACAACGCGTTCTGGAAAGAGTTTGGCCAAGTATTAAAAGAAGGCCCAGCTGAAGATGCAAGCAACAAAGAACAAATTGCTAAGCTATTCCGTTTTGCTTCAACTGAAGCGGATGTTGCAGATCAAACTGTTTCTTTAGATGCTTACATTTCACGCATGAATGAAGAACAAGATAAAATTTACTACATTACTGCTGATAGCTTTAATGCGGCTAAAAACAGCCCACACTTAGAGATCTTACGTAAGAAAGGTATCGAAGTGTTATTACTATCAGACCGTGTTGATGAATGGTTATTAAGCCATTTACCAGAGTACGATGGTAAAGCGTTTATCAGCGTAACACAGGGTGATTTAGACCTAGGTAAACTAGATTCTGAAGAAGAGAAAAAAGAGCAAGAGAAGCAAGAAACTGAATTTGCTAGCTTCATTGAGCGTGTTAAAGCAGTACTAGGTGATAAAGTGAAAGATGTTCGTTTAACACAACGTCTAACGTCTACACCAACTTGTATTGTTGCGGATAACGATGATATGAGCACGCAAATGGCTAAGTTGATGGCACAAATGGGACAACCTGTTCCAGATAGTAAGCCAATTTTTGAACTTAACCCTGAACATTCGATGATTACTAAATTAGCTGATATGGCTGACGAAGAGTTATTTGCAGAGTGGACTGAGCTGTTATTACAACAAGCTGTTCTTTCTGAAAAAGGTAGTTTAGATGACCCATCAGAATTTGTTGCTCGAATTAATAAGTTACTATTAGCTTAATTAATCGCTTAATATTTTAATAAATGTGTTGAAGGCCTGCTTATGCAGGCCTTTTTTGTTGATATTCTTGAGAAATTCCTCGCAACGGTGTAAATTTCGCTCTGGAATTTATTAATTATATAGGAAGCTATAATGCGCATTATTTTATTAGGTGCTCCAGGTGCTGGTAAAGGAACACAAGCCCAGTTCATGATGGACAAATATGGTATCCCACAAATCTCTACGGGTGACATGTTACGTGCCGCTGCAAAAGCAGGTACTGAACTTGGTTTAAAAGCAAAAGAATTAATGGATGCAGGCCAATTGGTATCTGATGAGTTAATTATTGGATTAGTGAAAGAGCGTATTGCAGAAGAAGATTGTGCAAAAGGTTTTTTACTCGATGGTTTCCCACGTACAATCCCACAAGCTGATGCTATGAAAGAAGCGGGTGTTATTGTTGATTTCGTACTTGAATTTGATGTGCCAGACGAAGAAATCGTTAAACGTATGGCTGGTCGTCGTGTTCATTCTGGTTCAGGCCGTACTTACCACATCGTTTACAACCCACCAAAAGTGGAAGGTAAAGATGATGTAACAGGTGATGAACTTTCTATTCGTCCTGATGATGAAGAGTCTACAGTACGTAAACGTTTAGATATTTACCATTCACAAACTGCACCGCTTATTGCTTATTACAAGAATGAAGCTGTACAAGGTAACGGTGCTCACCATAAGTTTGATGGTACTAAAGCGGTTGATGTGATCAGTGCTGAACTTGCTGAGATCTTAGGTTAATTCTTTAACCTATTAAAACAATTGTGAGGGGCGTAAGCCCCTTTTTTGTTGGTTATTACGGCTATTATTTTATATTTTTTCGATCTATTAAGATTGATAAACGCAATAAAGAAATATTAATAAATGGCATTTCTTGATTACGTTTCTATACTGAATCTCACACTAAAACATTAGCAACGCTATTAATTACTAAGGTAGATAATAGAGGATCTAATCGTTTAGTTGTAGAAAATAAAAACCTATTTATAAACAGTGATGGTCAATGCATCATTGTTTTTGCGTAAATGACAATGATGCACAAATCGCATTATTTATAAACTTGGTAGAATAATTAGATGACAAACGTAATCAAAAATTACTTTAGACATGTGAGCTTATTGGCTGTGGTTTTATTATTAGCTGCGTGTAGTTCTGCGCCAAAACAAGCTGAAATCAACACGGTTACTAATACAGGTAATAAAACACTGACCAAAAGTGAATCTAAAGAAGCCAAAGGTCATCATTCTGATAGCGCAAAAAGTTCAGATCAAGAGATGAGCCCTGAAGATTTGTTGTATGTGTTATTACGCAGTGAATATACTCATTGGGTCGGCAGTCCTTACAAATACGGTGGAAACACATTAAGCGGGATTGATTGCTCTAGCTTAGTCCAACAAGTGTTTGAAAATAGTTTTAATATTGATTTGCCTCGTACCACTGAATATCAGGTTAAAAAAGGTATCTCTATTAAAAAGAGTGAATTGGAAGTCGGTGATTTAGTGTTCTTTAAAACGGGTCGCAGAACGCGTCATGTTGGTATCTATATGGGTGATGATGAGTTTTTCCACGTATCAACAAGCCAAGGTACGAAAATTTCTTCATTATCTAATGTGTATTGGAAAAAGCATTACTGGCAATCTCGTCGAATCATCGATTAACTAAATCGCTAAATCGCTAAATCGCTAAATCGCTAAATCGCTAAATCGCTAAATAACTAAATAGCGCTTAATTTCCTTAGTTTAAATCTTAAAGGCGAGTGTATTGATGACGTTGGCTTGTAATGAAATCTAATTATTCTCTTGATGACTTACGTAGCTTTTGCACTATTGTGAAGCTCGGTAGTTTTAAAAAAGCCTCTGATAATTTAGATATCCCCTTATCGACCTTAAGCCGCCGTATACGTCAATTAGAAGACGATTTACAATTACGTTTATTAAATCGAGATGCACATCGAGTCACTTTAACGCAAATCGGCAGTCAATATTACGATCGTTATAATACTTTGTTTGATGAGTTAAATGGCATCGAGCTAGACCTTAATGAAGAGAAAACTGAACCCAAAGGTAAAATCAGGATCACCGCGCCCATTTATCTAGGTAAACATTTTCTAAGTGCTATTTTTTGTGACTTTTTATTAGCATATCCTGACATACAATTAGATTTACGCTTTTCAAACAGTTTGATTGATATTGAAAAAGAAGGGATAGACGTTGCCTTTAGAATGAGGAACCCAACGATTGATGATTGGGTTGTTCGACAGCTTAAATTTACGCGTAATGTATTATGTAGCCATCCAAGTCAATCCTTCGACCATATTACTCATCCTGAACAATTAGAAGTTTTTCCTAAAGTAACCAGTTTTCGGTTAGTACCGTGGCAGTTGAAAAATCAACGTACTGGTGAGAAATATAATTATCATCCTACTAACTTGGTTCGACTTGAAGTGGATGAAATTCAGATGATGACCTATGCCGTGAAAACAGGGCTAGGAATTAGTTATATCCCTGACTATATTGCGTTGCCGATGATTGAACGGGGAGAAGTGAAACAAATTCTTCCTGATTGGCAAAGTGAAGGGCAGGTGTTTTCGATGCTGTACCGCGATAGAAAAAATATCCCATTACGCGTTAGGCTGTTTATTGAATATGTCTTAAAGCACCTTGCTTAAGGTGCTTCATTTAATCGCTTTTTTTTAATGGCTTTTCTTTAATGGCTACTGGCTTAAACGTAAAATAAGAATACCCACCAATGCTGTCGTTAATCCTAAGATCTCTTGACGACTGAAGGACTCTTTTAGGAAAATGCGCGAGTAGAGTAAAATAATTAAGATATTCATCGCTGATATGGCAGACACTAATCCCGTGGTACCAATGGCAAACGCCGATAATATCGCCATCATCCCCGCTACATTAGTTAAACCAACAACTAACCCACAGCAAAATGTTTTTGTATCTGACCATGTTTTGATTTCAGGATGATTCGAACTTAGCTCATTCATTTTTTCGGTCATTTTTTTACGTGTTTTTAACCAACTTGCTGCAAATAGCAGGCTACCAAAGCCGAACATTAAGGTTAAGGTGCCAAACATATCCGCATCTAAGCGGGTTGATTGCTTTCCTAAAATATCATTGAATGCAAAGCACAGCGCAGCTAGTAAGCCCCATTGTGCGCCTTGTAAGTTGCTAAAAGAGATATCGTTTGAATAACGGATAGTATAGAGGCCTGCAAAAATAATAATGAAGCCTATTAATTGTTGAGTGGTTAGTGTTTCTTGCCAAAATAGAAAAGCCAATAACACCACAAACAGTGGCGGCAGCCCTGATAAAATGCTGATTAAAGAAGCTTTACCGACAGAGAAACCTTTGTGTAAGGCCGCATTGGCAACAAAAGATCCTAAGCCAAGCGTTAAGCCGACCAACATATCCTGCCAGCCATACCATTGTTGGTCGAGTAACATCATGGCGAACCCACTGATGATAAATCCCACAAAAAATACACCGAATAACATTAAGTTACGGTTAATATTTTTTTGTGAGGTCCATTGATACATTATGCCCCTTGCACCAAAAAAGACGGCGGCTAATAATGCATAGACGATCCACATGACTGACTCCTTGAATATGATTTTTACTTACTGGTTAACTTGTTGTTTCTATAAGTTGCTTTGACGTTGCTTGTCGCATATACATTGAGTGATAAAAAGCTGACTAATTTGTACTTTATACCAAAAGAATTAATAAGGTGATCATTCTTGCTGGTTAAAATCACCCCTAA
>NZ_JBAKBA010000020.1:0-78234 GCF_038155225.1 Psychromonas arctica | reverse complement strand
CATTTTTATTTAAAATAAACAGGCTGAAAATGAGAAATTCTACAGCCTCGTTATACCACTAACACTCATATCTAAGATTGGAGTCTAAATATAATGATAAAGTACTTGGTTTTAGATACAAATATTCTTCATAAAGACTATGACTTTAGAAGTAAAGATCTGAGAAAACTGATTAAGTTATGTAGCTTATATAATGTCAGAGTTTGCATTCCGCAGGTAGTCATTGATGAATGCCTAGGACAATACGACAAGGAGTTTTCAAAAGCTCTCACTGGGTTAAAAAATGCAAAGAAAGACGTTAATCGAATTCTTAACGATAAATATATAAATAGATTCCCATTTGAAGAGTTTATAAATGGCATATCACAACGAAAATCAATTTATTCTGGTGTTCTAAAGGAATTTATAAAAGAGAAATCTATAGACATTTTGCCATATTGTCAGGTTCCGCATCAGGAAGTAGTAAAAAGAATGTACAATTCTGAGTATCCATTTATTGGTAAAGATATGGAGAGAGGTTATAAAGATTATCTGTTAACTACGTCTGTATTAGAGTATATCAATGAGGAAAGAGCAGTTATATATACTAAAAATGTTAAGGATTTTAGCGATAACATAAATGACAATTCACTTAATGTATTACATTCGGATTATCTGTCTGATAACTGTTTTGTGTCGGGTAATTTACCACTAATAATTAATAAGTTACACGAAACCCATAAGGCATTTCAGACTCTTCATTTAGATAGCTCTGATTTAGATGTTTTCCTTGAAAAAATGGTGTCAAATATACTCGAAAGCATCCTTTATCAAGATGAGTTATATGGTGGAATGTGGTTTAAGCCAACCATTTCTGAGGAAACTGTATACAGTCAATTGGAAGGAGAGCCTACCATAGAACAAGATCTTGAATGGAAAGCTTTCACTGTATCAGGAAAAATAAAAATTCAATTTAACTGTAAATTTTCGCTGAATAACTATGAATTTGAAATGCTAGATAATAGTTTCTTTTTCTATGATTTAGTGTCTGATGCTATTCGAAAGAAAGGGCATAGTTCTGATGAGGAATGGCAATATGTCTTTTATGATGTTCGTTATATTAGTATATTCGAATTTACTTATGATTTGTTTGAGTTTGATAAAAACCCTCTGGATACATTCGATGAATATGCCTTAACTGTTTATCGCATCAACTAGTGGTATAACAAGGCAATTCAACAAGGACAAAAAACAGTTGGTTTTTGCTCCTGCGTCGCTTATTTTAACCAACTATTTTTAGCTTGTTAATACGGGCGTTATGCCAAATGGAGAAAGTGTGCGTTTAGCAAGTTTTGATAAAGACTATTGGGAATTACGAAACGGCGAGAAGTGCCATCAGGAAAGTCCAGAATCGTTTTGGATTCCAGACCTAGAAAAACGGAATTCTCTACGGCGTGGTGACGCGGCTAAACTTATATTTGATATTGAATGCGATGAAGATGGAAAAGTTATCATTCAAGGTGAGCGGATTTTTGTAATTGTTTCAGAAATTGTTGGGGATATGTACATGGGTATTCTCGATTCTCAGCCTTCATGTATAGAATAAGGGCAAGACGACGTATATTTATGCTTTGGTGCAGAAGTTCCGTTCTCCTTTGAGCACATTGTAGATATAGCCCGTCCCCCTAATGAATATATTGAGTGGCAATTAGGCCAAGCTCCAGAAAGAGTCTGGCCTCGAGGTTAGGCATAACAAAAAGCTGCACGCGGAAACATTTTACTACGCTCGTTTTTGTGCATTTCGCTGTGCTTCATTTTTTCACAAAAACGCTCTCCGCAAAATGTTCCGGTGAGCTTGGCGTTATGTTTACGATGGAGTTAATCATGTCTAAGTATGATCTTGATAGTATTTTTAAATCCATAGATAGCTTTGGGAGGGCGTTGGAACGATTACCTACTAAATTGAGTAACGTTTGGTCTCAAGCTGTTCAATTAGGCTGGTACCCAACACCGTACATGCCAGCTAAACTATCAAGTACTTCGTTATCGTCGCAGCAAACACTCGATTCTCGGATGTTGAAGGCTTTTGAAAAGCGCTATGTTGAAGAAAAGCAGTATGTTCTAGATCAAGCTGGAAACAGGGAACATATCTTATCGGTTGCACTTCAGTTACATGAGCAGGAAAACTATATTGCAAGCATACCTCTCTTGCTGTCTCAGTCAGACGGGATTTTTGAGAACTACCTAGGCTTAAGTGCTTTTGCAAGAAGAGAAGATAAATTAAGGAAAATTGAAACTAAATTGAGTGAAGTTTTCGACAGTGATTCGATTGCTAAGGCGTACTTTGGACAGTTTTCGTCATCCTCTCAATTTTCCGAAAATTCTAACTGTTCTGAAGACATAGATAAAGCCAAAGCTCCAAATAGAAACGGCATTCTTCATGGTGATTCAAAGCACTTGGATTACGGCTCTTATATCAATAGCTGTAAGTCTATTTGTTTTCTATCTAGCGTCCTTTGGCTCGCCGAACAATATCGTGAAAAAAAAACATAACAAGGCATTTAAAACGGAACTAAAACAGTGGGTTACGTTTCGCTTCGCTACACATTTTAACCCACTATTTTAGTCCGCTTAACGCGGCGCTATGGTTCAATATTTAAATTTATTTACCATAACACCCGTTTTACGCAGTAATTGAAGGCTACATAAATAGTGGCCTTTTTTGTGTCCAGTAATAAAATACCTATCTCGATTCCTGGCTCAAAACGATAGAAAAAAATTTTTTTTATGACTGCTTTAGGCTCACAGCAGTCTTTAAGGTTCCCCTCGTTTTATGTGAAATGCTCTTTTTTTTATATCACTTAAGGCTAACACGAGTTAGCCTTCTGGCTCGCAATGGAGCACAAACCGACTTAGTGAATACCACTCATTATTATATAAATGTATGCTAGGTTTAACGAGTGACTATACTTGAAAATAAAGGGTAATATAATTATTAACCCTCTCTTAATTATTAGTGATGATGTTGTATTTAATAGTACTTCCTTGAAAGTCTACTGTTTATTATCAGGTTTTATTTGTTTATTTGTTTATTTACTTATTTAAAATACCGCTGACATGCCAACTGGTTGAGATTTTAATAATATAACCCCCATTAATACTAATAAAATGCCACCCGTTAATTTAACTAAAGTATTGATATTTTTTCTTCTTTTACTTTTAAAGTGAATATTATTTTTATCCCCGTTTTTTAAGTAACCTTGTACTAGCTTTGTCCCTATTGTTGTCATAATGGCAATACTAGAGGTTGTTAATGCGGTACCAATTGACATAAACAATGCACTAATAATCCCTAGCCAATACAGCCCCAAGGTATTAGAAAAGAGTAAGACCATGATTGCACCTGTACAAGGGCGAAGCCCCACGCTAAAAATAATCGCTAAATATTCTTTAAATGAAGAGGCTTTATTAATGTCTTCGGCGCCTGCGAAGTGAACATGGCCACAGCCACACATATTATTATGGCTATGCTTAATTCTATTGGTAATAGGTTTTATGGCAGTTATTTTGATAGTAGAAGGGCGAGCGTAAAATTCTTTGAAAAGTGTCTTCATATTACGCCAGATGACGATTGAACCTAATATAACAACGGAATAAAAACTTAAACTGATAAAGTGGTTTGCTTCATTATTGACTTCGCGCATGGTTGAATTAAATAGCAGTAATAATATTGAGACAACAACGATGGCCACTATTGCTTGTAGCAAAGCAGACAAAACGGTGAGTATTAAACTTATTTTGATCTTAGTCGGGTGAGTTGCAAGATACGTTGTAACAATTAACTTACCATGGCCTGGGCCAAGGGAATGCAATACACCATATATAAAAGCCACAGAGATAAGTGAAAAACCAGAGGCCAAGAGTTGAGTTTGAGCTGAATATAATAATTCAATTATTTGTTCATTTATTTCTTTTTGCCAGTGCATACTGGCTATAATTAATGCAGGCCAAGCTTGCCAGATAGCATATCCAATACTTAAAAAGATAATGCTTGTAAAATATAACCAGGTTTTATTAAACGTTGTTGTGTTGAAGATTATTTTATTTTTCACGCTAACTCCTTATTTAAGGCAATTAATGATTACTGTTTGAGTAAAAAGCTGTCCGAGAGCATCATCGGGATCTTCATCAACACCTAATGACATTGCATAGGTAACTTGCTCTGGTGTTGGGTTTGGGGGAATAAGTTCGAAGGCGCAAAATTGGCTTAATTCAGGAGATAATTCGATATCGCTTTTGCTATCCCAACTCATATCGACATAATAGCTTGGTTCAAAAATAGCCAGCTTGAAAGGACGGTTTGATATTGCTTTAGGTTTAGAAAGAGGAATATAAAAGTCGAGTGTTAATTTTGATCCATACTGCGTTAAGGTACCTTGGTTGGAAAAGGCATATTTAATTGGTATTTTACCATCATAAAAATAAGTAAAGTAATGCTCTAAATTAATATTTTCCATCACCGAATTCTTTATTTTTGTTAACGTTTTTAATTTATTTTCCGCAGACAAATCTTCTCCATCAAGCATGTAAGCAGATGTTATTGAATCAAAAGTCCAAGACATGGTGAAACCTGATATTTGATTTCCTTTTCCTTCAATTTTTGTTTTTAAGCTGATCCAGGAATGAGGATGAGCTTGTGCATGTATTGGAATAATCAGGCTAATAATGATAATAAAACATAAGTTTTTAAGGTTTTTTTTCATATTAATTAAATGTTCTTTTATATGCATGAAGATTAAAGTGACCAAATGTATTTGGCCACTTTTAAATCCCAGATAACTGAATTAACGAATTAATGCATCGGCAATAGTTGTTACATTATGTTCTATCATATCTAGATAAGTTGATGCGGGACCTTCAGGCTCAGAAAGGGCATCAGAAAATAATTTACCGCCAACCTTAGTATCAGTTTCACGGATAATTTGCTCAACCATACGGTTATCAGCAATATTTTCTATGAATACCGCATTGATATTATCTCGACGAATTTGTTTAATGATTGTAGCAACATCAGATGCACTCGCCTCAGATTCGGTACTAATACCTTGGGGAGCCATAAACTCAAGGTCAAAGTCATGAGCAAGATAACCAAAGGCATCATGAGGCGTAATCACTTTACGTTGGGTTAATGGCACCATTTCCATTTTTTTACGCAGTTTACTTTCTAATTTATTGAGTTTTGCGATATAAATGGCTGCATTTTGTTTATATTCTTGGCTATTATCAGGGTCAACTTGACTTAAACCGCTTTGAATATTATTCACGTAAATTTTTACATTGGTAATACTGTTCCATGCATGTGGATCTGGCCCTTGGTGATGATGCTCAGCCTCCTCTTTTTTATCAGCGTGTTCTTTATGCTCTTCTTCATGCCCACCTATTTGTAAAACATTGATGCCATCTGATGCAGTTACTTTTACCCCATTAAATTGAGAAGATTCAAGTAAACGTTGCATCCAACCTTCAAAATTAAGGCCATTTACCACTAATAATTGTGCATTTTTTACGGCTTGAGCATCTTGTGGTGTTGGGCTATAAACATGTGCATCACCATTGGCTTTGACTAAGGTGGTCAATTTAATATGCTCACCTCCAACTTCTGAAATCAAATCACCTAGAATTGAAAAGCTTGCTACTACATCTACTTTCTCAGATGCGGCTGCGTTTGAACTAACGCCTAATATCAGCGCCATTGAAGCCAATAAATGCGCTTTTTTAAATAAGGTTAATGTCATTTTTTGTTCCTTTAATTAATAAAAAACTAGTTAAGAGTGAAGTTTATGTGATTTTTTTGAAAGTAATCCTCCATGTTGTCCAAATAAGAGCGATACGATATAGATGATGCCCATTACTAGTACGATGGCAGGACTTGTTGCAAAACTGACGTGGAATGAAAGAAAAAGACCTAAATAACTACTTATGATGGATGTTAATAATGCTATCAATAGCATGACACCTAACTTCTCACTCCAAAATCTTGAAATAGCGGCGGGTAAAATCATTAACCCTACAGACATGAGTGTCCCTAAAGCATGAAACCCAGCGACTAAATTTAATACAACCAATAATAAGAAAGCATAATGTGCAATAGCACTTAACTTACTCACAGACTTAAAAAAGTCTGGATCAACACACTCAAATACTAATGGTCGATAAAGCACGGTTAATGAAAGCACTGAAATAGTGGCAATAGAGGTAAGCAATATCAACGCGTCATTATTGAGTGCTAATACAGATCCAAATAACACATGTAAGAGATCAACATTACTGCCTTTTGCTGAGATAATAAGTACACCAGCAGCAAGTGATAACAGGTAAAAAGCAGCTAAGCTTGAGTCCTCTTCTGCGTTGGAGTAGCGGGCAACGATACCGGCCAAAATAGCGACAATACAACCTGCAATAATGCCGCCAATGGTCATCGCTATGATAGAGACTCCCGATATTAAAAAACCAATAGCGGCTCCTGGTAATATCGCATGTGCCATTGCATCACCGGTTAAACTCATTCTTCTCAGGGTGAGAAACACACCAATAGGGGTGGCGCTAATACTCAGTACAATGCATCCCCATAATGCTCTTTGCATAAATGAGAAATCGCTAAAGGGTTCAATAAATAAATTGTAAACGTCGCTGATCATGATATTTTTTCCTCATAATGAGCTGGGTTCGTACAATGAATATGTGTTGAATTCTTTTTTGGTAATGAGCTAGATACCTCATTATGTGAATCGGCTGTTAATGGTGTTGAGATATCCATAGTGTGAGAAATATAGGCTAAGTGTTGATATCCAGCTTTCGATAAATTATCGCTTGTCATTACTGTTTTTACACTTCCATAAGCAATTAACTCTTTGGCCAGTAAAATGACATTTGGAAAAAAACGCGAGACTAGTAATAAATCATGGATCACTGTAATGATAGTTTTACCTTGTTGCTGGCAATCATTAATAACGTTCATCAGGTCCATCGTTGTTTGTGTATCAATTGCTGTAAAGGGCTCATCGAGTAATAAAATATCTGCATCTTGCATTAACATGCGGGCAAACAACATTCGTTGAAATTGTCCTCCAGATAAAGTACTTATTTGTCTTTCCTCAAAGCCTTCGAGGCTTACTTTATTTAATGCTTGTTGTAATAACTCATTTTCTGATGAACTAAACTTTTTCCAAAAGCCGATTCTTTTCCAAGATCCCGCTGATATAAAGTCTTTCACTGTAATGGGGAATTTTCGGTCTATTTTGTGGCTCTGTGGTAGATAAGCGATATCTTTAGACGTTAGTACGCCTAGTTCAATGAACCCTGAACTTGGCTCCAACTGTCCCATTATAGCTTTCAGCAAGGTTGATTTTCCTGCACCATTTGCACCTACAATAGCAATAAGTTGTCCTTTTTTTATTTCTACAGAGATATTATTTAAAGCCGGTGAGTCTTTATAATTGACGCACAAATTAAGAATATTAATCATGGGTCAACTCATTAAAGTAATTGAAATAATATGAACCAAAGAATAAGAATTATTGCTGATGTAACAATTAGACGAAAGTTGACACCGAGTAATAATAGGGACTTTGTAGAAGTATTAATGCTGTTTAGATTATGTGGGTTCTTTTTCATTTTTTATTATTCTTATTACGGATGATAGATTTATATTAACTCTTTATTGTTATGTTATAACATAACATGTTGAAGTGTACAGAAGAACTTCAATGGAAATATTAATTAAAATTTTTATGAAAGAATTTATAACAAAAAATGATAAGAGGACTTGTCTATAAAATGATAAAAAAGTGGTATTCGCTTAGGGGGGGGATTGAAACTAGTGATAATGACTTAGACTAATGGTATGGACCCTCTCCACTTACGGCTTCAAATGAGCCAATGTAGAAGTGTTAAACCGTCTATATACAGAAATATGGTATCAGGCCCCCAAAACGTTGCTTGTTATATCAATACAAGTTTGAGAGGGGACCTTAGCAAGCTTTAGTTATACCGATTACATTAAATAAATGATCTAAATTTTGTGCAGGAAAAATGGCTTATTTTAAGGCGTAAACCGAGCTAAATGTTTGTTCTCTTTACGAAATTTATAACGGAAAAATAAGTTATTTTAACCAGTAAAATAGATCAGTTAATTAGTGTGGTTGATATTATCATCCAATGTTGACTCAAATGCAGTGAGTCGTTTCCGAACTGATAAAAGTTCAACGATGGTTGTCCAAGAGTTAACTAAATATTGGAATGAATTACTCACTTGACCAAAGGCAGTCAGGATCTGTTGAAGAATACCGAACGTGATAGCGCCTATAACGATAGTGGGTACGAGTAGAATAAAGACAAAGATGTTATCTGCCTGTAAATACAACATACGGGCAACGTTGAAGTACATATAATGAAAGTATAAACGGAAATAGTTTTTGCGTACATTTAAAAACAATTCGTTTAATGTAATTGGGTCCGCACGATTAGCATCATCTTCCCCGTAAACTAATTCTTTACGAAATGCTGCTTCAACCTTTTGATTATTAAACTCTAACCCAGGTAATTTAATACCAATTAATGCCAGTAAACCTGTTCCAAAGATTGACCAAAATAACGATGCATAGAAGAGTGGGTGAGCAATTTCACCTATTATTGGTAACTCTGATACATATTCAGATAGGCTCCATAAGACGGGTAGAAATGCAAATAATGTCATTACTGCTTCCACTAATGCAACACCAAGGCTCTCCATAATAGATGCAAAACGCATCGTATCTTCTTGAATACGTTGGGATGCTCCTTCAACATTTCTTAATTTAAGCCAATACTGAGTATAATATTCATTCATGGCAGTACGCCAGCGAAAGATAAAATGGCTGACTAGAAAACGAGTCACCACATAGATGAAAATAGCTAAGAATGCGATCTCGCCAAATACAATTAACAGCCCAAATAATTGCTCACTAGCAGAGTTGGCTGTTTGTGCATTAATCGTTTCTGTGGCTGCGTTACTGCCGATGGGTTTTAATAATGATTGAATTAAATCAAAAAATGGGCGACGCCAATTATTGATAGCAACGGATACTTGTACTGAAAAATAGGTTGAAAATAAAATGGTAGAAGAACCAATAATAGACCACCATTGCCATTTATGTGGCGATGCTTTGAACCATACAAAAGCAAATATAACCGTACAGATAAAGTAGTAACAATAAAATAATAAAAAAGAATCAGTCACAAAATGCTTTAAGCCTATGACGGGTTCAGAGTCCGTAATATCAAGACCGAAAAAGTCAGCCATTTGCTCGTTGTATCCATACCAAACAGCACAAGTAAGTCCGGCAAAGATCAATACCGAGATGAAGAATATCTTAGGATTAGGAAAGAACGATTTAAACATAGATGAGTAGGCTCTTATAATTTTGCAATGATTGTACATTGTTAGGTTGGGTCATAATTACATTTTTAATAAAAAAAGATATAAAAAATATTTGTCTTTTTACAAGGGATTGAGCGACTAAGTTGTTTTGACCATCATTTTTTATATTCCCTAGGCGATATTAATGGGTATCTAATATCGATTCAGATACCCGCTTTTTTTCTGCATTTATGAAAGAGAACGATGATAAATGAAGCTAACCCTTTTTAGATGGAAATCATTCATTAAGGTGAAGGAAATCAACATACTCTACTCGAATTTAGTTGTCGATAGTCTAGATTCTTTGAAAATTTTTTAGGATATTAAATACAGAAGGAGAGTAGTTAATAGCAAGGAGCGTTAACTAACCGATACCAATCGCTTGGCGCATGCTATCACCATCGAGAGGGGGGTTAACAGGATTGTATTAAAGTCTGTTCTGAAACCTTTGGATAAAAAACTATTTACAGGGGCAGGTGAGTAGCACACGCTGGAACCTTTCCGATATTTATTTTGCATTAGGCCAATATAATAACGCCATTAAATAACCTCATTTCTGGATAAGCAAGGTGATACTGCATCATTATTTCCGTGAACTTCTACGTTAAATTATTTTCCAATAACCCGTTATGACTTCAATAATTCACCTTGAATGACACTTCCATTGTTTTACCAGCGAATTTAACTCTGTGTATCCTGTTTATTTTTTGCGTGTTGTGATTAGGGATTTTTCAGATAATAAATAGCTGAGCCGCTGATAGGGTGAAGGCTGTAAAATTAATACCCTAATGACGTGACGAGTGCAGTTGAGCTGATTCTGATTTTTTATTCGATGTCAACGCACAACTGAGTTATTTGAATAAGTAAATAACTCAGTTGTTTCTATTTACTGTAATAATAGTAAATCGATTAAAATGCATGTTCACCCATCATTGGGGTTGTTTGGTTACTGCTAAATAAACTCGCGTGTAACCGCAATGCATGATTGTCCGTTAAGCTGGAAATATAGTCTGCAATCACTCGTTGTTCGCGTGACTCATCACCATTCTGTGCTTTCCATAACTGTTTTGCGCTCTCAGGTAAAAAGCGTAAAGGACCTGCTTTAAAGGTTTCAAACAACTCCATGACAATTTGTTGCCCTCGGTATTCTAAAATTTGCAAATCAGGGCTTTTGATAACATAGTTTAAAACAAAGCTTTTTAGAATTTCTAAAGCTTGGTACATAGCGGGATCTAAATATGCGTTATAAGCCAATAATGGCTCTATAAACTGTTTATTAACACGTTGAATACTAATAGACGTAATTAAGGCATTGACCAGTGAGCCAATGGCATCTTTACGTTTAAAGTGTTGTAATGAAAATAAATTGTCTGTTATTTCTTGTAGCTGATCATGTAAACAAAAGTCTTTAATTTCATATAGCTGTGTGAGGACTTTTTCTTGCCATAGGGCTTTATTAATAATACCCATTGCAATCGCATCTTCAAGGTCGTGTACGCCATAGGCAATGTCATCTGCAATTTCCATGACGGAACAATCAAAAGATTTATATTTAGATTTTAAATGTTGTTTCGAGTCGTTTATTGGTGTTCTTTTACTGCCAAATAAACGACGATCACTTTCGCACAAGGGGGTTAAAACAGAATCTAATAATGTTTTGTCATGATCATAAATACCTTTTGCAGGCATCCATTCTTCGGTTTTTAATTGACGGAAATTACGACTGTTATCAATAGGGTAGGAATTACTGAGTTCACTCAAACAGACTGGGTATTTTAATAGCCCCAATAAACTACGACGAGTTAAGTTCATGCCGTTATGTTCTGTGTATTGTTCGAGCTGCGTTAGAATTCGAAAGGTTTGTCCATTACCTTCAAAACCTCCATGTTCTATCATCATATAATTAAGCGCCGTTTCACCACCGTGACCAAAAGGAGGGTGGCCAATGTCATGGCTTAAACAAATTGTTTCAATTAAATTGTTACCGGGTAATAAAGCATGAAATTCTGGCTGAATCATTTGTAAGTTAGCAATAATACCCGTACCGATTTGTGCCACTTCTAAAGAATGTGTTAAGCGAGTACGGTAAAAATCACTAAGGCCATTATTATGGATTTGAGTCTTAGATTGTAAACGTCGAAATGCTGCCGAGTGTAGTACACGTGCTTTATCACGTTGAAAGGGGGTACGTTGGTCTAATCGTCTTTTTTTATTAGGCTCTTCTATCAGGCGTTCTAACCAAGCATTGTTAATAGAAAGATCGACGCCATTTGTTTTTATTGTCGCATCAAGTTGAATACTTTTATTATGTTCTTCAACTGTAGTCGTGTTCTTTTCTAAACGCATATTTTCACCGTAGTTTGCTAAGTACATAAAAAGTGTAACGTGTTTTTAGGCTGAAAAATACAGCTAAGTTGTTGTCGTTATACCAATCTGGATAAATAGATGGTCTATTTAGGCGTTAGGGAAAATGGATGATAGCAAGGCGTTGATTGCAGTCACTTGTTATTCTCATTACAAAATTAACAACGAAGCTAGTGGCTATTTTAACAAGCATAAATAACGAGATAATTACTTAGATTATACCGATTACATTAAATAAGTGATCTAAATTTTGCGCAGGAAAAACAACTTAGTTCAAGGCGAAAATTGAGCTAAATGGTTGTTCCCTTTACGAAATTTACAACGAAGAAATAAGTTATTTTAACAAGTAAAATAGATAACTTAATTAGTGTGATTGGTATTAGTATTACTACTTATTAGTATTTATTGTTGTTTATTAGAGTAATAATCGAATGGGATTATTAGGGGAACGAATTTGGTAACGAGTTATTAGTGTAGCGAAGTTAGGATAAATTAAATAAGTGTTTTTTGTTGTAATAAGGTTGCTTTAAAAAAGCAGCAACAGAAAAACTCTCTGTTGCTGTCGTTATTATATCGTTGAATCTATTTTTAGATTACTGACGAATACCTTCTAATACGATATCCAAATCAACGTAAGTTGATGCACCTTTAACATTCATGCCAAATTCAGCTAATTCTAAGCGTGCTGTAGCTTCTAAACCTGTACGGTAATTACCCCATGGATCATCACCTTGACCAATGATTTTAGCATCAACAACAAGTGGTTTAGTGACGCCATGGAATGTCATATCACCAGTAATAGCTAAACCGCCATCGGCTTTTTCTGCAACACTCGTACTAACAAATTTGGCTGTAGAAAATTTACCTGCATTAATGTAATCATCGCTTTTAAGATGCTTATCTCGCTCAGCATGGTTTGAATCTAAGCTGGTTGTATTAACGTTTATTGTTACTTTAGACGCAGCTACATTTTTTTCATCATAGCTAAACTGTCCTTCAAATTTATTAAAACGTCCTTGAATAAAGCTGTAACCTAAGTGACTAACTTTAAAGTTAACAAAAGCATGCGTTGTATCGATCTTATAATCTGCTGCGATTGCGCTCATTGGTAAAGCCATTATTGCGCTTAAAGCTGACGCGATTAGTACTTTTTTCATGGTATCTTCCTTAGTTGAGTAAATATAACGTAGAACATGGTCTAAAATAGTTTATAGCATTTTTTTAAGCGTATTATCTTTATTCATAAAATGATGTTTCAGAGCGGCAAGTGCATGTAAGCTTGATAAGCCGATTAAAATATAAGCTGCATATTCATGTACTTGTCCTGCAAGATCTTCTTGATTTTCAATAAAGGACCCTAAACCAGGTACTTCAAACCAATTAAAAACTTCAATACCGCGACCATCTGCAGTTGATATTAAATAACCGGATAAAAACATGGTAAATAGCAAAATATAGATAAGGTAATGTGCAAAAGTAGCGGCTTTCTTTTCGAAAGCTGAGCCTTCTATCGCAGGTGCAGTTGATGCAAGTTTCCAGATCAATCTCGCTACCGTGATTGCTACAAAACATAAACCAACAGACTTATGCCAGTAGGGGGCTGTTTGATACCATTCACTATAATAGCTAAGGTCAACCATCCAATATCCCGCTGCAAATAAGCTAATAACTAAAATGGCTGATAACCAATGAAACGATTTTGCTAGCTTATTGTATTTTGTCATTGCTTCTTCCATGTTTCAAATCTTAATAAGAATAATTATTTTTTACTATAATTAAATGACTATAAAAAAATTATAGTCATTTAAAGATTAAGGAAATGAAATCTCTTCACCTGATTCTAACCAAGTAGGATACTTTTTCATACAAGATATAAATAAGTCACTGTTAATTAATTTAATTAACCATTGTTGAACTAATAAATAGGGACTTTGTTCAAACCAGTTTTTATCTACATTAGCAAATTGTCGAATAAAAGGGAAAATCGCCATATCCGCTAAGGTAATATGGTCGGCAAATAAATAGGTTTTTTGATGTAAACGAGACTCTAATACCATTAAAAAATCTTCTGCTTGGTCTCGATAATATGCTTGCTCATATTCAGGAAAGCGATCTGCATACTTGTATTTATCTAACCAATATTTAAATTCATAATCGTTATTGTCGATCAGTGACAACATCTCTTGTAACGAATCATTTATCCATTGTTGCGGATCGTTTTTGCTTAAGGCCCACACCATTATTTCTAAACTTTCGTCTAATACTTCTTGTTCATTTATCTGTAGTACAGGGATAGTTTTATTTGGCGATATAACCAATAACTCTGTTGGCTTGTGTTTTAATACTATTTCTCTTAATCGTATCTCTTGTTCGCTAATCGCAATGGCTAGCCGTGCTCGCATTGCATAAGGACAACGTCGAAATGAATATAAAATAGGTGACATACATAAGCCTTTCAAAAGAAGATAATTGATTGTGGCAAATTAAGATAATAAGTGCATGTTAATTTTTTGTAAACTTATGTTTTAATTACCTGTTTCAATTAAGTGATCTAGGCATAAGTTCATATATGAAGAGGGCGCTTTATTCAAAAGACAGTAGTTGAATAAAGCGTTGAACTAAGGTGTTTGTTGATGAAAGAAAGCTTAATAGCTTAGTAAAAAATATACTTAGAGTTAATAAGCTTAACTAGAATTAAACTAGTGTTTATGTTCATTTTGATGGTTATGTGCCTGGTCTTGAGTCTTTAGACTACAATGGTCATTAGTTTGCTTCTGTTCATGCTCGCTTGTATTTGATCGCTGTAATCTTTTTTCTTGGTTTGCTTGCTGAATGATTTGTTTTGCAGAGCTTAAGAAAAGAGTTGCTAAAAATGCCGCTACAATTAAATCAGGTAAAGCACTGTTGGTAACCCATACACCTGAAGCCGCTATCAATACGACTAAGTTTCCGATTGCATCATTACGACTACATAGCCAAACAGAGCGCACATTGGCATCCCCATCTTTATATTTCATTAGTAATAATACACTGACTACATTAGCAACAAAAGCAAGTATGGCAATGCTTCCCATAATCCCAGCATCAGGTGTTTGTATAAACCAAAATTTGTATAAGGTTGAAGACAATACATAAATGGCCATTAACAATAAGCTAGCACCCTTTAATAGTGCGATATTGCTACGCAATGACAAGGATTTTCCGATAACCCATAAGCTGATACCGTAAGTGAGCGTATCGCCTAAAAAGTCTAAAGCATCGGCTTGTAGCGATTGTGAGTTTGATTGTACGCCGGCGAACATTTCAACAAAAAACATAATGCCATTAATTAAAATGATGGCGATTAATATACGTTTATAAACAGGATCAATGCCGGTGAAATCTGCTTGGTGGTTACAACATCCAGCCATAAAATACCTCTTTTTGTGTTGTTGGATTGCTTTATAATGAAACTATACAAGCTCTAGTAACTAGAGGTTCAAGTCTTTTTTTGAAAATAATTGAGGATAAATAAGAAATGGTTTATTCAATTGGTCAACTCAGCAAAGAAACACACTGTAAAGTGCCTACTATTCGTTACTATGAAGACATTGGTTTATTGGAAAAAGCCCAGCGCAGTGCAGGTAATCAGCGTCGTTATACCAGTCAACAATGTCAACGTTTACACTTCATTCGACATAGTCGAGCATTAGGCTTTAGCCTTGATGAAATTAAACAGTTAATTCATTTACAAGACTGCAAACATCATGATGCACACCAAGCGCACGATGTTGCACAACATCATTTAGTTGAAGTTCGTAATAAAATAGAACAGTTAAAACAATTAGAACAACAATTATTAACGATGATAGATAATTGTGATGTTGATGGATCTGATGATTGCTTGGTATTAAAAAGCTTGAACGAAGTGAGTTAACTAACCTCAGTTCTGGATTAGAAAAGCGATACAACACCGCTATTTCTGCGTTAAATTATCTCTCAATAACCCGTTATTGCTTCAATAATTCGCCTTGAACTACGCAAAACTAACGGCACTGACTAGTAAAAAATAGTACCTTATGATTTTAAATATAACTCCGCTTTCATTAACTAGAATTGAGGTTAACTAATTTTGAGTTGTTGACTATTTTTAGTCTTTTTAAGATATTTATTTTTTGAAAAATTTAGCTCATTCAATTGAGCTTAAAACCCTCCATACCGCCTATAACGAATACAGCTCTCATTAAATAGCGTATATGTTTGCCAGGTCAAATATTAAACTGTAAAATACTACTTTATGGTTGTTTTTTTGAGGTTGCCTTAAAAGTCCTTCTTTTAAACTGTACTCATTAAACAAACATTTAATGAGTTTATAATCATGCTCACACTATCGATTTTACTTATTTATATACCGTTCTATATTTAAGATCTTATATTGAAATATTCATCAAAAGGAAGTGTATGAATTATATCAAGTGGTTAGCTATTTCGTTAACTTTGATTCCATTTTATAGCTATGCTGACAATAGCGAACAAGATTTCACGGAAATTGACTTTGAAGAGCTAATGAAAATAGAAGTTACTTCTGTTAGTAAGAAAAATGAAAAATTGTCAGAAGCGGCAGCTGCAATTTATGTTGTCACAGAAGAAGAAATTCGCCGAACCGGTGCGACTAGTATTCCAGAGGCATTATTTTTAGTACCTGGTGTTGATGTTGCAAAAATCGATTCGAATAAATGGGCGGTCAGTATTAGAGGGTTTAATGGTCGATTTGCCAATAAACTTTTAGTGATGATTGATGGCCGTAGTATTTACACTCCTACCTCTTCTGGTGTCTATTGGGAGAGTTTGAATTATTTAATGTCTGAGATTAAACGTATCGAAGTCATTCGTGGGCCTGGTGCAACTTTATGGGGAGCTAATGCCGTTAATGGTGTCATTAATATCATTACTAAAGAAGCTACTGGAAAAGAAGCAGGAACGCTTTCTCTTACTATGGGCACCGAATCTCAGGGGATTGGTGCTAGTGTTGAAAATGATATTAGTGACAAGACTAAGTTTCGAGCTTATGCAAACGGCAGGAAATTAGCAGAATCAAAAGACCTTTCAGGGCATGATCAAGATAATGAAGGAAAGTATGTACAGGCCGGATTACGATTTGATTTAGCGTTAGATGATGATCAATGGCTAACATTACAAGGTGATATCTATCAACACGATCAGCGCCAACAATTCTCTGTCTCGAATTTTGAAGACCCATATCTAGCTAATATTCAAAGTGGTGATGTAGATTTAATTGGCGGTAATATTGGCGCTCGTTGGGGAATGAAAACTAGCATTGATTCAGAATTAAATATTCGTACAAATTATGACTTCTATGAACACAATGATCTTCAGTTTAAAGAAACACGCAATACGTTGAATATAGAAATTGAACATCAATTTACTCCCTTTAAAAACCATCAATTAATTTGGGGGGGAGGGTATCGTTGGAGTCAAAGTGATATAGAAGGGTCTGCTTCTTTTTCTACTTCATCTTCTATACAGAATCTTGATATATGGAATCTATTTATTCAGGATACTATGGCGCTACCTGAGCAAAACCTATCATTAACATTTGGTACTAAAATTGAAGGTAATACAAATAGCAGTACAGAAATTCAACCTAATATTAGACTAAGCTGGCTACCATCAAATAAAGTCACCTTGTGGGGCGCTATTTCACGCGCAGTTAGAGTACCTTCTCAAGTAGAAAGTGGTTCAACAATTAATATACAAGTTATTCAACCTAGTGAATTTGATCCCACTGCAACACCTGGTTTACTACAGATTGTTGGTAACAATGGTTTCCAATCAGAAGAATTAAATGCCTATGAACTTGGGTTTCGTTGGCTTCCTACCTCTACTTTATCCTTTGATGTAGCTACTTTTTACAACGTTTATGATGACTTGCTAAGTTATGATATTGGCGATGCAGAAATAAAAAATGTTAATGGTAGTACCTTCTATGTGATTCCAATTAATCTTGATAATAATTTAGAAGGCTATAGTTACGGCACTGAATGGCTAGTCACTTGGCAAGTAACTCGTCAATCTCGTTTACGTTTTTCATATAGTTTTATAGACATTAAATTAAAAGATAAAGCTGAAAATTCATTTAGTAGTGAGGTTATCTCTTTGGTCGCAGATCGCTCCCTTGAACACCAGGCTTCTCTTTGGGGAAGTTTTGATTTAAGTGATTCAGTAGAGTTAGATTTACGTCTTTATTATGCCTCTGAGCGTAAATGGGATAGTTCTGGTGGAGATTACTCAATTTCTGATGGCTTTGACAGTGATTTGCGTATTGGGTGGCAGGCAACTAAAGCATTAAGTTTCTCTATTATTGGTCGTAATCTATTACATGCAGAAAAACAGCAGTTTATTACGGAATCATCAAGTACTGATTCTCTTATTGAACGCAGTATTGCGATTAATGCTCTTTATCACTGGTAATCGCCATTAGAAGTATTTGAATATGATGAATAACTTGTCTATTAAATATTACTTAACCTTTGTTCTTCTTATGATGAATATCATCAGGCCGGTGTTTTCTGAAGATAATAGTCCTAGTGCAGTAAAGGTGGCTTATATTTACAATATAGCTAAATTTACACGTTGGCCTGAATCAACTTGGAAAGATGCCAACGCCCCATTTGTTTTATGTTCTTATGGTGAAGACAGCGTTAGTAAAGCGTTAATAATATTAGAAAATAAAAAGATAGATAAGCATCCAATTACGGTTGTTAACGTCGAAAAAGATCAAGATTTTCAATACTGCCATGCTCTTTACATTAGTACCGATGATAGTCGACTGTATCGTTATTTGCTCTCTCAAGTAGACCAACAAAAAGTACTCACTATTACAGATGAAAGTTCATTTTTTGATTCAGGCGGATTTGTTAACTTAGTACGAGAAAATAAACGTTTACGCTTCCAAATATCTAATCAACAACTTTCTGAAACTAAATTAATACTAAGTTCAAAGTTACTCAAACTTTCAATATTAGTAGACTAACTTAAGGTAAATTTGTGAATAAAATTAAACATTTTTCTTTACGGACTCAATTAATTGCAATTGGCTTTTTACCTGGTGTATTGGCCTCTATTGTTATTATTGTTTTTATGAGCTTTGCACAACATCACTATAGTCATATTGATTCTGAAAATGAACTTAAAACCTTAGCTGTATTAATGGCATCCTTGAATACAGCAACTGCCTTATTCAAAGACCAAGAAGCTGCTAAAGAGAGTCTAGATAGCCTTAATGCAAAAAAACAAATTGTATTGGCGAGAATTTATGATCAAGACAAACAAATTTTGGCGGAATATATTCAACGTTCTTTTCAACAATCGACATCAACGTCCTCTTTGCAAATGAGCTTAACGGAGTTACAAAAAGAGGGCATGAATGGTCTACACCTTCAACTTGAACCTATAAATTATGAGGGTAAAACATTAGGTTATGTACTTTTGGTTGATGATAGTAGCTTACTAAACCAACGTTTATTGCATACATTGGCTATTGCTCCTTTCATTTTTGCTTTAGGGACTTTTTTAGCTTTAATCATCGCAATTCGTATGCAAAGAATTATTTCTCGTCCGCTATTAGAAATAACAAAAGTGGTTGATGCGGTTTCTGAACATAAAAATTACCAATTACGCATACTTGGTAAACGTAATGATGAAATTGGTGCCTTGATGAATGGTTTTAACTTAATGCTTGAGCAAGTTGAAAAAAGAGATAAATCACTTCAAGAGCATCAAGATACATTAGAAGAAAAAATTACGTCACGGACCATTGAGCTTGTTACTGCTAAGGAAAATGCAGAAGCGGCGAGTAAAGCTAAAAGTGAGTTTTTAGCGACAATGAGCCATGAAATTCGAACGCCGATGAATGGTATATTGGGCATGACTGAATTATTGCAGACGACGAACCTTGATGATCGACAGAAACGTTTCACGGAAACTGCTCATCAATCTGGTATTAATTTGCTTGCCATTATTAATGATATTTTAGATTTTTCTAAAATTGAATCAGGGAAAATGCAGCTTGAACTTATAGAGTTTAATTTACGTTCTCTCATTGAAGAGTTTGGCACTTTGTATGGAGAAACGGCATACAAAAAAAATATTGAATTAATACTTTCTATCCCTGCAAATTTTAATAATTTTTATATTGGCGACCCGCTTAAAATTCGACAAATATTAGCTAATTTATTAAGTAATGCTTTAAAGTTTACTGAGCATGGACAAGTTATCTTACGTGTTATTGAAAAAGGTAATGGTGAATTAAACTTTACTGTGACAGATACGGGTATTGGTATTGAACACAATAAAATGGACTATATTTTTGAATCATTTTCACAGGAAGATAGTTCAACAACAAGAAAATATGGTGGTTCAGGTTTAGGTTTACCCATTGCCAAACAGTTAGTTAACTTAATGGGCGGTAAGTTATCGGTTCAATCTGAAAAATCACGAGGTAGTATTTTTTCTTTTGATATTACATTGAAGCCTGTGATCAATAATGCTATCGGATTAAACACCATGTCCGTAACAACACATCCAGAATTTTCAGTTTTACAAAATAAACGTCTAATGGTTGTTGATGATAACCCGACTAATAGAGACATTATTAAAGAACAATTAAATGAAATTAATGCAGACTGTGATTTAGCTGATGGTGGGTATATTGCACTCCATTTGTTGCAGACCGCTCACGAGAATAATCATCCTTATGATTTATTAATTTTAGATATGCATATGCCTGAAATGGATGGGATTGAATTGGCAAAACAAATCCGTCAAAACACACATTGGCAACAACCCGTTATTATTATGCTTAGTTCAGTGACTGCAGATAGTGAATTATTAAAAGAAAACCAAATTACTTGTTTCCTTAACAAGCCTGTTTTACAAAAAGAACTTTATCTATCACTGACAAAAGCGATAACCGGTTCAACGGTCAATGCACAACGTTCAGAGAATAATGCACAAAATAATACACAAAATTACCAGTTTAATTATCCATATCGCATTCTTGTTGCGGAAGATAATCCTGTGAATCAAGAGGTGGCTGTTATTATTCTTGAGTCATTTGGTTTACATGTTGATCTTGCTGATAACGGTTTAATCGCGGTCGAAGCTCTCAAGAAAAATAATTATGATGTAGTGCTAATGGATATGCAAATGCCAGAAATGGATGGTCTAGAAGCAACACGGACTATTCGTAGTTTGGAATTGAAAAATATTATTCCTAAAGGCAATACTATTATTGCTTTAACAGCTAATGCCATCGATGGTGATATGCAACGTTGTTTGCAATCAGGCATGGATGGCTATTTAAGCAAACCTTTCTCAGTGGCTCAACTTTATGACCAATTATCCCCATGGTTGAGTATTCCTCGTCAAAATGAGGCCAGCAGTAAAAATGACGTTATTAATACGATGACAGCTCAGACGAATGAAAAACTAGCTTCCGTTGACCCTGATGCATTAAATAAAATTGCCTCATTACAACCTGGTCATTCTGATGCGCTAGTTAATAAAGTCGTCTCGCTTTATATCAATACATTAACCGAAAGTTTATCTACTTTTAAAGAGGTAACGTCAAACCATGAAAGTATTAGAAAAGCAGCACATACTTTAAAGTCTAGCAGTGCAAATGTCGGGGCTTTTCAATTAGCTAAATTATCAAATAATTTAGAGCAAGCGATTACTGCTAAAACCGATTCATCAATAGCTACGCTGATTGATGAGATTGAAATTGAATCTCAACGTGTCATTTCATATTTTAACGAAAAAAATAATGAGTCATAATTTAATGATTAATAGCGGTATATTATTCTCGATATTGAGGTCTTTATGAATAAGAAATTAATATTAGTGATAGATGATGATGAAATGACTCGATTATTAATTAATCAAGTCCTATCACCGGACCTGTATGATGTGGTTGAGGCTAAAGATGGGGCTGAAGGTATTATTTTATTTAATCAACATACGCCAGACTTGGTTTTATTAGATGTTGATCTACCTAAATTAAATGGCTTTGAAGTGTGCCAGTTAATTCGTGAATCAGAAGAGGGGCAGAGAGTGCCAATCATCATGATTACTGGTATGGATGATACAAAATCCATCGAATATGCTTATCGTTTAGGAGCGACTGACTTCATTATTAAACCTATTAATTGGTCTTTGTTTGGGCACCACTTGCGTTATATTTTACGTAATAGTCATTATTTTAAATCATTAAAGAAAAGTGAATCTCGACTTGAGCATGCTCAAAAGATTGCACGATTAGGCTACTGGGAATTAGAAGGTAATAAAGGGCATTTATTGTTGTCTAAACAGCTTTCTAAAATGCTTTCTTTGTCATCTTATAAGTTTGAGAGCGGCAAAGAATTTTTACTTGATTTGATTCATCCTTCTGAAAAGTTTCATATCAAAAATGTCTTATTACAGGCCTTTAATGATGGTTTAGCGTTTAATTTGGATATAAGAATTAAATTGCCGACGGATGAGTATTTACATTTAAAACTACAAGGTAAGTTGTTAGAAGATAATAAAAATGCAACGCCGATTATTTCAGGCATCATGCAAGATATTAGTGAGCTTAAAGAGTCACAGAAAAAGTTGGTGCATATTGCTCATCACGATGCGTTAACTAACCTCCCTAATAGGGTGTTATTTAATAAAAGATTAGAAGGAGCAATACAAAGAGCTGATCGACTCAACCGTAAAGTCGCACTATTATTTATTGATTTAAACCGTTTTAAGCAGGTGAATGACTCACTTGGCCATGAAGTTGGCGACTTATTATTACAAGAAGTGGCATTACGTTTTAGTACCGTTATACGTAAATTCGATATCGTGGCTCGTTTTGGTGGAGATGAGTTTGCGATACTACTCGACTCAATCGATGATTTAGAACAAATACCGTCATTTATTAAACGTTTTCAAAAACTCTTTGAAGACCCATTTTTTATTAATGATGAATATCTTCATATTGGTTCGAGTGTTGGGATCAGTATTTATCCTGATAATGGCAGAGAAATAAGTGAGTTATTAAGGAATGCAGATGCAGCAATGTACCAGGCTAAAAAACTAGAACAAGATAATGTCTATTTTTACTCTAATGATTTAACAGAAAGCACTGCTAAACGTTGGTCCATAGAAAATCAATTGCGAGAAGCCATTGAAAAAGATGATTTTATTCTTTTATATCAGCCTAAGGTTTGCAGTAATACTGAGTTAATATCAGGTGTAGAAGCCCTTATTCGTTTACCAATAAAAAACGATGTGCCAGTTTACCCTTCTGAATTTATACCTATTGCAGAAGAAACTGGCCTTATTATTGCGCTAGGAAAATGGGTGATAGAAGAAGCCATTCGTCAATTAAAAGCATGGCAGAATACGGCTTGTGGGCATTTATCTATTGCGGTTAATGTTTCTAGCCGACAGTTATACAGCAAAGGTTTTACCAAGTTCGTCGTTGAAGCTTTACAAAATGCTGGTGTGGATGCTAGTCAATTAGAAATGGAAATTACTGAAGAACATTTAATACCTACAAACCAAGAAAATACAATTAAAGAAACCCTTACAGATTTAACAGATATCGGCATCAGATTATCGATTGATGATTTTGGTACTGGTTATTCTTCATTATCACAATTAAAAAGCATGCCAATATCAATATTAAAGATTGATAAATCTTTCATTGATCATATCCCAAATAATAAACAAGATACCGCGATGATTAAATCCATTATTAGTTTAGCTAAAAACCTTGAATTACAAGTGGTTGCTGAAGGGGTTGAAACCATTGAGCAGCTGATTTATTTGCGTGATAATGATTGTGAAATTATACAAGGGTATTATTATTCTAAACCAGTGACATATACTGAAATACAACATTTAATAGAAAATAAAAAGTGGTAGTTGAAGCGGAAATAGACGGTTGTAGATACATTTTTATTGAATGCCTATAAGATAAACCCATTGATTAATATCGAATTTTTAAACAAGTCTAATCGTAAATTATTTTATTATTGTTTATTTTCTATATGCGTTAATCACTATTATTAACTGTTAAATTTTTTAGATTACTCTACCTATGCGCTTAGTGGTTGCTTTTGACTCTATTAATTTGAGCTTATAATTCGACATTATATGTTGTCATATATTACTAATTCCCTTTTAACGAAATAAATAATTATTTGCTAACTCACTGTTAAGCAGATAAATTTACTAACCATACTGAATTTAGAGAACTAATATGAAAAAACCGCAACGTGATATAACCCTGAGATTTTTAGCTGAAACTCAAGATGTAAATTTTGGCGGGAAAGTTCACGGCGGCGCTGTGATGAAATGGATAGATCTTGCAGCCTATGCTTGTGCAGCTGGTTGGAGTGGTCGTTATTGTGTAACCGCTTATGCTGGTGGTATACGTTTTGTTGCGCCTATTCATGTGGGCAGTTTGGTAGAAGTACTTGCAAAAGTTATTTATACCGGAAAATCATCAATGCATATTGCTTTAGAAGTAAATGCTTGTGACCCTAAGTCGCTTAACAAACGCACTACAACACATTGTATCGTTATCATGGTTGCAGTAGATCAAAATGGTCAATCAGAGTTAGTGCCGCAATGGATTCCTGAATCAGAAGCTGATATTAAACAACATGATACAGCAATGAAGCTAATGGAGATGCGTAAGAAAATTGGTGAAGAAATGGAAATTTTTGTAGATTAATTTTTTCATAAACTTACTTTTTTACCATTTTTTTTTCAGATTAAGAGCGATTAATAACTTGATGGTTTATACATCATCAAGTTAAGTATTTCTTTATCGTTAAAAGTTAACTCTGAGACATTAATTTTTATTTTTTTAAATATCATCTTTATTAATGTCGCCTTATTATCTGAATCGAAGCCAAAAACCGAAATTAAAAAAATAGTTAGGACATAGTTCAGAGTATCGCTTAAATAATATGTTCAGATATAAAGTGTTGGACTGTTATACCGATTACATTAAATATGTTATCTAAATTTTGCGCTGGAAAAACAGTTCAATTCAAGGCGTAAATTGAGCCTTTCGAAGATTAACTTTATTAATCGTCTATCGGAGAATTAACCAAAAGAGGCTAATTCTTTAATGGCTGTTCTCTTTACGACATTTACAACGAAGAAGTGGACTGTTTTAACAAGTAAAATAGATAAGCTACTTATTGTGATTGGTATTAATCAATAAATAATCGGAAGGTCATGATGAAACTAGTTTATACACATGAAAATCATTTTATTGTCGGGAACATAAAAAATCTAATTGAAGCACAAAACATCAAAGTGTTTATTAAAAATGAGTTTTCTCAAGGTGCGATGGGTGAAGTGTCTGCTTTTGATTGTTGGCCTGAAGTTTGGGTTTTTGATGATAATGATTTAGAAGCGGCTACTGCCATTTTAAAACAATCTCAACAATCAAAAAATATAGCTGATTGGGTTTGTGCTAATTGCAATGAGAAAAATGATCCTGCTTTTGAAGTCTGCTGGAATTGTAATAATGAAGCTCCGTAATATCTTAATATAGTCATTGTAATGAATGCTAAATAACCTGATAACCAGAAATATTATACTAAAATAGCTGAATAGGTTTACTTTGAAAGTAGTATCAATTAAATGGCAAGATACCATTTTGGTTCGTCACCAAGTGTTATGGCCAGATAAGCCCCCTGAATTCTGTCGGGTGGAAGGCGACGAGCAAGCTTTACATTTTGCTGTGATGAGTAATCAACAGACAGTTTGTGTCGCCTCTCTTTATCTTGACAATAATACTGCAAGATTAAGAAAATTTGCGACTCTTAGTGCATTTCAAGGTAAAGGCGTTGGAACTTTTATGATTAATTATCTTATTGATAACTTAAAGCTTCAGGGTATTAACTACTTATGGTTTGATGCAAGAGAATCGGCTTTAGGTTTCTATCAACGTTTTGGTTTTGATAAAACGGGAGAGTTATTTTATAAAAGTGATGTTGCCTATTATAGAATGTCTAAAAGCTTATAAGCTTTCCATGGCTTTGTATTCAACGCTTGTAGCTTATTCACATAACTAAATAACTATAATGAGCATAAAAAAACTGACTATATAACAACTGATTATATAAATGGTTATGTGATAATTATCAATACTTTAATATGGATTAATCACTAAAACCTTTGTGGATAAATTGATGTCTTAATTGTACAAAGTCTTCCTCTGTGCAGGCCAAAAACTTCATTGCAAATTCGTAACCTTCTTCTTTAAACTTATCTAGTTTAGCTAACTCATACTCATTCATAATAATATGCATTGCTTCTTGGACGAGCTCTTCTTCATCTTCTCCAATTAATGTTTCAGGTGGATCAAAGTGTGTCACCATCCAATCTTGTAATTGTGCGTTATCAATTTTCTTTTGGTGCCAAAGTGTCAGAGTATCAACAACTTGTTTTTTAGTGATAATAGGTTGAGTCATGGTTTTTCTCATTTAGTTACTTTAATTGCGATCATAACTGATCGTGTTGTCTATAACTACCCGGAGATCTTACTAATTCGATTATGAGCAAACTACCATTATGTGTTACTTATTTTTTAGCTGTATTTTGATAATCAAATGGCCTATTTGTTTGAAATCATAAAATGGCTATGGTTAGTTTGAAAGAGTCGTTATATTGGGGTTATTGAAAAGTATTCGCTCTAATGGAGATTAGATCAACGTCATTCAATTGTTTAATCAAGTAATGATGCAAACAGTTGTATCGTATCGACATTTTATCCTGCATTAATTTTAATAACCTCTTCCTATAATGAAATAATCATAAATACAATCTCCACTTTTTATACTATATTAAGAGCTTATTAAATAGTTTAGTTACGCTGTATCAAGTCATTGCTTATCTATTCACTAGGTTATTTAGTTTTAAGGACATATGTGTATTTTATATCGGTTAAATTATTAGAGTTTATCTTATTTAAGCCTTATCATTTTATTAATAAGTTATCGTATATCACTGGCGTATAAAGAGAAGTTGGAGAGGTGGAAGTGTCAAAGATAGATAATCGAGAACTTACTCGTTTAAATCAAGTCAATTGCGGTGAAATCATACATTTACAAATCATTACAGCCACTAAACCAATTCGTTTAAAAACACGTTTAATTGGTGTTGACCCAAATATGTCTGTGATTTTAGCTTTTGGAAATGATGCAAGTTGGATCAAAGCATTGCCACATATTAAAGAAACTAATGATGTGATTGTGCGTTTCATGAATAATGACCAACAACAAGCAAGTGTTATTGCTTTTAGATCTTCGATACAGAAAATAATGACCATTACTGGACGTTGGTTAGTTTTAGATTACCCAAAAACGATTGAGTCAGCGGCACTAAGACAACATCGACGAGTTGATGTGAGTGTTGAAGCCTCAATGGTTGATTCAGCAACAAAGGCGATTATAACGCATGGTGTGCTAATTGATTTATCTATTCAAGGGTGTGCTTTTGTCAGCAAAAAAGAAAAGAGTTTAAGCATAGGTGCGGTTTACGAGCTATGTATTGATCTTGAAGAAGAGAATAAAAAGATATGCCTATCGGTTGCTTTAAAAAATATTACTAACCTAGCTGTTAATGACGAAGTGCAATGTGGACTTGTGTTTATGACGCCTGAAACGGAAGCCAAAGCAAGCATTCAAGAACTGTTAGTGCATCATCTACAAAAATAAGATTTACCTATCGAATAATAATATGTCCACCCGACAGGTAAATCTTCATTACTTATTTAATACCGATTACATAAACTGATTAGTAACCCACACTTAATGCAGACGGTCTACGAGGGTCTGATGCGCCGTATAAACCTGTTTCTGATTTCATGATACTTTGTGTGCTACCCATTGCCGATTGTACTTTTATCTCATGCCCTTTTTCTTCTAATAGTTTAATTGTATCTGCACTCAAACCAGATTCAATACGAATATAATCAGGCAACCATTGATGATGTATACGTGGTGCAGAGCTTGCTTCAGCAATATTCATATCATAATCAATCACGTTAGAAATAACTTGTAATGTTGTTGTGATAATACGAGATCCACCAGGTGTTCCTGTTACCATAAACAATGCATTATCTTTTAAGATAACGGTAGGGCTCATTGAACTAAGAGGGCGCTTACCAGGTGCAATAGAGTTAGCTTCCCCACCAATTAATCCATAACCATTTGCATGACCAGGTTTAGATGAAAAGTCATCCATTTCATTATTTAATAGAACGCCTGTGCCTTTTGCAACAATCCCAGATCCATAACTGTAATTTAGTGTGTAAGTATTACTTGCAGCATTACCCCATTTATCAACGACACTAAAATGTGTTGTTTGGTCACTTTCATAAGGTAAGTTAGCATCAGGCTGAATATCTTTACTTGATGTCGCTTTATCTGGGTCAATGGTGGCGACTAACTGTTTTGCATATTTTTTACTGGTGAGAGTTTTCACTGGCACTCTTACGAAGTCACTATCCCCTAGATGCAAGCTACGGTCTGCATAAGCACGACGCATACTTTCAACCATGGTATGGATATGTTGTGCACTGTTATGGCCCATAGCAGCTAAGTCATAGTTTTCAAGCATATTCAATATTTGTACTATATGGACACCACCTGAAGAGGGTGGTGGCATAGAAAAGACTTCATAACCTCGGTAAGTCCCTTTAATCGCTTCACGATCGACTACGTTATAATTTTTGAGGTCTTTTTCAGTAACAACGCCATTGGCTTCTTGAATACTACCTGCGATTGCTTTTGCAATATCACCTTCATAAAAGCCTTTTTCACCTTCTTTACTGATGATTGACAGTGTTTTAGCCAAGTCTTCTTGTTTAAGAATATCGCCAGGTTGGTAGTTTGAACCGTCTTTTTTGAAGAATATTTTATGTGTATTTGGCCACTTACTTAAACGCTCTTTTAAGGCATTAAGTGACGTCGCTAAATCAGCGGTAACGACAATACCGTCTTTCGCGAGTTTAATAGAAGGGGCAATCAACTGCTCTCTAGACATCGTACCGAATGTTTTACGAGCATGCTCTAGGCCCATTACGGTACCCGGAGTCCCAATAGCTAAACCATGAAAAGTCGATAAATTAGGAATCACATCACCATTTTCGTCAAGATACATATCACGCGAAGCATTAGCAGGTGCTTTTTCTCTGTAATCGATAGCAACAACTTGTTCTTTGTCAGCTAGGTACACCAACATAAAACCACCGCCACCGAGATTACCTGCTCTTGGTAGTGTAACTGCTAATGCATATCCCACAGCCACTGCTGCATCAATGGCATTACCACCTTGCTTTAAAATATCTAACCCGATATTAGTGGCAATCGCTTCTTGTGAAGCTACCATACCACTTTTCGCCCATACAGGATGATGGATGGCCATTTGACTGTAAATTGCAGTCTGTGGCGCTGCGGTTGTAGTGGTTGCTGCAAATGTAGATGGGGTAATCGCAAGTAGCGAAAAAGATAAAACAGCGAAGTTGAGAGGGTGAGATATTTTATTTTTAATCAGAGCTAACATAGTGATGTTCCTTATTTAAAAGTAAAGTGTCCGTTTCTTCTTATTATTATGATTATATTGCTATGGTTATGTTTTTTAAGCTAGGTGTAACAGTGTTGTTCCTTTATGTAAGTGCAAACAGATTGCGGGGTTAAAAAATTAATACTTTGTTTTTTTGATAATAGATGACGAATTTGAGAAGAAGAAATCGCTAATTGGCTAGTGCTTTGAAAATAAACACATCCCGCTAAAGAACGATGTAATAAGGCTGGGTCTTGTATTTGATGGTCCGATAAGAGTTTACTCACTACATCATTGAATGTTGGATCCCAGCCGGGTCTGTGGCTAACCACGAGATGACAATAGTCTAATATGTCTTGATATTGATACCAGCTATCGAAATTAATCAGAGAGTCCATGCCCATAATAAAGCAGAGTGGTGTGTCAGGATATTGCTTACGTAATAGCTTTAAGGTATCAATGGTATAACTCGGGGTCGAGCGTAATAGCTCTTGGGTATTGAGTTGTAATTCCGGTGTATCTTGAATGGCGAGCTTAACCATTTCAATACGCTGCTGCGTATTAGCTAAGGTTTTTTCTTTATGTGGTGCGATATAATTTGGCAATAAATATAATGACTGTAAATTTAGTGCTTGTTGAATCTCTAATGCAGGTCGTAAGTGGCCAAAATGAATGGGATCAAATGTCCCACCTAAAAAACCGATTGCAGCACAGTCATTAATTTTCATCTACATCCTTTTATTTTAAAAATTGATAACAAATCGCATTCAGTTGTAACCAAGTATCTGTTTTATTTTCAACCTTAACCGAGACTTCTAATTGAGCGCACTCAATGATCATTTTCTCTAATTGCAAAGTACTTAAACGGTTTAATGCTTTGGTTAATAAAGCTTGTTTCGCTGGCCATAATTTAGGTTTTTGTTGTGCAAATAGCGATGGCAACGATTGTGTTTTCATTTGATACGAATATGAAAGCAGCTTTTGAATTTCACTGGCTAATGTTGCGCTCAGTAATAACAATTCCGTGCCTTCAGCCTGTAATTGTTTAATGATACGCGCATTACGTGCCTTTTCTCCTGCTAACAAACTATCTACCCATTGGAACAAGCTAAAATGATTATGCGTCGTAATACTTTGTTCTACTTGGGTTAAATGTAAATGTTGTTTAGGGAAAAGGATAGATAATTTTTCAATTTCTTGTTTCGCCGCTAATAAGTTACCTTCAAAATGCAGTGTTAAAAAGTCGATCACTTCATTATCAGCCGTTAAACCGGCAACACGCAGGCGTTGAAATAACCATTGAGGGAAACGTTGTGGCATTAATACATTAGTGGCAACAAACAAACCTTGTTGCTCTAGTTTATTAAACCAGACACTTTTTAATTGTTGAGCATTCAGTTTTGGCCCTTTGATGACCAATAGAATATCAGGATTTAAAAGCGGTGTAATTTCTCTGATGAAATCAGTATTTTCTTTGGTGGTTTTACTGAGCGTTAATTCAATAATTTGTCTTTCAGAAAACAATGATAGGGTATTGAATTGACTAAATATTTGGTCTTTATCAAAGCTACCATCCAAGCTATAACTAAAACGTTCTAAAAAGCCTAATGCTTTAGCCTTAACTTGAATTTGTTCAAAGGCTTCAATGCTTAATAGTGCTTCATCACCAAATATCAAGCAGCAGCTAGGCAGTTTTTGTTGGATCTGTTGTGCTAGCTGTTCAGGATAAATTCGCATAAAAAGGTTACTCGGTCACTTGGTTTTCTATGCTCAGCATAGTGGCTATAATATGATCGGCTGCAACTACTCTTAACTCTTTGATTAATAACTCTTGTTCACGAGATTTTGCTAATGCTTGCGAAGAATCGTAAAGAAAATCTCGATATAAATTAACGTCAAAATCTTTAGCCGTGAAATTAGGCATTTTTAAAGAGTACTTCATGACATAACCAATCTCTTTTTCTGCATTTTGTGCAGTTGCATATAACGAAATAGTACGTTCACTTTGACTTTCTGATTTGAGTCTTAACACTGCAGCATCAGGGTTAGGCTCTGTTAATATCTTAATATTTGCACCACGTAAACGCAGTTTAACAAGACGAGTTAAATCACCTTTAGGATTATTAGTTTGTAAGTATATTTCAGGGAATTTTTCCACTAAACCATTATTATGTTTAAGGTGAAAACCACAACCACTTAGCAATAATGTCATCGCTAACGTCATTAATAACATGGTACGACGATAAAGAGTCAGGCGATAAAAAGCTCGAGGGTGAATTGAATGCATAAAAAGCCTTTTGTAATGTTTAAGAGAATGAATAAGACTAAGTCAGTTATTTAGTTATTTAGTTATTTAGTTATTTAGTTATATTAGTTATTTAGCTATTAAAAATTGATGATGATCGTATAAATGGTTAATTCCAATTATCTATTTAATATTACTCGCTTTCTCTTTTGTCGTTTAACGCAAGAGTATCTTATATAGGGCGAGCTTTAGCTTATAAATATAAATAGAAAAAATTAAGTGTCACTTATTTTATCTTATCTTATTAGTAAGTGTGATTAACAATAAACCTCTTATCCTAAAGAATAAGAGGTTTATTAAATAATCAAAGTCGTTCTAATCTAAGTAAATTGAACACGTTAACTAATAAATTAATTAGCCACGATATTCAATAATTTACCCGGTACATAAATTACTTTACGAACCGTTTTGTCAGCTGTGAATTTACTCACATTATCATCTTCATTTGCAAGTGCTTCTACTTGTTCTTGCGTAGCATCAGCTGCAACCGTTAATTTTGCACGTAACTTGCCATTAACTTGCACGATAATCAGTTTTGAATCTTCAACTAATGCTGACTCATCAACCGTCGGCCAAGGTGCAGACAAAATATCATCTTCAGAACCTAATAAAGTGAATAGCTCTGCACAAATATGCGGTGTGATTGGAGATAACAATTTAGTCACTGCTAATAAAGCTTCCTGTAAAATAGCACGATCTTGCGCTGCTTCAGTTGGCGCTTTAGTCAGTTTGTTCATTAATTCCATTACCGCAGCAATCGCAGTATTAAAGGTTTGACGACGACCAACATCATCACTTACTTTCGCAATTGTTTTGTGTAGTTCACGGCGTAATGTTTTTTGGTCATTATTAAATGCTTTAATGTCTAATGGGGCAACTTCACCTAATGAAACATGATCAAATGCCAATTTCCATAAACGCTTAAGGAAACGTAATGAACCTTCTAACGCAGAGTCAGACCACTCTAACGTTTGCTCAGCAGGTGCAGCAAACATCATAAATAAACGCACGCTATCTGCGCCGTATTTATCAATCATCACTTGTGGGTCGATACCGTTATTTTTTGATTTAGACATTTTGCTCATACCGTCATAAACCAATACTTGTCCGTCAGCTGTTTTAGCTGAAATAACTTTACCTTTAGCATCTGTTTCTGTAATTGCTTCAGTTGGAGATACCCAAACTTTACCGCCTTTTGCATCTTCATAGTAATAAGCGTCTGCTAATACCATACCTTGCGTTAATAACTTCTTATAAGGCTCATCGCTGTTTACTAATCCAAAATCACGTAATAATTTATGGAAGAAGCGAGAATATAAAAGATGTAAAATAGCGTGCTCAATACCACCAATGTATTGATCAACCGGTAACCAATAGTTAGCTTTAGCAGGATCTAACATTTTATCGTCACTTTGTGGTGAACAATAACGTGCGTAATACCAGCTTGATTCCATGAACGTATCAAACGTATCTGTTTCGTGTGTAGCAGGTTGACCGTTATACGTTGTTTTAGCCCACTCAAGGTCAGCTTTGATAGGTGAAACAATGCCGTTCATGGTGACATCTTCAGGTAAGATAACCGGTAACTGATCTTCAGGCACAGGCACAACCGTTCCATCTTCAAGCGTTAATGTTGGGATTGGTGCGCCCCAGTAACGTTGACGTGAAACACCCCAGTCACGAAGACGGAAGTTAACCTGACGTTTACCTTTATTTTCACTTGTTAATCGCGCTTCTACTGCGTCGAATGCGGCATCAAAGTCTAAACCTTCTAAAGCAGTGAAGTCGCCAGAGTTAAAACAAACGCCTTTATCAGTAAACGCTTCAGTTGAAACATCAACGTCAGCATCAGCAGGTTTAATCACTGCTTTAATATCTAAACCGTATTCTTTAGCGAATTCATAATCACGTTGGTCATGTGCAGGTACAGACATCACTGCGCCAGAACCATATCCCATCAATACAAAGTTAGCCGTCCAAATTGGTACTTCTAAACCAGTAATAGGGTGGATAGCTTTAAGACCTGTATCAACACCCACTTTAGCCATCGTCGCTAATTCAGCTTCTGCTAATTTAACGTTTTTACAGCTTTCACAGAATGCCGCTAATGTTGGGTTAGACTTTGCAGCTTCTAACGCTAAAGGATGTTGTGCTGCAACAGCAACATAAGTCACGCCCATTACCGTATCTGGGCGAGTCGTGTAAACAGAGAATGTTTCATCGCTGTTTGCCACTTTAAAGTCCATCTCAATACCTTCTGAGCGGCCAATCCAGTTACGTTGCATGGTACGAACTTGTTCAGGCCATTCGTCTAACTGGTCTAAATCATCTAATAGCTCTTGTGCATAAGCTGTAATTTTAATAAACCACTGTGGTATCTCTTTTTGCTCAACGATTGCACCAGAACGCCAGCCGCGACCATCGATAACTTGCTCATTGGCTAACACTGTTTGATCCACTGGATCCCAGTTTACCGTTGCCATTTTTTTATAAACTAAATCTTTTTCTAATAGCTTAGTGAAAAACCATTGTTCCCAACGGTAGTATTCAGGTTGGCAAGTCGCTAATTCGCGGCTCCAGTCATAACCAAAACCTAACTGCTTAAGTTGTGTTTTCATGTAAGCAATGTTTTCATAAGTCCAACCTGCTGGAGCAGTATTGTTCTTAATCGCTGCATTTTCAGCTGGTAAGCCAAACGCATCCCAACCCATAGGTTGCATAACATTTTTACCCTGCATACGTTGGAAACGAGACACAACATCGCCGATAGTATAATTACGCACATGTCCCATGTGTAATTTGCCACTTGGGTAAGGGAACATTGAGAGGCAGTAATATTTTTCTTTAGATGGGTCTTCAGTCGCTTTAAATGATTGATTGTCATCCCAATGTTTTTGGAATTTAGCTTCAATCTCTTTAGGGTTGTATAACTCTTGCATATTAAGTCTGCCTGCAATGAAAAAAAATTAATAAGGGCTGTAGGATACAGGAGCAGTTGCTTTGCAACAATATTTATGAGAAATGAAGCTTCATTTTTTAAAAAAGTTGGACTATTGCGAAAGGAAATAGATTAAAAAGTAATTATTTAGACATAAATATGTGAAATTGTCGTAACATAAAAGGATCAGGACTTTCTAAAATCATAAGGCGGAGACCAATGGCTAAATCAGATAAAGAATTATTAATCAATGATCAGGAATTTGAGCTACTGTCTGAAATGTTATTGGATACAGAAATTAGTGAAAATAAAGAGCTCAATTATGATATTTCATCGAAGTCAGGAAAAGACGCATTACTCTTTCAACTAGGGTTAGCAGACGATTTGCAATTAGTTGCGAATTACGGAAGCCACCATCTGATTTTTCCAGTGCAAATGAAAATGGGCGACTTCACTAATTTTAGTATGACGCTTAAATCACCTAAAATTTATGAAACTGGCGATAAGCTTCGCTCATGGCGATTATCTGCAGATAAAACCATGAGGATCGTTAATGAAGAAGGAGACGTTTTACCTTACCGCGTTAAAGATCTTTCCGCATCTGGGATTTCTTTATTAATTGATGATCCTGAACATGAATCATTACCGGAAATATTAAGTAATATTTATCTGCAATTACCTGACCGGGCACGATTACCTATCTCAGGCTCTCAAATACGCCGCATCGATAAATACACAGTGGCTTATTCTTTAGGCAAAGAAGGCGACGACGAAATGCTCTCTTCTTTAACTGAATACTTATTTGAGTGTCATGCAGAGCAACATCCAGATGCACATACTAATCTATTTAAGTAAGTCGATTTAAATCATAAGCAGGTGGAAGGTGGCTTAAGTAAAGGTTATTAGGCAACTAGCTGAAATAAACAATTTAAATTAGTAAAGTAAAGTAAAGTGAATCGATTGAAGTATATTATGTAATAGCTGAATAAAATATAGTCTTAATGTCGTTTATTTAAACTTTATGTTTAATTATTCGGCAAACAAATTTATTTCGTCAAAATAAACTTTACAAACAAGGCTTAAAGTCTGTATTATTCGTCTCGTTCTGCGGAGGGGTGGCAGAGCGGCTGAATGCACTGGTCTTGAAAACCAGCGAGGGTTAATAGCTCTCCGAGAGTTCAAATCTCTCCTCCTCCGCCACATTTGAAAAGGCTCATTACTGAAAAGTGGTGAGCCTTTTTACTTTCTGAAGTATCGTTACCAATCATACTAATTAACTGATCTATTTTACTTGTTAAATAATTTATTTTCTCGTTGTAAGTTTTGTAAAGGGAGTAACCATTAAAGCATTAATATCTTTTGGTTAATTCCCCCGACAGACGATTAACGAAGATGATCTTATAAAAACCTCAACTTAGGCCTTAAACTACCCCATTTAATCTGCAAAAAATTTAAATCACTTATTTAATGTAATTAGTATTATCAATGACATAAATCTAGCTTTCATTATATGCCTTAAAAATACTTTACCGTACTAAGTTCTAAAACTAGATTGTAATACCAATCACACTAATTAAGTTATCTATTTTACTTGTTAAAATAACTTATTTCTTCGTTGTAAATTTCGTAAAGGGAACAACCATTTAGCTCAATTTTCGCCTTGAACTAAGTTGTTTTTCCTGCGCAAAATTTAGATCACTTATTTAATGTAATCGGTATAAGATTATGCCATCGCTTTAAGTGAGTCTCTCCCATATGCCAATATTATTTTTGTTCACTTTAAACTTAGACCAAGCAATAAACTCTTTTACCGAACAAGATTCTAAGAGATTTATGTTTTCACCTGCGAGTACAAAGTATTTTACGGTCTTTTTATTACTTATCGTTAATACTTCTCTAATCTCCCATTCTTTTCCTATTTTCCCGTTGCTATAGGTTTGGCCTGATTCAATATTGTGTGGATGTACGTTATCGTATTCAGCATGTTGCTTGGCTTTTTCAAATATCTCATTCCAACCTTCATCGGTCATATCGATAAATGAACCATGTTCGGTCACTGCCTTCATGAAGTCCTCAACAGTCACTTCATTGGCTCTGCTGCCATTCAACTTGTAAAAGCGCGCGGGGCTTACGTTATTGCTGTCACTAGCCCAAGTAAAAATCAACAATTGTTAGATTTAGGAGTCGATCAGGTCATTACCAGAGACGCTAATTTATCTGAAGTATTGGGCGAAAATAGTGTTGATGTAGTCATTGATCTTGTTGCTGGAAAGCAGTGGCCACAATTGTTAGAGGTATTAAAGCCTAAAGGACGATATGCTGTATCTGGCGCGATTGGTGGCGCTTTGGTGGAACTGGATGTTAGGACACTTTACCTAAAAGATTTAAGTTTTTTTGGATGTACAGTGCTTGAACCTGAAGTTTTTAAAAGTTTAATAAACTGGATTGAACAAGATAAAATTAAGCCAATCGTCGCGGCTACTTTTCCATTGGAAGAGATAAATAAAGCGCAAGATACGTTTTTGAAAAAGGCGCATGTGGGTAAAATTGTACTTAACGTTTCTGAGTAAAACTTAATAGTGGATGTGTCTCTATGAAGACTGTTCTTTGTTTATCCATCATCAATGACTGGTTTAATAGTTCATTGATAGAGACATTTCACTTCTGCTTTATTAGTTAAGTTAATGCTCCCGTTACCGTTTAAAGGTGCTTTGTTCAGTCGTTAGCTTGGACTCCAAGTTAAGGCGTAACATGATGACAATGTCGAGTCCTTATTGAAGGTTGCAACGCAGAGTTGGTTTTTAAACTAACGATCCAGAGGGCAAGCGGTGAAATCAACACCTTCGTTGTTAGAAAACGTTGTTAGAAAGTGTCGATTTAACGCGTTAGATCTTCTTCTTTTTGCTTACAATTTGTTCACTTCACCGTTTTCTGAATTTTGCACCTTGAATGGTAACGGGTATATATCTACACAAACTATATTTATGTGTTTATTACTCACCATTAATACAGTTATCTTGCACTATAACGGCCCGGTTTATGGTTTATAACCAATATTAAGTTATAAGAAATAGCACCGACGATTGATAACGCGATAGCATCCCAATCTACAATGAATATGGCAAGAATAAGAACGACACAATCCACCGCCATTTGAAATTTACCAATGGATATTCCATATTGTTTAGCTAAGTATTGGGCGAGAATAGTTAATCCTCCTAAGCTAGCTTGGTGTCTAAATAACCCAAGTAAACCAGATCCAACTAATAACCCACCAATGAACGCTGCATATATAGGATCCAAAAATTCAAATTGCATGAAAGAAGGAGCGTACTCAACAAAAATAGACAAGAGAAATACAGAAATAAAGGTTTTTAATGTAAAAGCTAAACCAAGTTGTCGATATGACAAATAATAAAAGGGTAAGTTGATAACAAAAAACACATCACTAAATGAATATGAAGACGCATATTGCCCTAAGAAGGCTAAACCTGCGGTACCGCCAATAAGCAACCCCGTTGATTTGAAAAACGTAATACCAAGGGCTGCAAGAAGAGTACCTATCAGTATACCTTGAGCATCTTCAAACAATGAGTGTTGAGCTGATTTTGTAGACATAGCAAGCCTAATTATTTGTTCAGTAATAAAAAATAAAAGTAAATTAATTCGCTTCGAATGTTTGAAAGTATCTGGAAACTTAATATCCATCTTCAGTGCTTTTTCAACAAACAATAAATACTTAATAATTAAAGATTAAATAGCAATAATTAGACCAATAATAAATATTTATAATCCCACTACCAACGCCGCTAATTTAGTTCTGTTTAGGCTATATAACAACCTCATTTACAAATTAAATTGCATTAACATGGTGCAGTAATCACAAATATTTGCGTTGAGATCGAACACTTTACTTTTTATGTAACAGCTTTTTAAAAGTACTTAAAATTAATGACCTGCGCTTTTTTGTAATACTGATAAATAGCAGATTGTTTAATCGGCTATAAACTCATGGTTGTTTGATTACATAATCGGTTTGATTAAATAATCGGTATGATTAAAGATAGGAATTAACTATCTGAGGTTAAGGGCTGGAAGCTTGATAAATTAGTAAGGTATTGTCGATCAAATATGGGAGTATTTGGGTTAGTTTTTTTGTGTCATAAAGGGTTAAACTAATGCATGACAACTTATATGATGATGGCACCCGTTATTTAGAGTGTTAGTTTTTATCGAGCTCTTATCAATAAAAGTATTAATAGAAAAGCACTGGTAGAAAACCCAACTTGGATTCAAATAATAAGGTGTGAATAATAATACCAAAAGAATTAATAAGGAGATCATTCTTGCTGGTTAAAATCACCTCTAACTGCGTTGTGAGTTTTGAAGTGAGAACAACTATCTCCTACAACTCACGCCTTATTAGTGTTAATTTTTCCTGCGCAACCTCTGCTCACTTATTTAATTCCATTGGTATAAGTATCAGTTAAAAGGGATGTCTATAAAATAGAAAAGCTGATGCTATTTCAACATCTGCTTTTATGCTCGTTACCATTCAAGGTGCAAAATTTAGAAAGCGTTGAAACGGGTATATATTTACACTCACTAATCGTTAAAAAACAGCCCATTCAATAGGCTGTTTTTTTATAATAAATTAACTTTGCGGTGTTATTAGGTATTTTTCACCTGTTGCTTGTTTAGAATAAGCAGCTATTGATTGTAATTTCAATGCTTCTGACAATGACACTTCATGTGTATAGTGACTTGCAAAAGTCGTCGTAATTTCATCAGCCACACGTTTGCGCATTGCAACGATGGTTTCAGAGCCTAATTTACCAAGCGCATTGAATAATAAGAATCCATTCACACCCCAAGCAAAACCAAAGTTACGATTTATTGTAATGGGACCACGATTTAACGCACCATAAATGTAAACTTGTTTGAATGTGTCAGAACCATAAATAGAGTGCTCTTTCATGTTTTTGGCTGCGGCTACTTCCATACAGTTAAGAATGTCACTGGTTAACTGCCCACCCCCAATCGGATCAAACGCAATCGTCGCACCTGTTTCAATAATTGCTGCTGTTAAGTCATCAAGGAAAGACTCACTACTTGAGTTGACAATGTATTTAGCACCCATATCACGTAACAATGTTTCTTGTTCTGGTTTACGCACAATATTAATTAAATCTACACCATCAGCAATACAAATACGGTTTAACATTTGTCCAAGGTTTGAAGCCGCTGCTGCATGAATAATTGCTTTATGGCCTTCTGCTCGCATGGTTTCAACCATTGTTAATGCGGTAAGTGGGTTAACAAAAGACGATGCACCTTGCTTAGCTGTTGTGCCTTCCTTTAATACAAGACAGCTTTGTATATTGGCGCAATGATATTGGCGATAACTACCTCCGCCAATCACTGCAACCATTTTACCCATTAATGCTTGTGCCGCAGGCGATGATCCGGCTGCTACTACTGTTCCAGCCCCTTCATTGCCGACAGGCGTTGCTTTACCGACACGTGTTTTAAGCGAAGGCATAAACTGAGCTGGCACATCTGCGGTAACAACTGGGCTCTTTTCTGTGCCAGATTGAACTGCTGTTGATAGGTCGGCAGCGCTAAATAGAACACCTAAGTCAGATGGATTTAAGGGTGCCGCTTCAATGCGAATAACCACATCATCAGCATTAGGTTGTGGCATGTCGATGTCTTGTAAGGCAAGTGTTAATTTATTGTCTTCGCTGATAGTTGAAGTCAGTTGAATATTGGTATTTGTCATTTCGAATTTCTCCTACAAATAGGTAAGTTATTAACCAATTTTTTGATATTGGTTGTGTTTTTTTGGATGAGCTAATGAGTGCCAACTGTCTTGAAAAACACCGAAAAAAATCATTTTATTTTCGTTTTTAGTGCATCAATAATTACTGTTTAGCTTTTGAAGCTCTAATTTGAGCGGTTACTTTTTTAATAAATTCGGGCATATTTGTTAAACGATCTGCCTCAATCTTTTGAGCAATGGGTGATTGACTCATAGACTCATTCCATTTTGTCATTCCTGGAATCTCTGCCAGTACATCCCATTCAAGTTGGCTAGATGCAAACTTACTGACGATGCTATTAACGTAATAAACGTAGATATCAGCCATTGTAAATTGCTCTCCTGCAACCCATGGTGAAAATTGAGATAAATGACTTAATGCAGTAATACCACGCTTTAATACTTGGCGTATTTCTACTTTAACCGGCTCAGGCGCTTCAGTACCAGAAAAGGCATAAGGTATAAAACGTCTACTTGGCAATTCAAAGTAAAGCTCTGCTATTTTCATTATTTGACGCACAACAGCACGTTCGCCACTGTTTTCAGGGTAGAGTTGAATATCAGGGTAAGTCTCTTCTAAAAAGTCACAAATCACGCTCGACTCTGAAATATTCAAACCTTCGGGTGTCGTGATAGCGGGCACTTTACCTACTGGGCTAATGGCTAATAACTCTTTGCTGCCTGCGTAAAGGAGGTTTTCTTGAAATGGTAATTGTTTATAGAGAAGTACATGTTTCACTAGGTTGTAATAGTTACTAGCGGCAAAACCGTGCAAAATTATCATAATTCACTCTTCTATTCTTAAGGTAAAATATTAATGTAAAACATCTGCATAAAGCATTCATGTAAAGTTGTTGTTAATGGCTTAATAAAGCATACACATATAAGACGCTACAATGTCAACAAGGTGTAATGTTTAACTTAAAAACATTATTACACCTTTTAATATGGTTATATATGCAGCTTAATGTGAATCACTATTGTTTTTAAGACAATAATAAGGCGAAACATTACTGTAAATCCAACTGTTAAGCCCATAGGTCGCTTTTAGAGATTACATTAATCAAAGCTAATCATTATTGATGATTTCATTTTGTATTAGGTGTAAAAAATGCACTTATGATACATTTGTAAAATGACAAATAAAAATCAATGTTGTTTGAGTTTCTTATGCAAGAAATAGAAAAATTTAATTTAAAAGAAAATATTAAAGAAAACTATCAATTAGAATTTGAGGAAAAAAGAGTTTCTTTAACTATTTCAGGAGCCATCATTGAGAAACAATATAAATTAGAGGATGGATCTTTTCTTTTATTCTCGACTGATAATTGTGCGTTTGAAGAACAGTTGCATTTGACGCTAATAAGTCATGATCTTAAGTGTATAGATAAGGTTGATCTTGGTCTCGAATATGTGTCTGGAACACTCGATAATATCCAAGTAATAAATAATCACTCTATTGAATTTGATTTCTTTCCAAATACTAGGTACCAAATTTTTGTTAATAACTCGGGCCGACACTTCTTTACTAACCTATTATCAGAAGTTCATTATTCTAAACCGATTATTTCAAAGAAATATTTAAAAATAGCTAAATTAGCTTGTTGAGATACTGGTGGTCGCTCAGTTGTAGTTCGACTCTAAAAGAGAAAAATTAATGTTTTATAGTCATAAAAATGCATAATAAAACATATAAATTATGCGAGTTTAATTTTTAAAATACTGTTGATTTAGTCAATTATTTTGAGTTATTTAATTAACTGTTATAAGGGCGCGTATGGAAGAGAGTCTTAAGTTTGCTTTAGTTATTATATTTCTGCTTCTTAACGTTAATTTATTAATGTTGGTATTGGTTAAGCAGGTGTTTTTATTTGGACAGCATGTTAAAAAAAATGAAAATATATCTGTTTTTCAATTGAAAATGCAATGTAATCGATCTTTCTCTTTAGGGAATTGGTATCGAAAAGGTGAAAAAGGATACACCACTGCGATAGTGTGTAATCTTGCTATGTATGGCGGGATTTTATGGTTGTTATTGTAGGTAAATCAAAAGAAGCTTGGGATACTATCCGAAGTATGTCGCTTGTAAATTAATACGAGGTTTAAATGAATAAATTTATTTTCTTGATGTTCGCCATCTACTCAAGTTTTGTGGTGAGCGATGAAATTGATTGTAATAACATGATCAGCACGTTGGATATCAATTACTGTGCAGGCGTTGAGTTGAGCAAAGCAGAACTCGAAATGACAGCTTACTTAGCTAAAAGTAAAGAAAGAAATAGCGACGATAAAGAGTTGATTGCGGCTATTGATAACGCTCAACAGGCATGGGGCGTCTATATTGAGGCACATTGTAGTTCTATTTATACTATGTGGCGAGAAGGCAGTATTAGAGGCGTTATGTCTTTGAATTGTAAAACTAAATTAACCAAGCAAAGAACACATGAAATATGGTCAAATTTTCTCACTTATATGGATAGTACACCACCGGTATTGCCTGAACCAAAAGTTTAAAGGACATAGATGGCCACTCTTTGTAAATCAAGTTTAGATTGATTTTTATCTACTATTTCATTTTTTAATTATAACGTTATTTTTATTGATGATTTTAGATAATGATTTATCAAATTTATATTGTGTTTGGCTGAGAGTAGACTGGTTTCGCTTTGTTATACGCTTTTATTTACTATTTTATTCGGTTTCATACGGTTAAAAAACATGTAGGAAAGTCCTCTGAACATCTACTTCAATGGGGTGAAAGGAATGCATTACTTTGCTTCAATTTTTAACATCGACATTTGTATTTATGGCATTATGTGTAAGCATTAGACCTTGTTTTCATGTAGATGAACAATAGAAAATAGTGGCTTCTAGAACTACGCGGTAAGATTTAGTTAAGATTATAATATTCACTGTATTAATAGGAAAATTAATGAATGTAGATAAATTTCCAGTCAACGATCATGATAAGTACCATGCTCATGTTTATTTTGAACAAGAAACTGTAACGTTCGCCACCATGCTATGTGAAAAAGCAGCTCACTTATTTGGATTATCTATGGGACGAGTTCACCGCAGAAAAATAGGTCCGCATCCTAAATGGAGTTGCCAAATAATTTTTACTTCAAATGACTTTAATATGCTTATTCCATGGCTTGAGAATGAGCGAAATGGTTTAACAGTATTTGTTCACGCAGTAACGGGTAATAACTTAAAAGATCATACTGATATGGCATATTGGCTAGGTAAACCGCAAGATCTTAATTTATCTATATTTAAAAACGATACATAGTGTGAAGATGTAACAGCATAAGTTCAACTGAAATACTTTGTTCATACAGCCATAATACATCGCGTGTTTAGTCTATTTCATAATATCTATGCTTTATTGCAGACTCTTTCTTACCTTTTTTCAATTCTGAATATGCTCTTATTTATTTCAATTACACAATCTTATTTACCCAATTGCTTAATTAGAGGCGAATAATTAATTGAACATCAAGTAAGTATCAATTAACGTGGCTTTCATTTTAATAACTCATCTCAGCATAATTCAACTATCTGTTGTTATACCTGTGAATAATTAAGTTAATATTAAGGTAATTTATAATGGATATCGTTAGTTTATTTTTTAAACAAACAAATTTTGATGTTTTAATTAAAGAAGCAATAGAAAAAGACATTATTTATATTAGTAACAATACAGATGATACGATAAGTGGCTTTGGTTATAGTGAAGACTGGCTAGGTCTTGGTGAGCCATGTGATTTATGGTTAGCTTCGATTCTAACGGTGGAAGGGGAGCAAGAATTAGACGAAGATGATAAGTATGCGGCAGGTTCTTGGGATGGTTTTGATCAAAGTTCTAACCCTGATTCAGTAGCGATAACGGATAAAATTTGTCAACAAATGTGGGATGCTGTTGAAGCGATTGAAGATGAAGAGTTGCAGGAGTCTTTTCATGAACGAGTTAGAGTGCGTAGTGCTGACATTTTAATTAGTTGTATTCCTCTCATTAAAGCAAACTTTACAACAACAAACTCATTTTTTGTTTCCATTGCAAGCCACGATGAAACGGTTGAAGCTAAAAACAGAATGTTAGCCTTAATAGAAAATTAAGTTGTTGAAATTAGTGTCGGAAAAGTAGCTGATATACTTTTTTATTAATGACGGTGTTGATTTATTTTTTGAATCTAAATTTCTATTGTCATTGTCATTGTCATTGTTAGTGATAAGTTAGTTAACATTATTTCTCGCTTTATTAATATTCAAACCTTATTGGAATACCGATGTATGACATTAGAAGCAATAAAAGAACTGATCATCACTCAGCTTGAGCAACAAACAGAGTCTATTTTGAAACAATGGTCGACGCATCAAGGTACCTCAACGAATTATTTTTATATTGATAATTTATTACCTGTCGCATTAGTTGATGAAATTTATATGGCTTTTCCAAAAGAAGGTGATGGTTTTCATAAACGTAAAAGTTTCCGTGAACAAAAAAGTACCTTTGCTGCTTTAGCGAATAGCTCTGCTATATTGAGTGATATTACTAAAGCCTTTCAATTACCTGAGGTGGTTGAGAAAATATCATCGTTAGTGGGTATGAAAGCATTAGAAGGTGATCCTACTTTGTATGCTGGTGGGCTTTCAATGATGTTTAAAAATGACTTTTTAAATCCGCATATTGATAATAGCCATGATGGAAATAGAAAGCGCTATCGTAGATTAAATTTACTGTATTACGTAACGCCAGAGTGGATGCTTGAGAATGGCGGTAACTTTGAGTTATGGGATGCGAAAGTGACTGTTCCTGAGACCATCATTGCACAATTTAATCGACTCGTTGTGATGGAAACGAATAATAAATCTTGGCACTCAGTGAGCCCTGTTATTGCTGATAATGCAAGGTGTTGTGTTTCAAATTATTATTTCTCTGAAATATCACCTAATGGATTAGAGTACTTTCACGTCACCTCTTTTACTGGTCGACCTGGCGAAAAGTGGAAAAGAACCGTCGGTGTTGTTGATAATTTCCTACGTAATAATGTTGCTAAGGCACTAAAAACAGGTCGCGGAAAAGGGCTTATTAATAAAGAATAAATCCTTTTATATGTCGTTTTTAATGTCATTGTTATGCTGTGCTACTTAGTTGAAAGCTAGGTAATTTAATTGAAAGCATATTGTTTAGTTTAAGTAGGTTTTTTAGTTAAAATAGGTTGCTTAGTTAAAAAGTAATGAGACAAAAAATAGTCTCAAAATTACGTTGATGTTAAAAAGGGTAGTTATGATTCAGTTGTTTATTGGTGGAGTACGAAGCGGTAAGAGTGCCGCTGCAGAAACGTTGTTAATTGAACGTGTTAAATCCCATTCTTTAAAACCTGTCTATATTGCCACTAGTGTTGCTTTTGGTGATGAAACCATTGAACGTATTGAGAAACATAAGCAAAGTCGTCAAGCACAGTTTGAGTTACCTATTTCTACTTATGAATTAGATTACCAACAGGTTGATTTGTTATCTGTTTTGAAATCATTGAACTCACCAGAAAATATTGTGTTGATAGAGTGCCTTTCTACTTGGGTAGGATGGTATTTATGTTTAGACAATTCTTTACAGCAGAATTTAACAATAATGGAACAACAACAAGCCTCTTTATTATCTTTTTTAACGACAACTAAATGTGATGTCATTATAGTTACCGGTGAAGTGGGGTGTGGTCTCATTGGTGAAACGCCTTTGCAAAGGCGTTATGCTGACAAGCTAGGTGAATTAAACCAAAAAGTGGCTGCGTTATCTGAACATGTATTTTTAGTGACGGCAGGAATAAAGCAAACACTTAAATAATTAATTTTTTACCTGTTTTATTTTATGGAAGTTCGCATGAACAGTTAAGTGTACTTACACATTTCTATCTCAAAGTGTTTGTTTTACTTCAATATTAAATAGAGATTTAAGCTGATATTGAGCAGTATGTAGGCTTGTTTTAAAGAAAATTTAATTTTTTATAAATTCCCCCTTTAAATCTTATTTTTGCTCCCCATATTATTAATTAACATCGATGGGGAAACCCAATAATTCATAAAAAAAGAGAAAATATATGTCTGATTATACTACTCAAGAGCAACAAGCAAGTTACGGTATCGGTTTACAAATGGGTGAGCAACTTGCTTCTAATCCTTTTGATGGTCTAGAAATCTCAGCTGTTTCTGCTGGTATTGCTGATGCTTTTGCTGGCGCAGAAAGTAAAGTTTCTCAACAAGATCTACAAGCTGCATTCCAAGTAATTTCTGAGCGCATGCAAGCAGCTGCTGCAGAGCAAGCTAAAGTATTAGGCGCGGCTGGTGAAGCATTCCTAGCTGAAAACGCTAAGAAAGAAGGCGTTACGGTTACTGCATCTGGTCTTCAATATGAAGTAGTTGCAGAAGGCGAAGGCGAAAAACCAACAGCAGAATCTACAGTAAGTGTTCATTACCACGGTTCTTTAATCGACGGTACAGTATTTGACAGTTCAGTAGAACGTGGTCAACCTGCTGAATTCCCAGTTGGTGGCGTTATTGCTGGTTGGACTGAAGCATTACAACTAATGTCTCCAGGCGGAAAAATGAAATTAGCTATCCCTGCAGATCTTGCATACGGAGAGCGTGGCGCAGGTGCTGCAATTGGCCCACACGCTACATTAGTATTTGAAGTTGAATTATTAGCAATTAAATAATTTAATTCTAACGACATTAAGTTTTATTACTTAATGAGTTAAAAAGCCCTTATCTGGTAACAGATAAGGGCTTTTTTATTGCTATTTTTTAGACATTGATTCAATGAGGTTATTGATTAGTGTTCGCTGGTTCGAGTTAGCCAAATACATTTGTTAGCGATTAGCGATTAGCGCTTCAATTTAATCAATAAAAGTGGGTGCGTTCTTATACCAATCACACTAATTAACTGATCTATTTTACTGGTTAAAATAACTTATTTCTTCGTTGTAAATTTCGTAAATGGAACAACCATTTAGCTCAATTTACGCCTTAAACTAAATTATTTTTCCAGCGCAAAATTTAGATCACTTATTTAATGTAATCGGTATTACTGCTTGAATTCAGTCATAAATGCGAGCTGTTTCTTTGAAAGTCGCTTATCTATTTAACGACATTAACAGTCTCTTCTGTTACTAGAAAAGTACTTATTACAAAATAAGGACTTAATAACTGCCATTAAAATAAGCAACAATCTGCGGGAAAAATTCGTAGAGGCTAATACAAATTAACCAAAACCAAGCGCTTAACCCTAAGCGTTGAATTGCTAAGGTAACTTTATCTATCGTTGGTTGATTATTAATACCGAGGTTGGCATAAGTGACTTTCTCTGATTCATATAAGCGAACACCACCAAGCTGTGTTTGAATGCTTAATGCAAAACTACTCAGTAATAAACCTGAAGAGAAATGATGCCAATCAACGCTTTGTTTGAATTTTTTAAAGAGATGCTTGATCGGTTTATCGTACAAAGAAAATGTAAAACTAACGAGTATATGTACAGGTAATTGAAGTAACCTGGTAATGAAAGAGGGTAGTTGACCAAAAACTTTATACAGCGGTAATTTGCAATTCCATTGTTGTGTACAAATATGCATTAGTTGATAAAACAAAGCACCATAAAGACCACTGATTAGATACCAAAAAATAACCGTAAACCATCCATTTGTTAAATGTAATACTAGAGATTCAATGGTCGCTTTATTGGTGCCTAATAAAGACAGCGGTTTTGTTTCACGTAATGTGAGTGGCGATAAGAATAACTTTGCCGTAGCCAAACTATTATGTCGTAGATCACTATTAATTTGTTTGTAGACGTTCATTTTGTCATGCCAAGACAATAGGCTATAGATCACCACAATATCAATCATAAAAGGTTTAAACGCCACTACATATAATTGGCTGATGATTAAGACGATGGGAAAATAGATTAATGAAAAGGCGAGTAAACTAGCTAATCGCTTATATCCATCACTGCGTTCTGGTAGGTTAACTTTAACCGCTATTTGTTTGAAAATAAGTGCAAAAGCGGAAAGGGGGTTAAGATCTTTAGGTAATGAGAAACAAAACGAACACAGCGCAGCAAACATAAAGCTGAAATAAACGCTGTGTTGTTCCATTAATGCTAATATGTCCTGCATTAATTAATTCTATCTACAATTGCTTCCACTAAGGTAGAGGCATTTTTAGCGGCAACAGGTAAGAACTCTTCAAAAGAAAGCTCTGATTTTTTACCTGCAATGTCAGACAGTGAACGAATAATTACAAACGGGACTGAAAATTGGAAACAAACCTGTGCAATCGCAGCAGCTTCCATTTCACAAGCAGCCATAGTTGGAAAGTTAGTACGCGCTACTTCTGCTTTTACTGGATCGGCCATGAAGATATCACCAGTACAAATAAGGCCTTTGATGATGTTCAAGCCTGGTAATGTTTGTGCAGCCTGTTCAGCAATATCGATTAATGAAGGCGTTGCTGCAAAAGCAGGTGGTAATTGTGCCATTTGACCAATTTCATAACCAAAAGCCGTTAAATCTACATCGTGAAATCTTACTTCTGTTGAAATAACAATGTCTCCAACATTTAAGTTTTTATCATAACCACCGGCTGAACCCGTGTTAATGATTGTGTCAGGAGAGAACTTTTCTAACAATAAAGTCGTTGCAACGGCTGCTGCCACTTTACCAATACCGGATTTTGTTAAAATAACTTGTTTGCCGTTAAGGTCACCTTGGTAAAACTCACAACCTGCAATGCTAGTTGTTGTTACGTTATTCATTGCCGATTTTAGGATGCTAACTTCTTCATCCATTGCTCCAATAATGCCTATTTTCATGTAATTTTCTCTTTGTGATATCAATAAAGATGTAATGCTAACATATTGTTCGCTATATCTTCACTCTAAGGTTTTTTTGTGGCGAGTAACTGTGTAAAATCCTGTGTAATTAATATTGCTAGCAAACTAGGAAAAAGTAAATGAATGCCTTACTCGAAGATTTAAAAGCGCGTGGTCTAATTGCCCAAACAACTGCAGATGAAGAGCTACATGAACATCTATCTAGTGCAAGCCGTACTTTATATTGTGGTTTTGATCCTACTGCTGATAGTTTACACATTGGTAGCCTAGTGCCTTTATTGATTCTTAAGCGTTTTCAAGAAGCGGGTCATAAGCCGTTAGCATTAGTGGGCGGAGCAACTGGTTTGATTGGCGATCCAAGTTTCAAAGCGGCAGAGCGTAAATTAAACAGTGATGAAATTGTCGGAAACTGGGTAGACTCAATTAAAAAACAAGTTAGTGCATTTATTGAGTTTGATGAAAAAGACAATGCTGCCGAAGTTGTTAATAATTTAGATTGGATTAGTAAAATGGATAGCATCTCGTTTTTACGTGATGTCGGTAAGCACTTTAGTGTGAATGCTATGATCCAAAAAGAATCCGTTAAACAACGTATCGACCGCGAAGGTGCTGGTATTTCGTTTACTGAGTTCAGTTACATGTTATTACAATCTTATGATTTTGCAGCCTTAAATAAAGAAAAAGCCTGTACGTTACAAATTGGTGGTTCTGACCAATGGGGTAACATCACGGGTGGTATCGATTTAACACGCCGTATGAATCAAGAAAAAGTATTTGGTATTACGATGCCGTTGGTAACTAAAGCAGATGGAACTAAATTTGGTAAAACCGAATCAGGTACAATTTGGTTAGACCCAACTAAAACATCGCCTTACGCTTTTTTCCAATTCTGGATCACAACATTAGATGCTGATGTTTATAAATTCTTACGTTACTTCACTTTCTTATCTGTTGAAGAAATTACAGAAATTGAAGAAAAAGATAAAACCATTAAAGGGCGTCCACAAGGACAAGCTATTTTAGCACGTGAAGTAACACGTTTAGTACACGGTGAAGAAGGGTTAGCATCAGCAGAACGTATTACTGAAGCATTATTTTCTGGGAACTTAAGTAGCTTAAGTGAGTCTGATTTAGCTCAGTTAGCGCAAGATGGACTTCCTGCTACTGATGTTGACACTGAAAGTGCTTCTATTGTTGAGTTATTAACGAGTTGCGAATTAGCAGCATCGAATAAAATGGCTCGAGAATTTGTAAATAATGGTGCTGTGATGGTGAATGGAGACAAAGTCACTGATACTGAAGCAACTATTCAAAAAGTAGATGCATTATTTTCACGTTACACATTGGTTAAACGTGGTAAGCGTTTATTTAATTTATTTATCTGGAAATAAAAGAGAATCCATATGATCTTAAAAAACTATACCTTAAAAAATAGTGTGTTAAAAAGCTGCGCCTTAAAAGCGACGGTTGGCACATTGGTTGGTTTATCATCTTTTGCTGTATTAGCAGATGAAACAGAAGAACCATGGGTGGATATGAGCGATCCGACAGCGGTTTACTCAAGTGCAACTATTGGAGGTGGTACGGAAGGCATTGATTTATCTGCATCTTATGGTGGTTATTTAAGTGGTGTATATAAACACCGTTTTACTGTTGCGGCTAAACATGATTTAGATTTTTATGAAGTAAACTACTTATTATTAAATGCAAAGTCTAATTCAGGTGTGACTTTTGATAGTAGTTGGAGTGAAGATATCCGTGCTGATGGCAATGATTTCGATGATGTAAATGATACCTCTATTGGTTTCTTTGCCAAGCTTGCTTTTATGGATAATCATCTTAACTTTTACCCGAAAGTGAGTGTTGGTTATTTGTGGGATGGTGATATCGAAGACACTACCTATGTTAAATTTGATGCGACGACACGGTATACATTTAATCGTATGTATTGGGTTGGTATTACGCCAAGCTATGCACATGGTTTTAAAGGTGCCGACCTTAACGAATGGGAAGCAACGATAGACGCAGGTGTTCAATTATCTGATACGTTTGGTTTTAGTGTTAGCGCGAATGACGATGAAGAATTTACTGCAAATGTAACTTTTGCATTCTAGTCTTTCGTATTGATCTAAAATGCTAGCTGAATCAATAGTTTTAAGCTAATAAAAAGCCTGATTAATATCAGGCTTTTTTGTATTTATTTTACAGGTAAATCAGACTTTACATTAAAAAAAGAGCTTACCATTACTTATTAAAAAGCTTATTAAAAAATTTATTTTCTTAAAGAAGACGACACAATTGATAAGAATTCATCTTTAGTCTTTTTATTCGATTTAAATAAACCTCTCAATGCAGAAGTGACTGTCGTTGAACAGATCTTTTGAACACCTCGCATCTCCATACACATGTGTCTTGCATCAATCATTACAGCAACACCTTTAGGCTGTAGATGTTCATTTAATGCATCACAAATCTGCTCAGTCAGTTGTTCTTGAATCTGTAGGCGCCTAGCAAATACGTCGATAACTCTAGGTATTTTAGATAGGCCTACAACCTTACCATTAGGGATATAAGCGACGTGCACTTTGCCAATGATTGGTAACATGTGATGTTCACATTGTGAATAAAACTCGATGTCTTTGATAACAACCATTTCATCATTAGTAGAAGTGAACAGCGCTTTTTGAAGAATTTCTTTTGGATCTTGAGTATAACCGCCACACATAAATTCAAAGGCTTTTCTTACTCGAGAAGGGGTGTCTATTAGACCTTCTCTCGTTGGATCTTCACCTACATGTTCAAGCATTTTTTTAACCGAACTCTCGAACTCTATATTTTTGTCCATGAAATATTTCCTTTAACTTTTGTTATATTTTTATATGTGAATCTAAGAGATGAAACGGAGAATGTACCCATTGAATCAGGCCTTTATAACCATTCAATTACCGTTATTAATAAGCTTAATTTAAATAAAAATCATGGTAACAATATTCATAAATATTAGTTTTATTTCAATGACTATTATTCATGTTATTGAGAACACACACTTAACTTAATTAATGTTGAGTATGTTATCAGTATTCATGGTCAGCAAGAAATAAAAAAGCCCGAATTAAAGTCAGGTTTTTCAGGTTTATGTTCCATCATATTATTTTAAAGATAAATGATAGATAAAATTCGACATTAATTTGAAAAAACGGATCTAATTAAACATGGCACTTCGACGGATTTATATTGAACTTATTCTCAGACTCAGTCGTATATCTTTTTTTTAAAAAAACAAAGGGCAAATAAACAGATGGATTTTTTAGAACACTATTTTGACAAAAGTTAACTCGAGAACGTATGCCATGAGATAAATATAATTTTTTAAATAGTAATGATAGTTATTATTGCTTATGATGTTTTATTACTTTATGATCCGTAATGTTAATAAAATTGACAAAGTTGAGGGATAGACCTCACTTTTATAACCAGATATTTGGATATTTTCAATGAAATTTGTTCGTAATTTTTTTATTTCCTCTTTTATTGCTGTTATCTCAGTTAATTCTTTCGTTTCAGCAAGCGAAACTTCAGTTAGTTCACAAAAAGACGCAGATGGTTTTAGCGTTGAATTGAATGACCCCCGTTACACCAAACTTAAAACTTACCTTGTAGAAATGAAAGATGGTGACTTAATTCCTGCTGAATTAGTCGTACCAGAAAAAACAAGATTCCGTATCGTGATTCGTAATATCGGCAATAAACCCGCTGAATTTGAAAGCAATCAGTTACGCCAAGAAAAAGTCTTGTTCATGAAGGCAGAAACCAGCGTCGTTATCATACCTTTAGATATTGGTACTTATGATTACTTCGATGATTTTGCACCAACAACGCTAGGTAAAATTATAGTAAAAGGTAAGGAATAAAAAAAATGGGTCAGACTATATTCGTCGTATGCAGAGAGAGCATTGAAGCGCTCTTAGTAATTGGAATTCTGTATGCTTGGATGAATGATAGGCAGGATGCCAAAACAGGAAAAAAATGGTTGTTTGCCGGAATACTAGCAGGATTCGGACTAGCAACATTACTCACATTAACATTGATTGGTGTGACAGATATTTTAGGCGGCGAAGCACGTACTTGGTTTGAAATCGGTATGTTGGCATTTGCAAGTGCATTAATTGTTCAGATGGTGATGTGGATGCGTGTTCACGGCCGAACGTTAAAGCAAGAAATTGAAAGTGGCTTAGCAACAAACTTGAGCGGTGAAAAGAATTGGTGGGGTGTGTTCTTCCTCGCGATGATAGCAGTAGGGCGAGAAGGGTCTGAAACAGTGATGTTCCTTTACGGTTCTCTTTTACAACTAGATTCTTTTGCATCGTACATGAGCTTCTTTATGGCAGCGGCTATTGGTTTAGCACTGGCGATGATTTTATTTTATGCCTTACAGCTAGGTGGTCGCTTCGTTTCATGGAAATGGTTTTTCCGAGTGACTGAAATCATGTTGCTTTTTTTAGGCTCAGCTTTGTTTTTAGCGGCTTCAGAAAAATTATTAAGTGGTCCTCTAGGCGCAACTGAATTGCCGGCGTGGATGTATAGCAACATGTGGGATATGACCAGTATTTTAAGTGATAGTTCAATATTAGGTAATTTATTGGCTTCATTATTTGCTTATCGCTCACAACCGATTGGTTGGGATCTGATGATATTAAGTACTTTTTGGGTTGCAGTATTGCTGTTACTTAAATGGCAATCAAATAAGCAGTCTGAACCGATTGCACATCTAAAGGCTGAACACGCTTAAAGCTATATAAAAAGTTAAAGAAAGAAATTATATATACAAATTGCAGAACACAATTTACACAGTTGCAGGAAGCAATTAACACAATGAGTTTATTGATAACGATAAAACTCACTAACGTTTTTAATGTACATCCAGGAGTATAAAAGTGAAAAAGACAATGTTAAGCACGATGATCGCAGGCGCTTTATTAGTTTCAGCTTGTAACGCAGAATCAGAAATACCAGCAGTACCGCAAACTGAAACGCCAACAGTCAAAGCTGTAGCAACAGAAGTGGTAACAAAGACTGAAGCAGTAACTGGTCTATCTCAGAGTGATAAGTTAGCGGCATTATCAACTTATGCAAATATTGCTTCAGCTAACTACTCAGATGCTGTGAAAGATGCAAAAACATTACAAACAGCAATCAGTGCTTTTGTAAAAGCGCCGACTGATACAACATTACAAGCGGCTAAAGATGCTTGGTTAGTCTCTCGTGAAAGTTACGGTACAACAGAAATATTCCGCCTTTCAAATGGCCCTATCGACGCTGAAGACGGTTGGGTAGCTGAAACTTACGGTGGTGTAGAAGGTGAGCTTAACTCATGGCCTTTAGATGAAAACATGATCGATTACACTGTTGATGCTAACAATGAGCGTACTACTGGTAACATTATTGATACTGTTGGGTTGTTTACACCAGGCGGTGAAGAGGTAACTGCTGTTGACGTAACAACACTAACACCAGCAGTATTAGGTGAGCTAAATACAAATGGCGGCGATGCAAACGTAGCAGCTGGTTACCATGCCATTGAATTCATGCTTTGGGGTCAAGATCAAGATTACAACAACATGATTGAAGACACTATCAGCAATGGTGCGATGACTGCTGGTCAACGTCCATTAACTGACTTCACAATAGATAAACTAGCTGAACGTCGTCTTGCTTACCTTGGCTCTGTTGCACAAAAAATGGTTGATGATTTATCAATTGTAGCAAGTGCTTGGGAAGATAAAGTAAATGGTGATAAAGGTCTTTACCGTGCTGCTTTATTAGAGCAATTAACAGGCGATCAAGCATCTAAAAATATCGAACTATCTACTGCGTTAAAACAAATCTTTGCAGGTGTTGGTGTCTTCTCTAAATCAGAACTAGCTAACGAACGTATTGCTGTTGCAGTATTAACGCCAAGTGAAGAAGATGAGCATTCATGTTTCTCTGATAATACACACCGTGATATTGCATTGAACTATCAAGGTATTAAGAACGTACTACTAGGTGAATACAAAGGCAAAAAAGTAGGTCCAGCTTTCATTGATAACTTATCAACTGAAGAGCAAGCTGAAATTGCTACATTAATGGCTGATATTGAAACACGTATTGCGACCATCAACACATTAGCAACAACAACAATGCATTTTGATTATCAGATTCGTCCAGAAAACGAAGAAAGTGTACAAAACATTGTCACGCTTAAAAACCAATTACGTCGTCTAGGTGACCAAATGGTGACTGTGTCTAAAGCGTACGGTATTTCATTAACAACTAATGATGTTACTGATGCTGAAGAAACACAACTTTAAAGCAATGTAACTGGTAATACTGTGGTCAATGTTATTGTCATAAATAACATGCAGTAAGGTTATTAGTTTAAACGCCACTACCCGGAATCGGTTGGTGGCGTTTCTCGTTACCTATAGGTGCAATTTATTTTGAAAGTGAAATATGAAAATCAATTCTAATAAGGCAGTAAAAAATACACTCAAAGGCATTTTTTTATTTCTTGCATCGAGTCACTTTGTTCATAGTGAAACGAACGTCAGTGCAAATAATACGACGAGCAAGACCGCTAGCAACAATAATGTAGATGAATTTACTAATGCAGCTGGTAGTAAGCCTTTTTCTCATCAAATTAAGATGAACGATACCGAATTTGACCAGTATATTCTTGGTCGCTCTTTTTTTACTATCCCATGGGTAGAGGCACCCAGTGCAACAACAGCACGCGATGGGCTAGGTCCACATTTTAGTTCGAATACCTGTGTAAGTTGTCATGTCAATAACGGCAGTGCGCCAACCATTAGTGATGAAAACCAACCATTACGTAGTTTAGTTTTTAAGTTAACACAGCCAAATAAACACACATCTCGTTGGTTAGTGAATAATCTTGATACGCCAATGCACGATAGTGTCCCTGATCCCGTTTACGGTGCCCAAGTGTCAATCAGAGGCAACGGCAAAGTAAAACCAGAAGCACAAACAAGATTAAAAACTGAATCTCATTCTTTTACCTATCCTGATGGTCAATCATTAACGTTAACGACTTTCATTCCGTATTTAGATAAATTAGCCTACGGACCGTTAGCGAAAGACACTGTGATTGCATTAAGACAACCGCCTACATTAGCGGGTTTAAGATTAATAGAACAAGTTTCAAATGAACAAATACTTGCATGGGAAGACCCACTTGATGCAAACAAAGACGGTATTAGTGGTCGTGCAAACTGGTTAAACGCACCCGATCAAGCTGAAAAAGTATTAGGGCGTATGAATTGGAAAGCCAGTGCACCGAATATTGTTGGACAAACTGCCAATGCCGCTGCGCATGATTTAGGGCTAACCAATCCTTTTTTCCCTGAAGAACTTTGCCAACCAGCACAAGCAGATTGTTTGGCTGCACCTCGAGGCGATCAAACAAGATTGGGTAGTTTAGATTTACCTATGTTGCGTTTACAAGCCATTGCTTCTTTTATTCGCGACCATAAAGCACCTCAATCTGTTGTGTTAGATACTACCGCGCGTCAAGGAAAAGCATTATTTGAAGCAGTCGGTTGTGGCGGTTGCCATCGCTCAACATTAACGACGACTAAAGGAGTTGAATTTCACCCTTATTCTGATTTACTCTTGCACGATATGGGTGAGGCACTACAAGATGGACGCCCAGAGTTTCTCGCAACTGAACGAGAATTTCGTACTGCGCCTTTATGGGGAGTAGGGGCACGTGTTCGTGCACAACATCGTTTTTTACATGATGCACGAGCGAAAACACCGGAAGAAGCGATTCTTTGGCACGGTGGAGAAGCTGAAATAGCTAAATCAAAATTTATTAAACTAGACCAAACTGAGCGTTTGGCCTTGTTACACTTTCTGGAGCAACTATGAAAATTTTTACCCCCCTGTCAGCTATTTGTTTACTTAGCGTCCCTTTGGTTAGCCATGCTCAGCTGAGTAATGCACAGGAAAAAGACCCTTATGCTTCAATCTATGACCATGTTATTCAGCAAAATGCGGATAACGCAGTGCAATATTGTGTAGATTTACAAACGTCTTTAGAAAGCAAATCAAGTGATGTGCGTCACCAAGCATTTGTGCAACTGGCTGAAGGCTGGGGACGAGTCCAAGCAAGTTATATTCTTGGTGATTATGATATGAATGCCATGGACTATCCATTAATGGTCGATTACTTCCATAGTGGCAATGAAAACATTCATGAAAGCATTGAGCGTTTAGTAGGACGTGATTCAAAACCTTCAACCGCATTGTACAAAAACTCTTATAAAACCATGGGTGCTATTGACTCAGTCATGTTCAGTGGAGAATGGTCTGAACGTAGAAAAGAGTTTGCAGAAGTCATGGTAGCGAACGTGTGTAAACGATTTACGCAGATTAGTGAGGGTTATAAAGCCAATCGTGATGCGTTTCTTTTCGATGTAGACAGAGGACTGTCATTAGTCGTGAATGCTGAGATTGAACATATTTATAAAACAAGAGATTGGCGTATTGCACAAGTGAGTGGGTTAACTAAAGCCAATCTTGGTGAAACTAAACCTGAGCATCAACAATACCCATACAGTGAAGCATCTTGGGCATTTATCGGTGGGATTTTAGAGACCAATAAACAACTTTTAGGTGAAGATCAACAACCGAATGTAGCGACTATCGCTTATGAAAAGCACGGTAAAGAAGGTATTCATGCTGTGCAAGTAGCGTTAGCATCTTCATTGGAAGCTTATAAAAATACACCTGTTGATCATAACTTTAATTTAAATGACATGATCCCAATATTTCAGGGATTGTTAGATGTTCAAAAAGCCTTTTACAGACACTTAGTGAGTCAAATTGGCGTATCGGCGAATTTAATTGATGCAGATGGCGATTGATACACCCTTAGCGTTATTCATGAATGGCAGTAGCCGCATATTCTGGGGTTACCTTATTGTTAGCACTGTTATCGCAATTGGTTGGTATGTCTTTAAAGTGGGGGCAATTTCAGCGCCCACGTTAAAGGCTTATTGGTTTAATGCTGACTCAAAATTAGATTACCGTTACTTTATATTCAATTGGGTATTTAAGGCATTATTTATAGCGCCTGTCCTCTTGTCAGCGAACACCGTCGCTCTATGGACATTGAATTGGTTGAATTCGGTATCGGAACCTTTATTTTTGTCTTGGTACTATCGCGATATTATGGTTGCGTATACCTTAAGTTTATTTGTACTCGGAGATGTTAGCCGCTATTGGTTGCATCGCTGGCTGCATACCAATCGTTGGTTATGGAAGTTTCATCAGGTACATCATAGCGCTGAGTCATTGAATCCATTGACCTTTTATCGTTTGCATCCGGTAGAAATTATGCTGTATGCATTACGTAATGCATTGGTTGCTGGTGTGGTAACGGGAATATTTGTTTTTTGTTTTGGTGCACGACTTAATCTTTATTCGGTATTAGGTGGGAATGCCTTTGTGGTCATTCTATTTTCTTTTACTGGTAACTTGAGACACAGCCATATTCGTCTGAGTTATGGGCGTTGGTTAGAGCGTTTATTAATATCGCCTGCACAACATCAAGTACATCATCAACAGAAAAGTATGCATAAAAACCTAGGCAGCGTATTCGCACTGTGGGATTGGATGTTTGGAACCTTAACACTGTCTCAACATGTATCTTCGGAAGACAAGTTTGGTTTAGGTCAAGGAAAAAGAGAAAAATATGGTGGTATTATAAAAATTATTATTACCCCCTTTTTTGATATTTATAACATTATTAAACGGAATTAAAATGAAAAAGAGATTTTATTGTTTATTGCTACTTTTCACTTTTGCAAGCCATATCAATGCTGAAAATAAAATAACAGAAGCACAATTAGGGCAGATATTATTCTTAGATTCTAATTTTTCAGCTAATCGCACTATGTCTTGTTCTACTTGTCATGAGCCTGCAAAAGGGTTTACTGATCATCGAGAAAATGTGGGGCATGGCATTGCTTCATTAGGTGATGATGGTAAATCATTTGGTGGGCGTAATGCGCCAATGGCTGGATACGCTAATACCTCACCTTCATTTCACTTTGATGATGCTTTAAAGGAATATGTTGGTGGGCAGTTTTGGGATGGTCGCGCGAATACATTAGCTGATCAAGCGATGGGGCCGCCATTAAATCCTGCTGAAATGGGCTTACCTAATGCAGAAGCACTTGTTAAACGTATTCAAGAAAATCCTTTTTATGTTGATAGCTTTAAAAGTTTATACGGTAAAAACGTGTTTGAATCATCGTCTAAAGGAAAAGTGTTGCCCGCTTTTCAAGGATTTGCTAATGCTATACAGGCATTTGAGAAAACAAAACAGTTTGCTAGTTATGACAGTAAATATGATCGTTTTTTAAAAGGTGAATACGAACTGACTGTGCTAGAAGATTTAGGGCGAACGTTATTTTTCTCAAACAATAATGTAAGTTGTAATAGTTGTCATTTATTAAAAACAGAAGATAGCAAGCAAGAACCTTTTACTAATCATCAATACCGTAATATAGGTGTACCTTCTTATGCTGACATTCTTCGTTTAGCGGGGTTAAAAGCAGATCATATTGACCATGGTTTATTAGAGAATCCTGCCGTTGACGATCCTAAGTACGATGGGAAATTTAAAAATCCATCATTACGTAATGTCGCTGTGACTGCGCCTTATATGCATAATGGTGTCTTCAAAGAGTTACGTACTGTGATGGAGTTTTATGACCATTATAATAACCCAGAACGAACAGTTAATCCTGAAACAAAGAAACCATGGCAATCAGCTGAAGTACCTAAAACAGTAGACAAAGAGGATTTGAAAGGAAAGGCATTAACCGATCGTAAAATAGATGCGTTGGTGGCTTTCATGAAAATTTTGACTGATAAACGTTATGAGTCAATGTTGGAAGAACAAGAAAAAAGTAAGTAAGCGTTAAACATTGTTAATCACATTAATTTTTAGTTATAAAAAAACATTCATGATGAATTAATGCTGATCGTTTAAGGAGCTGTTAAGAAAACTTGAACGATCTTACAGATAGAACATTATCCCCATTCTTATTTAAGGTTGGGGATTTTTTTTAATCAAGAAATGGAATTGGTGCTGTATTTAATAGCTGTAGCGTCGGTGAAATAACGTTAGTTAAACGATTGCTGACGATATTCCAGAAGGTTCATTAACCTTATTTGATCGTTGTTATTTTTCAGCATACTTAATGCTCAACTGGCAACAGTTCAGTATTAATGCACATTGGCTAACACCGGTAAAAAATCGATGAGATATGAAGTTATAGAGTGATACGGCGATAATGATTTATTAATTGAAATGCCCGTATCCCCGCAAGCGAGAACTAAAAACCCAACATTACCAGAGACTTGGCAAGCAAGAATGATATGTTATCAAGATCCAAAGGGTGATATTAAAGGTTTTATTACCTCGCTAATCGATCCGACAGCTTATTCAATGGGAGGTTTATTGTCTGTGTACTGGGAGCGATGGGGAAATAGAGCAGAGTTTTGGAGAGCTTAAAAGCAATCAATTGGATGGGGAAATTACACTAGAAGCTAAGGTTGAACCTACACGGATCAGCTTCACTGCTGCCATTTGTATTATAGATACACCAATAAGAGTCTATGCACTATCAGGTAATGGAGGCATTCCGAAAAAACTTCAACTTATGCGAGAAGATGTTAAACATTTTATTTTACCCAAAAAAGAAAACACCGAACGTTTTCACGTTCAGTGCTCTATATCCCATCTAGATATCCGTTAAGATATAAGCCTAAAATCTCTTAAACGAACGGCATTGATTCATTATGAATGGGCTTTTTGTTTTGTGCTTATTAATTTTTATATTTAATAAACGACTTTAGGTTTAAGCACCTGTCGATTTAACTTATACGTTTGTATTTAATACGTGTTGGCTCAACAGCAGCTGCACCGTATGTTTTCTTCATCCATGCTTCATAATCACTGTAGTTACCTTCATAGAAGTTAACTTTACCTTCATCGCGGTAATCAATGATGTGTGTTGCAATACGGTCTAAGAACCAACGGTCATGGGAAATAACCATGGCACAACCAGCAAACCCAAGTAGGGCATCTTCAAGTGCACGTAATGTTTCGATATCTAAATCATTGGTTGGCTCATCGAGTAATAATAGGTTACCGCCAGACTTAAGTAGTTTAGCCAAATGTAAACGTCCGCGTTCACCACCTGATAAATCACCTACAATTTTAGATTGGTCAGAACCTTTAAAGTTAAAACGACCTAAATAAGCACGGCTTGGTATTTCAATATTACCCACTTGAATAATATCGCTGCCGCCAGACACTTCTTCAAAAACACTTAATTTATCATTCATGTGATCACGGAACTGATCAACACTCGCCATCTGTACTGATTCACCCACAATGATTTCACCAGAGTCAGGTTTTTCAGTGCCATCTAACATTTTAAATAACGTAGATTTACCCGCACCATTGGCACCAATAATACCGACGATCGCACCCTTAGGAATACTGAAACTTAAGTCATCAATTAACACGCGACCATCAAATGATTTAGTTAAGTTATTAACATCGATAACTTGATCACCTAAACGTTGGCCTGTTGGAATAAATAGCTCATTCGTCTCATTACGTTTTTGGAAATCTTGATTATTAAGCTCTTCAAAACGAGATAAACGTGCTTTGCTTTTAGACTGACGTCCTTTCGCGTTTGAACGAACCCATTCAAGTTCTTGTTCAATTTGGCGTTGGCGTGCCTTCTCTTGTCCTGCTTCTTGCTTTAAACGCTCATCTTTTTGCTCTAACCAAGACGAGTAGTTACCTTCCCATGGAATACCGTAACCACGGTCTAATTCCAAGATCCAACCTGCTACATTATCAAGGAAGTAACGGTCATGGGTAATGGCCACAACAGTCCCTTCATAATCATGTAAGAAACGTTCTAACCAAGCCACAGATTCCGCATCCAAGTGATTGGTTGGTTCGTCTAGTAATAACATGTCTGGTTTTTCAAGTAATAAACGACATAACGCAACACGTCGACGTTCACCACCAGACAGTACTTTTATCGGTTGATCCCAAGCTGGTAAACGTAGTGCATCGGCAGCACGTTCTAATTGATTATCAAGATTATGTCCGTCATGTGCTTGAATAATATCTTCAAGTTGTCCTTGGCGTTTAGCCAACGCATCAAAATCTGCATCTTCTTCAGCATAAGCTGCGTAAACTGCATCGAGTTCTGTTAGTGCAGATTTAACTTCAAATACTGCTTCTTCAACCACTTCACGTACATTTTTTTCAAGATCTAATACAGGTTCTTGTGCAAGGTAACCGATTTTAGTGCCGTTTAATGCGCGTGCTTCACCTTCAAATTCTTGATCGATGCCCGCCATAATACGTAATAAGGTTGATTTACCTGAACCATTTAAACCTAATACGCCAATTTTAGCGCCAGGGAAAAAACTTAATGAAATATCTTTTAAAATCGTACGTTTAGGTGGAACGACCTTAGAAACGCGTGACATAGAATAAATGAACTTATCAGGCAATGCTTGAGCCATGGGGAATCCTTTATAATGAATAAAATAATTGTTAGCTATTGTAGAGTATCTACCAATCAACAAGCAACAGACGGTAATCGCTTAGGTAATCAAAAGTGATAAAAGTAGATTAATGATCAAGCAATAATTTTATTACAGCTCCTTCAATGAAGATTTTAAATATTTTATAAACATATTAACTCGTCGAGGTCGATCTTTCTCTGAGTCATTTAGAAGAGCGACAACATCAGCGTCTGGCAGTTTATAATCAGTAAGGATTTCTTGTAACCTGCCACTTTCAATCTCTTGCCTTACATCCCACTCAGAGCGGTGAATAATACCCAAATCTTTTAATGCCCAAAGTTTAACTGCATCAGCAACGTTACATACTAAACTCGGTTCTATACGAATATTAGAAATATTACCACTGGTTTTATGTGTGAATGACCATTGCATGGTGTCTTCGTTATTTTCTACTAATGCGATGCATTTATGGTTACTTAATAATTCAGGGCTTTCAATTTTATCAGTGCTTTCCAAGTAAGATGGGGAGGCACATACAAGACGCCGATTCTTCGCTAACACAACTCTTCTCATAGATGAGTTTTTCAACTCCCCAATATAAATAATAATATCCGCTTCCGGTGACGATGCTTTATCTGGATGATCAGACAGTAGTAACTTTATTTTAAGGTTGGGGTATTTAATAGAAAAGTCACCAATGATCGATGCAATATACTTTTCACCAAAACCAAGAGGTGCAAGTACCGTTAGCTTACCTGCAAGTGATGTTTGGTCTTCCTTTAATTCGTCTGTTAATAAGTCAATTTCATCGAGTATTAACTTGCACCGACTAGCTAACTTTTTACCACTTGTTGTTAACTTGGAACGACGAAAGTCTCTCTCGACGAGTTTTAATGAAAGTTTTGCCTCTAAGGTTTGTAGCCTTTGAGTAACAGTTGGCGGCGTCACGTTTAATTTCTTTGCGGCAGCAGACAAACTATTACTTGTGGCAATAGCATAAAAAAAATGTAAATCCAATGAAGAAAGCATTAAGTTTTTCCTTATTGCCAATTTAGCAATGATGAATACTCAAAACATACCACATAGTGATATTAATAGTTAAACATCAAAACGTACTAATACTGCTAATTGAGGATATAAGCACAATGCTGCGAGAAAAACGTGTAATACCAATCACAATAAATAGCTTATCTATTTTATTGGTTAAAATAGCTCACTTCCTCGTTGTAAATGTCGTAAAGGGAACAGCCATTGAAGAATTAACCTCTTTTGGTTAATTCTCCGATAGACGATTAACGAAGTTAATCTTCGACAGGCTCAATTTACGCCTTGAATTGAACTGTTTTTCCAGCGCAAAATTTAGATAACATATTTAATGTAATCGGTGAAATAGAAGTAGCCAAATTAGATAAAAATATAAATATTATTTGAGGAGAAAATTATGGACTTTATAGGATTCATTGTTGCTTGCATTTTCTTTAGCATTTCTCCTGGGAGTGGTGCCGTAGTATCTATCAATAATGTCATAGTGAACGGATTGAAAGGTGCAAGTTTTGGTGTTTTGGGATTACAGGCGGCTCTAATCGTGCACTTGTTTTTTATTTATCTTGGTATTGGAATGTTGGTTTCACAGTCACCATTACTTTACAGTGTTATTAAATATCTAGGCATTGCTTATCTCGCCTATCTTGGAGTCGATAAAATAATGAATAGTCTTAAATCTAAAGATTTTTTTATTGTTGATGAAGCTAAAAAAAGTAAGCAGGTGTTGATGCGTCAAGGGTTTATAGTCAATTTAACAAATCCTAAATCAATCATTTTTTTGACTGCATTTCTACCACAATTTGTTAATGAACATTCACAAGCAGCTACTCAATATTTGTTACTGGGCAGTATAGTCGTCCTGATCGATACAATCGTTATGTTCCTTTATAGTCTTGGGGCTAGCTCTTTTAAAAGCTTTTTTTCAGAGGCGCAGACGATGCGCAATATAAACTTTATGTTTGGTATCATTTTTATTGGTATTGCTATCTCAATTGCGATGTAAATTTTCTATCGATTAATGGGGAAGGATATTTATTGATTTAGGTTGCAAATAAATACGCCAATGAAATGATTTTTATATATTGAAATAGACGAGTTTATGAATAAAAGCAGAGTGAGGTGATGAATTATTCTGGTGACCATTCAGGCTTCAATAAGTGAATTCATTCGCCAAAAAAGCTAATGAATTAGCTAAGAAGAGGCGGAAAATTAAAGAAGACAAAAAATTGACCATAATCCTAAGACATTTATCTAAAATTATTGTGATAAATGTGATATAAAGCTGATCTCCGCTAAGTGATCCGTTATTCATTAATAGAAAACAGTTAAGACTTCTTAATTTGAATATCAGCCTGAGTCATTTGTTTAAAAGAATAACCTTACGTAGGGTGGTTAATGAGTTCAAAATCATATCAGTATGTTAATCGTCAACGCTATCGATTAACGCCGGAAGGGACTGTTGATGTGCGGTTGAGTGAAGACATAGTTATCAGTGAAGAACCTCTCAATATTGTATTACATTGGACTTGCCAAAAAACCGGAGAAGTCCTCGAAAAACCTTTAATGGTTACCATGAGAACGCCAGGTGAAGATGCTTTATTAGTCACTGGTTTATTACTGTCTCATGCTGTCATTGAGCGTATCGAACAAATCCAATCAATCGAAACTATTGAGCATAATCAGTGTGATGTTTTTTTAGCTGAAAACGTGACTGTCGATTGGAAAACATTGACCCGTCATTTTATTAGCCATTCTGGCTGTGGTATCTGTGGTACCAGCAATGTTAAAAAGTTAGCGCATACCTTTAATATTGCAATGGACGAAACGCAACATTGGTTACCGCTTTCCACTTTATTGACTTTTTCATCGCAATTAAGAGATCAACAATCCTTATTTACCGTCACTGGCGGAGTGCATAGTGCTGGCATATTTACGCTAGAGGCTTGTTTATCAAGTAAAGAAGATGTGGGGCGACATAACGCTGTTGATAAAGTCGTTGGTGATTTACTGACGCGCGGAAAACTCAGCGCTCAATCTGTCTTAATGTTAAGTGGGCGTATTAGTTTTGAGCTAATGCAAAAGGCCGTTGCTGCGAAAATTCCGGTGGTCGTTGCGATAGGGGCTCCATCTAGTTTAGCAATTGCTGTCGCAAAACAGTTCAACATTACTTTAATTGGCTTTGTCGGTGAGGATGCTTGCAATGTCTATCACGGTGATTTTCGTTTAAAAAAACAATAATAAAACGGATGACGTTAGTGGTATTAGCCATGTTAGCGCTAGAGGTTTAAAAGCATTAAAAGCATTAAAAGCATTAAAAGCATTAAAAGTTTTAATAAAAATAATGGCTTTAACAAAAGCCATCGTTTAAAAAGCAAGAACAAGAGTAAATTCAGCAATAAGACACATAGAAAGAAGAAGTTTAACAATTAGCATCATTACAACTCATAGGTAGGCATTATGACGGTTAAAAAATATACTGCAGCAGCTGGTGGATGGGGTTCACTAGCCAGTACAGCTAAACATTTATTACATAGTGAGAACGTCGCTAAAAACATATTAAATTTAATGAAAACCAATCAAGACCATGGGTTCGATTGCCCAGGTTGTGCTTGGGGTGAAGACAGCAAAAAAGACCGTTTCAAATTTTGTGAAAACGGTGCAAAAGCAGTTAATTGGGAAGCTACATCACGTCGTTTAACGCCTGAATTCTTTGCCGAATATTCAGTGTCCGCATTACGTAAACAAAGTGACTATTATTTAGAAGATCAAGGTCGCCTATCTGATCCTATGGTTTACCAAGCAGAAACAGACAAATACGTGGCTATCAGTTGGGATGACGCTTTTGCATTAATTGCCAAGCATTTAAATGGTTTAACCGATCCTAATCAAGCTGAATTTTATACCTCTGGCCGTGCTAGTAATGAAGCTGCTTTTTTATATCAGTTAATGATTAGAAAATTTGGCACTAATAATTTTCCAGACTGTTCAAACATGTGCCATGAAGCCAGTGGTTATGCTATGAAACAAGCGATTGGTGTCGGTAAAGGCACAGTTACACTGGAAGATTTCGACCACGCTGATGCTATTTTTGTTTTTGGTCAAAACCCAGGGACTAACCACCCGCGTATGTTGCATACCTTAAGTCATGCTGCTCAACGTGGTGCGAATATTGTGACCTTTAATACTTTAAAAGAGCGTGGTTTAGAGCGCTTTGCCAATCCACAATCGCCAGCTCATATGGTATTAGGTGGAGAAACCAAATTAACTAGCCAATATTTTACGCCTAATTTAGGCGGCGATATGGCTGCTGTGCGCGGTATGGTCAAAGTCTTACTAAAACGACATAACCAAGCACTTGAAAATGGCGACCGTGTCTTTAACATTAAATTTATTGAACAACACACTAGCGGCTTAGATGCTTATTTAGAACAAGTGGATGCCACACCTTGGTCTGACATTACTGCGCAGTCAGGTTTATCAAAAAAACAAATAAAATCTGCTGCGGATGTGTATCAACAATCAAAACGCGTTATTTTCACTTGGGCAATGGGTATTACACAACACAAACATTCTGTTCCAACCATTAATGAAATGACTAACTTACAATTACTGTTTGGTAATATAGGTAAAAAGGGCGCTGGTTTATGTCCTGTTCGAGGTCACTCAAATGTGCAGGGCGATCGCACAATGGGGATTGACGAAAAACCTAATGCAGTTCTGTTAGATAACATAGAAAAAACCTTTAACTTTAAACCACCAGCAGAGCACGGGCATAATGCCGTTCAAGCTGTGGAAGCTATGTTACGTGGTGACAGTAAAGTGTTCATTGGTTTAGGCGGAAACTTTGTGGCTGCTATGCCAGATTCTGAGATCACACGTCAAGCTATGAGCCGCTGTGATCTAACGGTTAATATCGCGACTAAACTAAACCGAACCCATTTATACCCAGGTAAAACCGCATTAATTTTACCTTGTTTAGGCCGTACGGATATCGATTTACAACAAGGAAAGTCTCAAAAAATTACCGTAGAAGACTCATTCTCTATGGTGCATAGTTCTCAAGGTGTTATTAAAAGTGATATTCGCCAAATGCGTTCAGAGCCCGCGATTATAGCTGGCATAGCACAAGCAACCTTAGGAAGTTCGCCTATTAATTGGCTGGAAACGGTTAAAAACTATGATTTGATTCGCGATTATATTAGCCAAACTATCCCAGGGTTTTCTGATATGAACCAACGCTTGCAAGCACCCGGCGGTTTTTATCTAGGTAATGCAGCAGGGCAACGAATATGGAATACAAATGATCAAAAAGCACAATTCCATGGCTCACCTTTACCCGATTCCATTGTGTCAGCATCACAACGAGCCTTAACTAAAAATCGTATCTTTGTGCTTCAAACACTGCGCTCTCATGATCAGTACAATACAACGATTTATGGATTTAAAGATAGATACCGTGGTTTAAGTGGTGATCGTAATATCATCTTATTGAATGAGAGTGATATTACTGCATTAGGGCTAACCTCAGGCGATAAAGTCGATATCGAAGCATTATGGGGAGATGAAGTGGTCAGAGAAGTCACTAATTTTACAATACTGGCTTATGATATTCCGACGGGTAATGCGGCTGCTTATTATCCTGAAGCCAACCCATTAGTGGCGTTAGCTAATTACGGTGATTTTACGTTTACACCTAATTCAAAATCGATTGCTATTGTTATTTGTGCTGCAAAAAATCCTTTACCAGAACGTATTGTATAGAGGTAGTTTTAAAGCTTGAATTCCACAGTATTTTCACTGGGTTTTTAAGTCGCAGTTTAATTAAAAAGGCAGTGAATGATTGATTATTTAGCTGATTAATCATTCATCTGCTTATTTTATTATTCCACATTATTATTCTTCACGTTCATCTCAGATATATTTCACATCATTTGCTCTATGCAATGGCACAAAGATTGCGTAAAATACGCTACATCAAATTGACTTATACTTACAATTCCTAGCAGGAGATGCACATGTTTAACCGAGATATGAATATTGCTGATTACGATCCAGAATTATGGCAATCAATGACTGATGAAGTACAACGCCAAGAAGATCACATTGAGCTTATTGCGTCAGAAAACTACACTAGTCCACGTGTTATGGAAGCACAAGGTAGTCAATTAACAAATAAATACGCTGAAGGTTACCCTGGTAAACGTTACTACGGTGGTTGTGAATATGTAGACGTTGCTGAGTCTCTAGCAATCGAACGTGCTAAATCTTTATTTGGTGCAGACTACGCAAACGTACAACCACATGCTGGTTCTCAAGCAAACAGTGCTGTTTACGCTGCATTATGTGCACCTGGCGATACTGTTTTAGGTATGAGTCTTGCTCACGGTGGTCACTTAACGCATGGTGCATCTGTTAGCTTCTCTGGTAAAGTTTACAATGCTGTTCAATACGGTATCAACCCAGATACAGGTGTTTTAGATTACGCTGAAGTTGAGCGTCTAGCGATTGAACATAAACCAACAATGATTGTTGCTGGTTTCTCTGCATACTCAGGTATCGTAGATTGGGCTAAATTCCGTGAAATTGCTGACAAAGTAGGTGCTTACCTGTTTGTTGACATGGCACACGTTGCTGGTCTTGTGGCTGCGGGTCTTTACCCTAACCCTGTACCATTTGCTGACGTTGTAACAACAACTACGCATAAAACATTAGGCGGCCCACGTGGTGGTCTTATCCTTGCTAAAGCGAATCCAGCACTTGAGAAAAAATTAAACTCAGCTGTATTCCCAGGCGGTCAAGGTGGTCCATTAATGCACGTTATCGCTGCTAAAGCAGTAGCATTTAAAGAATGTGCTGAACCTGCGTTTAAAGTGTACCAACAAAACGTGTTAGACAACGCTAAATCAATGGTTAAAGTCTTCCAAGATCGCGGTTACAAAATCGTATCTAATGGGACTGAAAACCACCTTTTCCTAGTTGACTTGATTGCTCAAGACATCACAGGTAAAGAAGCTGATGCTGCGCTAGGTCTTGCTCACATCACTGTAAACATGAATTCTGTACCAAACGATCCACGTTCTCCATTTGTTACATCTGGCCTACGTATCGGTACACCAGCATTCACTCGTCGCGGTGCAAACACTGCTGATGCTGCTGAACTAGCTGTTTGGATTTGTGACGTGCTTGATGCAATTAAAGATGAAGAAAAACTAGCTGCAACAATTGAAGCAGTTAAAGTTAAAGTTGCTAAATTCTGTGGTGAACACCCAGTTTACGCTTAAGTCATTAAATGACTCTCAATAGTCGGATAAGTTAAGCTTGCTATAAAAACTCACTCACTATTTTAAATCCGTACTTATTTAACAAGTGCGGATTTTTTTTGCCTAAAATTTACGTTCTATTTTACTTACATTTAACTGTGTTTATGTCTGGATGTATTTCTATTTCTGTATGAGTGTATTTAAGAATGTCGTTAACACTGTCCTTGGTTAATAAATACGTACTTGGTTAATAGATACGTACTTGATTAATAAACATATACTCGCTAATAAATAATTATGGTTACCTTCTATTTTTGCATAATTTTTGCACAATCTTATTGTAGAGTAGGCAATAGCGTTAAATTTATTGGAGTACTTTATGAAAAAACTGATGCAAAAAGGTATGAAAAAAGCAACATTATTGATGGCAACTGTGGTTCTTTTGGCAACAACCGGATGTGCTTCTTTTTTCCATGGTGGTCACGGTCCGCGTTTTGTTGAACAGCAGTCATACCTTTATGAAGGTAAAGATGTACATCAAGTTATAAACGACATGATCAGTCAGCATAAAGCGAATCAAGAAAAAGAAACTCAACTTGTTACGTCGTTAAACTAATCAAATTTTTAATGCCTCTTATTTATAAACTCTATTTAAGAGGCATTACCTTATCAATATAATGCTAATTATTTATTCGATTTATCACCCTTAATGGTCCATCTTTACCTGTTCATATCTAACTACTTTTATCTACTATTTATACAGTTTATTTCCTACTGTTTATTACAAGCTATTTATAGATAATTATTTATAGCTAATAATAACTAACACTTATTTGCTCACCTTGACTGACGTTATTAATACACTTGTAAGGATTAACGCACCGCCAAACATCTGTAACAACGTAAGTGATTCATTAAGCCAAACAACAGCAAACAAAGCGCCAAATAAAGGCTCACTGCCCATCAATAAAGATACTTTCGTCGGTGATATCTTTCTTATTGCATAGTTTTGAATATAAAAAGCAAACAACGTACAACACAACACGAGATAAACCATTATCAACCAAAAATGACTGCTAGCTGGTAATGTGACCGCTTCAAAAGGTTGCGTGATAAAACATAATATAAGGGCGCTTACAGCAACAATAAATGCCTGGATAGCGGTTAGGGTAGACGTGGTAATATCTTTTCCCTCAGACAAACGTTTCGTGACCGTCACCATAACCGCACGTAAAACAGCGGCGGACAATATGAAGTAATCACCAGTATTAAGTGACAAGGTTGATTGACCTGAATTGGTTAAACAATAAACGCCTACAATAGAGGTGACTGCTAACAGTAACAACGATGATGGAATCTTGGTTCTATTAATTAAAGGCTCAAAAAATGCGGTTAAGATAACCGATAAGCTAATCAAAAAAGCCGCATTTGAAGCCGATGTTTGCGATACCCCATAGACCTCACACAAGAAAATAGTGGATAAAATAATGCCGCTCGGTATCGCCACTTTCCAATCCTTATTTTTACCTTCTCGGTATTCTTTAAATACGATAGGTGCCATGCAAAGACCGGTTAACGAGAATCGAACTGCTATAAACAATAAAACGCTGGTAAAAATAAGTGCTTCTTTTGTTAAGCCATAACTTGTTCCCCAAAAAATGGCGACCAATAACAGCAACATTTCAGTTAACGGCAATCTTTGAAAGCGACTGACTAAAGTTATGCTTGAAGTCTTATTTAGAGTGTTGGTTATTACTGTGTTTAAGGCAGTATTTAGGAGGGTGCTTAGTACGTTCATATCGGCTCTTCTTAATAATTATTTTTGACAAGAAGAGTATTAATAATTAACTTATATGAAACAATACCAATAAATGGCAAGGATAATTGCGCTGTGGACATTAATAAACTTATTCCTCTCCTTTCAGAAATGGCTATTTTTGTCAAAGTTGTTGAATCTGGTAGCTTATCTCAAGCCGCTCAAGCACTGGGTATTTCACCATCCTCAATCAGCCGCAGCCTTGCTCGTTTAGAATTGGCTATTGAAGAAAAACTGCTAGAAAGAACCACTAGAAAAATGCGCCTAACTTCAACAGGAGAGCAAGTTTTTATACAATGTCGAGACATGCTGACCTCCGCCAAAATGGCTGTTTCAGCAGCGCAATCTAATGAAACTGATATAACAGGGTCGTTACGTATTGCCGCTCCTAAAGCACTATCACGACAAGTGTTGATGCCGATGGTGATGGATTTTGTAAAGCTTTACCCAAAAGTATCTTTTCACTTTAAAGTGGCAGACCACCTGATAGACCCCATCGGTGATGAAGTAGATTTAGTTATACGTATCACAGATAACCCAATAGAAGGACTTGTCGCTAAAAAACTATCTAGCTGTAAGCAGTTATTATGTGCAACGCCAGCCTATTTAAAACAACATGGGACTCCAACACATCCCAACGAATTGATTCAACATAATTGCATCGTACTCGGGGAGATTCCAAAAGATCGTGAATGGAAATTTCAAGCAGCACTGTCATCATCTATAAGCTCAAAGCAAAGCCTCAATGATATTGTGGAAGTCAATGTACAAGGGACCTTCATTGTTAATCACAGTGAAATTCGTAAAGAAGCGGTATTACAGGGGACTGGTTTAGCATTGTTTCCTGATTTCTCAGTAGCTGATGAGGTTAAATCAAAGGCCTTGATACCCTTGCTGTCTGATTGGAAAGTGTTAGGGAATTATCAAGGAGATATTGTAGCGCAATACCCCCAATCCAAGTTTATTCCCAGCCAACTAAAAGTATTTGTGCGTTTTTTAGAGGAGGCCCTTAAGGATAAATAAACTGCGTCTAGTAAATTTAATACTCATGTTTATTGATAGCTTGGAAGGCAATATTCAACCTACTTTTATAATATTATTTATAAGATGACCAATACAATTTCTGACCGTGCTTTTACTGTTGTGTTATACCCCATTTATCATTTTTGGATACGTATCCAATGTGATGCATTATTTGAATAAGCCTTTCTGGGTGTAATAACGGTAGCCAAACTATATAAGTCGCATGTATTAGCCTTTTAGTTGTATAGGTAGCTTGCACTTGAATTATTTATTGTGATTTAAGCCATTGCTGACTCTTCTTTTTCTAATCATTTACTTGTTCAGAATCTCCATAAAAACGCTATTCAATTCGCCTTTATTCTCTTCATTGATGCAAGTCAATAGACCTTCTATTGTTCATAAATTAAGCTTGCTTGTTTAAATAATTAAGCGCCAAATGATCTATGCTTGATGGATGATAGTGTCAGTGAAAATCTTTAAATCAGCTGGAGGACATATGTTAAACAACGATGATCGATATATCAGTAGTTTAAGTAAAGACACCTATGCAATCATTTTAGCCGGAGGTCGTGGGAGTCGTTTATTTGAGCTCACTGACCGCCGCGCTAAACCAGCGGTCTACTTTGGCGGTACATTTCGTATTATCGACTTTCCTCTTTCTAATTGTTTAAATTCAGGTATCGGTCGTGTCGGTGTTGCAACACAATATAAATCACATTCTTTAATTAGCCATATTCACCGCGGGTGGGGGACTTTTAAAGCTGATTTATCAGAATTTGTGGAAGTACTTCCTGCATCGCCTCATAAGCTAAACGATTGGTATACAGGTACCGCTGATGCGGTTTATCAAAATATAGATATCATTCGTAGTCATAAACCAAAATACATATTAATTTTATCGGGTGACCACGTTTACCGTATGGATTATGGTAAGTTACTGATACAGCATGTTGAGAATAAAGCGGATATGACAGTATGTTGTATTGAGGTAAGCGTCGAAGAGGCGGCGGGTAGTTTTGGTGTGATGTCGGTAGATGAAACAAATAAAGTGATCGCATTCAATGAAAAACCAGCCAACCCTAAAGAAACGCCCAGTAAGCCAGGTGTGTGTTTAGCATCGATGGGTAATTATGTTTTTAATACAGAGTTTCTATTTGAACAGTTAAATAAAGATGCAATCAATACTACTTCAAACCATGATTTTGGTTTAGATATTATTCCTTCTATTATTAAACAGCATGCGATCTTTGCTTATCCGATCGAAGACCCTGACGCGAGTAAACCGCCTTATTGGCGTGATGTAGGGACCATTGATGCACTGTGGGAGGCTAATATGGAATTAATAGAACCCAAGCCTCAATTCGATCTCTACGACAGAACATGGCCAATTTTTACTTACCAAAGTCAGCTACCGCCGGCTAAATTTATATTTGATAGTGCCACTCGCAGAGGGACTGCACTGGATTCAACGGTTGCTAGTGGGTGTATTGTTTCAGGTTCCACTATTCGTAAGTCGATATTATATTCGAGCGTACATACCCATTCTCATAGTGTCATTGAACAATCGGTATTAATGCCTGAGTGTGATATCGGTAAAAATTGTAAATTATTTAAAGTCATTGTCGATGCTAATTGCCGTATTCCTGCGGAGTTAACGATTGGCTACGACAGAGAAAAAGACATTGCGAGAGGATTTCGAGTCTCTGAAAAAGGTATTACCTTGGTTACTAGCGCCATGATTGAGGCACTAAAAAAATAGGAACACTATTTTCTGTCATACTTTTCATATCTGTTAATTGTTCATTCCTTCCACCGTTTAGTAAAGCTCAATGGTGGAAGGTGAAACGCGTTCAACAGTGTTTTATAGCCTTTTATTCTATCGTTTTTATATCGATGCTTATTTAAATCGCTACTTTTTATTTCGATGCTTTTTTGATGTTAATGTGTATGGCGAATTAGGTAAAGCCAAGTGTCATAAGAGGAGGTGAGCTGCGGTTGTTACTGTTAGCTTACTTATTTTCTGATATTTAATCTGCCGATATAACTGATTATGAAGAAAGCTAGTTATTAAAAAAACTAGTTATTAAAAAAGCTAATTATTAAGCAGCTGATTAATAATATAAAAAGGAACGAGGAGCTAAAAGCTTCTCGTTTATTATTCTCGCATTATTAATACTCAGTAAAACGGCTCAACTGTTGTTTAAAAAATGCATTTTCTTTTTGTAATGCATCTCTCTGTTGAATTAAATCGATAAGCAAGGCCACCGCAAGCCAGTCAATTTCTAAATCTTGATGCAGCCGTACTGCTTTTTTTATCCAATAAACACTAGCCGTTTCAAACTCCCAATCAGGCTTTTTGTTGTTATCGGTAGCGTCCGCGCTGATCGTATTAGCAATGGGCTTAACAATACCGTTCTCAACGATTTCAATAATATGATGGCTTTCAATTCTTTCTAATTGACATAATTCACTGAGTGAAATGACCGTTAATCTGCGCATCATAAATATTCTCCCCATGAAACCCGAGGGTCAAAAGCTGAATTTTTTGCAAGCTCTTGCCATAACTGGTTTGCTTTATCATTGCTGACAGGCGGTATAATCACATTAATGATGACATAGAGATCGCCCAACTTACCTTTTCTTTTTAAGCCTTTACCTTTAACACGCAATTTTTTACCCGATTGAGTATTCGCGGCTATCGTCAACGTTACTTTGCCATCGAGTGTCGGAACGGTAACTTTAGTTCCCAGTGCCGCCTCCCAAGGAGCAAGTGGCAAGGTTAATATTAAATCATGTTTTTTTACATCAAAAAGGGGATGGCTGTTTACATGAATATGTAAATAAAGGTCACCCGGTTCACCTCCACCATAACCCGGCTTTCCTTGGCCTTTAAGACGAATACGCTCACCATTAATAACACCTTGCGGTATTTTTATATTTAATTGTTTTTTAATCTGGCGTACTTTTCCATCTTCGAAAACAGGCAATTGATAGTGAACCATTTTAATTTGTTGATGTAGTGTTTCTTGTAATGAAATAGCCAATTCTGTTTCAACATCTTGGCCCCTAGCGTGATGTGGTTGAGCTCTACCATTAAAGTGAGATTGATCAAGTCCACCATTAAAGATGGAATTAAAAAAATCTGAGAAGTCCTGATCGGCTGAAGGATCCCCTTGAGAAGTCTGATGGTTTTGTTGCCATCCAGGTGGAGGCTGAAACCCTTGGCTTGATTGATCTCCATATTCAAGCAATTCATCAAACTTTGCTCTTCTATCAGCATCCTTTAATACTTCATAAGCTTCAGCGATTTCTTTAAATTTGTCACCCCCACCTTCTCCTGGATGTAAGTCAGGGTGGTATTGTCGGGCAAGTTTTCGGTAGGCTACTTTAATATCTTTAACATCAGCATCTTTGCTGACTCCGAGTATTTTATAATAATCTTTGAATTCCATAAAACGACCTAAGAATAAAAGTATAAACAGTATTAAACATACTATTAAGCTTACTCTTTAATTATTTTTTAATCACAAATTTATTAAATAATTAAATTTATAAAGGCTAGTTAACATCACACCAGAATGCGGAGGGTTATGATTAAATTAATAGATTTAACATGTAAATTAGTCTCTAAACTTTGTTGGAATAAGGCCTGCATTATTACTAGCACTATAGCTAAAACCTCCGCTTGGTTAACTTGCTCAAATGACTTTATTATTTTTCTATGAGGCGGTGGGTTTTATAGGCAAAAGGCAAGATCAGACCTGATTTTTTCTATTTTTTCAGATTGAGTCCGATCAAGCGATTATATCAAGGCCTTTTTTTTCAGCGAGTGATAGCATTTTTAATGCGGCACCTCTTGGTTTGCTGTCTCCTTGTTCCCATTTTTTTACTAATTTATCACTCACATTAAAATAACGAGCAAATACGGGTTGAGAAAGTTTATTTTTAAGTCTAAGAGCTCGAACTTGATCTGGCGTAAACTCATGCACACTAGTTAAACAAAGTGCATCAAACTTACGCATAGTCGTTTTATCTATCGCACCAGATTTTTGTAGGCCTTTAGCTGTTTTATGTACTGCTTTTAAAATATCACTCATTGTTTTCTACCTTAATAAGTTCGCCATCATTTACAAGTTGGTTTAGCTCATTCTGATCAAACCCTAGAAATTCTTTAGCTAACTCTTTTAGTGCTAATTTCTCTTTAGAATTAATATTCGCTTTGTCACTCTTGGCAAAGGCATATAAGAAAAAATATTTATCGTTGATAACCGCTCCAATAATGGTTCGATAGCCGGCACTTTTTCCTTTATTGCCAGCAGCAATGCGTTTTTTATAAACACTACCACCTAAGTCTGCATCAAAAAGTCCTTGGCTCATTTCTTGACAGGCATTAATAAGATCATTATCAGATAAAGCTTCTTTTTTTGTTAAAGAAACAAAAACCTTAGTTTTATAGATCAAAGTATACTCCAGTAGGGTATGATTTAAAAACAAATAAACTTGTATAAAAATTGAATTGAATTCAAAAAAAGTAAAGTGATACCAAAATCGATTAAAGCTTTATCTCAACTTATTATCGCTCTTGTGTCGATTATTGTTACTGCGAACAAAGAAAACAGAGTCAAAAGAAACTCGCCCTAATTCGTTTTTTTATCTGAATTAATGACTACCTTCTTAATGCACCGCTCATACGCCACGTCCATGTGGCAAACTGAGCTAGGAACGGCAAAGGGCACGCAGAGCTTAGCCGGCTCATATAATTATGCTGTCGCATAAATCGCTCCATGCCTTAGCTTGCTTGAAGGTAATCATTAATTCAGAAAAACTCAACGGGGAGAGGGGACGTAGCTATATTGAGCAATGTTTTTATTGTAACTATTTGATATTGCTTATTTCAATGAATGGCTGTTTAGCACTTTTGGCGTACGCCACGTCCATGTGGCGAACTGAGCTAGCAACGGTAAAGGGCACGTAGAGCTTAGCCCGCTCATATAATTATGCTGTCGCATAAATCGCTCCATGCCTTACCTTGCTTGAAGGTAATCATTAATTCAGAAAAACTCAACGGGGAGAGGGGACGTAG
>NZ_JBAKBA010000019.1:0-79394 GCF_038155225.1 Psychromonas arctica | reverse complement strand
AAATTAGAACAAAATTATGCAAGCATGGTTGCTTTAGCATTCACTATTATGTGGCTCCCTATGCATGCAGAGTAATTATTGAGCACCAAAGATCAACACGCCCTAACTAACTGAAATTTTATCAAAACGAAAATCCTATCAAAATAATTAAATTAACACCACAAAACCTATCAATAGAATAGAAACTTCCCATTTTACTTAATGATAATAATTATCAATAATGACCACACAAAACAGAGAATCTATTACAAGGAACAGACAATGACCAAAACAATTACTTTTGCAGTTATTCACTTCAGCATCGCAACCCTCGTTGCTTTCACTTTAACGGGTAATTTTTTATTAGGTAGTTTGATCGCTGTTATCGAGCCATCAATCAATACCGTTGCTTTTTACTTTCATGAAAAAGCTTGGCAACAACTGCCTTTCCTTAAAAAGCGAGAGTCAATGACCAAGGTAAAAACAGTAAGCTTTGCAATCATTCACTTTAATGTTGCTTTTGCTGTTACTTATGCTTTAACCGGTGATGCTTTTATAGGTGGACTAATGGCAACCATTGAGCCAGCAATCAACTCTTTTGCTTACTTTTTTCATGAAAAAGCATGGGGCAAAAAAGCTAAAAATGCAGAGTACGAAATTGAACAAGCTATATGTGCTTAATAATATGTTGAAGTGTAAGAAACGGCTCTAGGTGTTAGTTTGGAGTTGCTTCAGCTCTATTGAGGGAGTTTAATCAACCTTTATAAAGGTAAAGTAACGAGGCCTATTTTAATAAAAAATTAGATCGCGTAGTTAAGGTTTTTTATACGTTTTGTTGTAAAGTTCTGTTCTATTTCGGCCCGACTCTTTGGCTTTATATAATGCATTATCAACTTCAGTATAAAGTGTTTTAAATATACTGTCAGGCCTGCTAATCGTGAGCCCTATACTGGCTTTGGTGTAATAATCCCCAGCTTTAATTTCCCCTATTAATTGGTGTAAACGCTGGCAAAACAGTATCGCATCTTGTTTATTGGTATCGGGTAGTAGAATCAAAAACTCTTCACCACCAAAGCGAGAAACTAAATCTGTTTTTCGTGCAAATTCTTTTAATCGTATCCCGAGTTCTTTTAAAACACGATCACCTTCGGGATGTCCATACATATCATTTACTTTTTTAAAGTGGTCGATATCAAGTTGTATTAGTGCAACGGAATAGTGAGATCTTGCTGCTAGTTCAATCGCTAGAATACTTCTATACTTCATTTCTCTTCTATTTAGTAAAGTGGTTAATTCATCTGTTGATGCAAGTAGTTTTAACTGCTCCGCTTGTTGTTCAAGTGTTTCTCTAGCTTGAATTAACTCTTCGTATAATTTATCACGTTTTGATGCGTTAAAAAAACTCCAGTAGATTAGACCGGCGTTATCACTTTTAACGTTAACTGTGATTGGAATGCGAATGCCCTTTCCATTGATCATGGTTAATTGCATTTCTTCACAAATTTTTTCGTGTAAGAGTGTTGGAATTAAATAAGTTTGGTAAAAAACCTTAGAAGCTAGCGTAAAAATAATGTCTACACTTTTTCCAATCAGCTCACCAGGTTCCCACCCCAACTCTGTCGAAAAGTAATCATTACAATAAACAATTTCTTTTGATGTATTAGTGATAAAGACACCATTGGGAAAGTTATTTAATGTATAGGTTGAGATAGACGAAGCAGTATTGATTTGCTTGTCTTTCATTATTTATTTAAATATTTAAAGATAGTGTTTGTAACTTGGTCAGGGTGAGTCATATGTAAACAATGCCCATCAGCCTCTACCAATTCAAGTTCACTATTGGTTATGTTTTGATTGATAAACTTCCCTATTTCAGGGGAAGCTAATGAATCGTTTTTACTTTGAAATATTAATGTAGGTTGTTTCACTTCTTTTAATATATGTCGATAATCAGACAAGAAAGTGGCTTTAGCAAAACCCTTTGCAACAACAGGGTCTGTAGAACAGAAACTACTAGAAAGTTCACCAGTAAGTTCACTTGGATTATTGTCACCCATGACTAATGGCGCTAAATAGTTTGCCCATCCAATATAGTTTTTATCCATCAAATTTAATAATTCTTGTAAATCTTGTTTTTCAAACCCACCTAAATAATCAGGGGGGAAGTTTAAAAAACAAGGAGAAGGACAAATCATGATCATTTTTGAAAAAAGTTTGGGTGCTTCTATACTTGCAAGACTACCAATAATGCTACTAACAGAGTGCCCAATAAAAATAATATCAGAGAGTTGTAACGCCTCACCTATTTCTACGATGTCATGCGCATAACCTTCAAGACGACTATAGCGCTCTTTATCATATTGAGACAAATCAGAACTGCCTGATCCGACATAATCAAAGAGCACAATTTTAAATTGTTGTTCAAGTGCAGGCGTCATAAAGCGCCACATATTTTGATCGCAACCAAAGCCATGTGCCAGCATTAATGTTTTAGACCCATTACCAATTACTTTGACGTTATTACGCGCCAGTACATCATTTGGAAGAAACATATCACTCTCATTTTATAAGTGGCTAAAAAATAATACCCATTTAGTGTAAGTTAAAAATGATTATTTATTAAATCAATTTATGGTTAATTGCCAACTAGCGCTGAATAAGAATGAAATTAAAGTAATTAACCTTTAAAAATAGTCGTATTTTACGAAATACCAAGGATACCAAAACTTGACCCCCATACATTTTCATCTTAGAAATAAACCATTTGATCTGCCATTAAAGCAATGACAGGAATGCATCAAACCTGGCCCCCCATAGACTTTTAAGTAGCAATGCGAAAAACGGCCAGGCTACCGTTCAACCTATATAAAATAACTCATCAAAAAAGAGAGGCATTTATAACGCCAAAATCACCAGTTTCTGAACAATATTTTGATTATTAAAATATAACTAGATTTGCATCAAAAAATTAACTATTCGTTGATGTTTTTAATTCTATAATCCTGTAAATATCTTACGTTAGAGCTATTTTCTAACTTAATTATGATTAGAAGCAATAGGAATTTAAGATGATAAAAGAAAATGTAGGTGGTATTGATCGTACGCTGCGTATTATTGTCGGAGCGGTACTTATTGGTATAGGTTTATGGTATTTAAGTTGGTGGGGCGCAATTGGTGTAGTGCTAATGCTTACCGCTCTGCTGGGTTGGTGTCCCGTTTATTTACCTTTTGGAGTTTCAACTAGCAACAAAGAAAAGAAAACTGAATAATTAATTGATCAATTTCATTTAAAAAATAGACAAGATCATTTTCTTTTACTTTTACTTTTTTAAAACTAGCTTAAAGCAGATGATCTTTTCAAGATGTAATCAATAAATAGAACCGATAATAGAACAAAATAATAAAAACCGCTCCTCCATTAACATTTAACTCCAAAGTTAAACTATTTTCATACTCTGATAATTAAACTGATAATTAAAATTACTTATTTATTAATGGTGAACCTTCCCTAAATCTAAGGTTAAACATTTAATTCATGTCTTTTATTTCTTTAAACAATTAGTATGAAAAGCTTTTATCAAACAATCCTATGGAGAGAACATTGACTAACACAGTGACGGCTGACTCAACATCAACGAACAATCGTATATTATGGATGGCTTTTTTAGGCTTGTTGATGACTAATTTATTTTGGGCTATTAATGCCATTCTAGCGCGTGGTTTTATGCCTGAAGTAGCCCCTATTGCCATGAACTTGTTCCGTTGGATTGGTGCATTTATATTACTAACACCTTTTGCCCTACCGCGTGTGATTAAAAGTTGGCCAACCATTCGCCCTCACTTATTACCTTTATCTGGGCTGGCGATATTAAGTATCGCGCTTTATAACAGTTTGCTTTATGTGGCTGCAAACTTTACAACAGCCGTTAACATTACGCTAATTAATACACTAATACCGATTGCGACATTATTGATTGCGTGGCGAGTACTAGGTAATCGCCCACGTTTAATGCAGTCGATTGGTATGGCGATATCAATACTGGGTGTTTTATTAATTTTAACAAAAGGATATTTACCACATTTATTGAGCCTTAAATTTAGTCAAGGTGACCTGTTTATGATTACTGCTGTAGTGGTTTGGGCATTATTTACAGTGCTATTAAAAAAAATGTCACTTAAATTGCCGGCTATAACGGTGCTGTATCTATTAGTTATGCTTGGACTCCCTTTTTTAATGATTGGTTATGCTATTGAAGCGGTATTTTTTAAGTTTTATTTACCCTCATTGGAACACCTAAGTTTATTTGCTTATCTATGGGTTTTCCCGTCAATACTTGCTTACATATTTTGGACAAATGGCGTAGTACGTCTTGGCCCAGAAAGCGCTTCATTATCAATCACTTTAATGCCGTTATTCGGTGCAATATTAGCCATTATCTTTCTTGACGAGTCAATCTACTGGTTTCATATTGTAGGAGGTCTATGTTCATTGGTCGGCATGCTACTCGCATTATTACCTGCGAATAAACTACCTACTATTTTCAAATTGAATACATGAGAATCGAAGGCTTAACAATTATAATCAAAGGAAATTAACAACCAGTGTAACTTTAATCAATATGCTCAAGGGATCAAAGCTTGCTTTTTTCCGTTAAGTTAACAATAAAACCTTATTAATTCTTTTGGTATTACTCAATATGTCTACAATTCTCACACTATTGAGCATTTCTAATCAGTTCATTTATTTTAATAAAGTCAAACAGGATATTTGGATTAGTTGAGGCTAGTGCATGGAGAGGGGTACACGTTCGAAACGCTACATTTAAAATGAATGAATTGGATATAAAAGTGATTCGATGGCCAGTTTTTTCTTCTGTTAAGAAAAAGATGTTCGCAGATAGAGTGAAACCAAAGCTAACAACAATAAAACTGACAGGATGAGCGTAGACGAATCAACATTAAAAATAACGGCACTCTTCCGTTCGTTAAGTTTTTCTAAATCAATCAATGCCTTTACTTTATAACATAACAGCATAGTTTATGAGTAAAGACAAAATTAACCCTATAACTTATAACTCAACCAATCTAATATTACGCCATTTTATTTTTGTTTTATTCTCACCATGAATCTGTAATGAAACCCCTCCTTCACTTTGACTTATTTCAGAATCATTAACAGTGGCCATTTGAGTGCCATTCAACCATGAAATAATTAAGCCACCTTTTACCTGAACTTTCATTTTATTCCACTCCCCCATTTTAATCACGGCATCTTTTGAAGAACTAGGTTTAGCTAACCACCCTCTTTTATATGCATTAATTCCACCAGCATAATGTCCTGGCGGCGCAATCTCAACTTGCCAGCCGGTCGCTTTATTACCCTCAACAGTTGAACGTACGAAGATACCGCTGTTTCCTCTTTTTTCCTGTTTATACTCTAAGGTCAATTCAAAATCTTTGTAGTGCTTAATGGTGGTTAAATAGCCAAATGTATTATCAACGCCGTTTTCACAAACTAATAATCCATCTTCTACATACCATTGTTCAGTGCCATGTATTTTCCAACCACTTAAGTCTTTTCCATTAAATAAGGAAATAGCTTTTGATTGATCAACTACAATAGGTGAATACGCTACACTCGGATCGTCCGTGACGTTAGTGGGAGTACTTTTACAAGAAACGACAAAAGCCAGAGTAATACCTATTAATAAACTATTTTTCATATTATTAAAAACCCGGTGGATAAAAAGTAAGTAACAATACTAAGTAACCCAAAAATTAAATACAACCGACCGATACGACAGTATTGACTTAATAAGCGTTTAGTATCAAAAATAAACGTTTATAAGCTTTAGCTTTAATCTATTCAATATGCACTATCCTCAATGATAGAGATAAAATATTAGAAATATGGCATTATTAACGGCTGTCCCTTTCAAATAGATAAAAGGACACTTTTAAATTAATTATTTAATGAAATCATTAATACCCATTTAATGATGAGAATTGACATCGAGGCTATCAAATTTTACCGCCTCGCTAACCCCAATTAGAGACAATGAATGGCAAAGCGTAAATCTAGTTTTTTGAGTAAAATATGGTCGAAGGTATGGCGTATATTGGTAGTATTGATGTTGTTTGTTGGTCTGATTTTACTGATGTTTCGCTTTGTGCCATTACCGACAACGGCATTTATGTTGCAAAGCTCTTATCCAGTAACTCAAAAATGGATCAGTATCGATAAACTACCCTCGTATATGCCTTTGGCTGTTGTGGCCTCTGAAGACCAACGCTTTCCAGAACACTTTGGTGTTGATTTTACAGCTATAATTAATGCCGTTGAACAATACAGTGATGGTGACGGCCTTCGTGGTGCAAGCACTATTACTCAACAAACGGCGAAGAATATTTTCCTTTGGTCTGGCCGAAGTTTTATGCGTAAAGCACTGGAAGCTACTTTAGCGCTTAGCCTGGAAGCGATTTGGGGTAAGCAACGTATTTTAGAAGTGTATTTAAATGTGGCGGAGTTTGGTAAAGGTATTTATGGTGTCGAAGCAGCTAGCCAACATTATTTTGATAAATCGGCACGTTATCTTACTAAACATCAAACAGCACAATTAGCGGTGTTATTACCGAGTCCCAAAACACGGGATCCTCGCAATTTGACTGCAACGCTTAGCCAAAGGGTGATGTGGATTGAGCGACAAATGAGCCAGCTTGGCAATGACTATTTAACCCCCATTTTTAAAGATTAAAAAAGAGACAGCTTGAAAACTTTCCCGTTAACTCATTAACTTTAGAAAATGAAATAAGTTAATGAGTTAATGAGTTAATCGTTAGCTACCTTTGAACGAATGCAATAAATAAGAGAATAGCGAACGGTCAGTCGATCAACGTTTTTTCTTCATACCTTGTACAGCCTTAAATCTCGGATTCGATTTACAAATGACATAGGTACGCCCACGTCGTTTCACTACTTGGCAATCTGAACTACGTGTTTTGGCACTTTTTAAAGAACTCAATACCTTCATTACTTGCTCCTAAGGCTTCCAAAACGATTATTAAACTTAGCAATTTGCCCTTCCTGCTTAGCGGCACGTTGTTTACCTGTGTATTGAGGATGTGATGCGCTCGATACATCGATAGGTAAATAAGGATAAATTTTCCCTTCATGCTCTATCGTTCTATCGGTTTGTAAGGTTGATCCTATAACAAAATAAACGTCTTCTGCCGTGTCATGAAACACAACTTTTTGGTAATTAGGATGGATATTTTCTTTCATTGTTAACTCTCCATTTCACAGTTATGTTATAACATAACAATTAAAACGAAGCGGATCAATAAAAATGATAACAATTATCATTAATATTTATAGTAATCCAATAACTCATAAATAACCGATGCATAAACTTTATTAATGCAATCAAGATGCTAACTCCAAAATATGATTTAATATCAGTATTTTTGGCTTTTATTATTATAGATGGCATTAAACAATAGAGGTGCTTAGCATCCAGATTTGAATTTAATTAGTGTAATTAGCATGACTTAATAAACAACAAGGTTAATTTTTTTGCTTAGCTACTATTTCATTTTTACCAAAGAAAGTGATTAATAGTGCTATGACAATGCCCACAAAACCAAGACTTGAAAATAACAAACTATATTCACTATTAGTACCAGACAGGTTGAGTAAACTGGTGATGAGTAATAACGATACTCCTAACATTTTCATAAATGAGAGTGTTGTATTTAAACTAAACCAAACATGACAGGAAGGACATTGCTTTTCTACTTGCAGTCCCTTCTTCTTAATGTTCTTGATATCTTTAACGTTAATTTTTGCTTGGCAGCCTGGACATGTTACTTTCATTTTTATTCCTTTAATTCAATTGAATCATTACACTAAAATGCTGTAACCGAGTACATATAAGACATACCTTTTAAGTAGAAAATTGCAGTAAATGCAGATGTTTGACTTATAATTATATTTAATTTAGCTGATCACTTTATTTTTATAAGACAAAAAAGTCATTTCTCTTTTTAGATGTAGTTTAGAAATATGTAGTTTAGAAATAGAGTTTAAAAATATGGCTTATTTAAAAGCCCCCATTTTCAACGACTGCTTTTATTAAGGCAACGATCAACATGATAAAAACCAATATAGGTAATATTTTACTGTATTTAGCTTGTTGTTGCTGATCGATTGGCTTGGCAAAGCGCTCACCTAAAACCACCATCAATACCAAAGCTAAAAATAACATCCCTAGAATAATTAATATTGTCATGAACATCACCTTGTGGATTAACGTTTATCGATTCTCGATTCTCGAAAAATCTGAGATATCTGCGTGAAAGAGTACAAATCTGAACGTTAAATTTAATCATATTAGGCAACTACGATAATAGAGTTAGTGATGTGGTGCAACGTTGTAATAACGGTAAAACAGTAATAATGTTAAAAGAGAAGCCTTGTCGTACTGCTCATATAATCAGTATTAAGTAAAAAATATAAAATGATTTAAAAGAGCATGAAAACCAAAAAAAACATCAACTATATTTTCAAAGTCACCTTCATAAAGCAAAAATATGGCTGTAATAAAAGGTAATTAAAAGACTAGTTATGGCTGATTAAATTGAATCATAGTCGAGAAGTTATAGATCTCTACAAGTCTATTTAGAAGATAACTTATAAATTAAAGTCAATTAACATTTACAACCGTTAGTAAGTTTTATTTAACTTTATGTAAATAAACACAGTTTTAACTTAATTTAATTGCAATAATCAAAAATGTTACTACTTTAGTAGTAACCATATAACATATATTGTTATTTGAAAGGTTATTTAAAAAAACCTCAAACTCAAAATGTTGAATAACTCTATATTTGACAATAACAAAACTAACTTAATGAGAATTATGATGACGATAAGAAAAAAAATGTATTTAGCTTTGTTTTGCTTAATAACAGTATTGTTTATTCAATCTGCATTTATGATTTATCAAAGTAATCGCATTCATAAAGCCTCCATTCTCATAGGTGAAACGATTGAACCTATCCTTTTCAAAAATTATGAATTAAAGATAGCCGTTATTCAGGTTCAACAATGGCTAACAGATATCAGTGCAACCAGAGCACAAGATGGTCTCAACGATGGTATAGAAGTCGCTGAGGAAAATTATCAGATTGCAGTAAAGTTATTATCTGAATTAACGTTATTAGATGACAGCAATGCGCAGTTCTATCAAAAGATGCTACCAACACTTAATAATTATTTTGCAACAGGTAAGCGGATGGCGAATGCTTATATTGAAGAAGGTCCAAATGGCGGTAATAAAATAATGCCTGAGTTCGACGATGCTGCCGCCGCGATTACAGACCAAGTCGAAAGTGTTATGGAAATAGCCAAGTTGAATTCACAGGAAAATCTTAACAAGCAAACCAGTGATTCAGCACTTATTCAAACCTCTATTTATTTATTATCTGGTATATTTTTATTGGTATTAATCTTGTTATATATCATGACCAGCCGTGGTTTATTAAAACCATTAGATGTCATGACTAATATGGCAGATGATTTGGCCAATGGAGAAGGCGATTTAACCAAACGATTAAATGAATCTAAAAATGATGAATTAGGTATTACGGCACATCATATTAATAGTTTTATTAAAAAGACACAGACTGTGATTGAAGCAGTAAGTGAAACGATGAAAGATCTGAGTAATACATCAGATTCATTACAAAACTCTGCTCAAAAAACACACAGTGCAATGGAAATGCAAGTTAAAGAAACCGACCAAACTGCAGCGGCCATTAATCAATTAACAGCTACATCAGAGGAAGTATCTCAGTTCACGATTGAAGCTTCTAATGAAACAGAAGCGGTTAACGAACACATTACTACAGGTATGGACATTTGTACTTCGACTACAGTGCAAATGGCAGAGTTAGCCAGTAAGATGAGCTCAGCAGAAGATGTGGTCAAAAGGTTAGGTGATGATAGTGCTAACATTGGAGCTATGTTAGATGCTATTTCTGGCATTTCAGAACAAACGAACTTATTAGCACTTAACGCAGCTATCGAAGCTGCTCGTGCAGGTGAAAGTGGCCGAGGCTTTGCTGTTGTTGCTGATGAAGTGCGTTCACTTGCAGGTCGTTCTCAAGAATCAGCACAAAATATTCAAACAATAGTAAACCGTTTACGTGAAAACGTTGAAGAGGTTATCAATGTATTTACTGTTAGCCGAGATAACGCAACCAACTCACATAGTAAAGTTGAAGCATTAACGCTCTCATTTGGTGTCATTGCTGAGAACATGAAAAATATTAATCAAATGAATGCACAAATTGCCACTGCAACAGCAGAGCAAAACCAAGTAATGTCAGAAATCGAAGAAAGCATTGTTAATATATCGTCTGTATCTCACTCAAACAAAGACAATATTATGATGGTACATACAACGGGACAAACACTTAAAACCAATGTGAATGAATTAAACAAGTTATTGGAACAATTTAAATATTAAGTATTTATTTTATTGAAATTGAGTCCTTGATAAATAACTGTCTGAGTTTGTAAAAACTGTTATTTATCAAGGACAATAAATTTTATTATTTAACCTTAGTTCTAGATAATAAAAGCGAGTATGATGATAAATCATACTAAACATCGACAACTTGAACATTAAAACTGAAGTACAAATAATTTAAATATCAAAAAATCAAACATAATCTCATTCATTTTTTATTTAGTACAGTGCCATTGGTTTTGTATAGTTTAATTGGTTTTGTATAAAGCGATAACGAGTTATTGGAAAATGACTTAGCACTGAAATATACAACAACTCTAACCTTTCAGCATGATCTAAAATACATACCTTCTTTGTCGTTTCTTCTATTATCAATAAATTAACTGATCTACTTTACTGGTTAAAATAACGTATTTAATGTGATCGGTCTTATAAGTAAACTTCCTCCTGTTATACGTAAGTTGCCCGTGTTATACCGATTACATTAAATAAGTGATCTAAATTTTGCGCAGGAAAAATGACTTAGTTTAAGGCGTAAATTGAGCTAAATGGTTGTTCCCTTTACGAAATTTACAACGAAGAAATAAGTTATTTTAACCAGTAAAATAGATCAGTTAATTAGTGTGATTGGTATTACACCTAAATTTATCAGCGGTAGAAGTAATTTTAGACACTACCGACTGTATTATTTCAATCTAGTGAGATATTTTATGAGTGAAGAAAGCGTTTAGCGACTATTCATGTAATTCATCGCGTGGAGTAAATAAAATGGAAAACAATGATATTGGCTTTAAAACTGATTACGAAGAAGAAACAGTTTCATTCAAACAAATAAGTGAGTTACACGGCAATGTGCTGCTTGAGTTTGGTGCACCTTGGTGTGTGCACTGTCAGGCGGCACATTCAGCTGTTAAAGAAGTATTGAATGAACACTCAAAATTGTCTCATATTAAAATTTATGATGGAAAAAGTAAGCGATTGGGAAGAGCCTTCAAGGTAAAACTTTGGCCGACATTAATTATCTTACAAAATGGTAATGAAGTATCGCGTATAGTGAGGCCATTAATCCCAGAACAGGTTCGTCAATTAATTTCAGAAGTCAGTTAAAGAAAAAATAAAAAGACAATCCTAAGCTTCTATAAACAATTATTGGGGGAAATTTCCCCTGTAAATAATTATTGATAGACTGACTACCTCCCTATCGATAATGTTCGTTTGCTACTGTTACTTTGACTTCACTTTAATACTGATTACAGTAAATAAGTGTTCTAGATTTTACGCAGGACAAATGACGTAGTTTAAGGCGTAAATTGAGGTCTTTCGAAGATTAACTTCGTTAATCGTTTGTCGGAGAATTAACTAAAATATGTTATATGCTTGTTCCTTTATACGAAATTTACAACGAAGCAATAAGTTATTTTAACCAGTAAAATTGATCAATTAATTAGCGTGGCTAGTATAACTATTGAGTTTTAGTATTTTAGTTACAAAAACGACTATCATATTGATAAACAGTCGCTGTCTTACTCAATGAGTCAGTTGAATTCCACTTGGCTAAAAGTGGATTTTCTTGCATAACCATAAAGAGCTCTTTTGCATGATTGGCTTCATTACTGCTATTGCTACTGCTGTTATTACTAATATTGCGACTATCATTTTTATTAAGTTTTTCATGCTCATTGTCAGATTTAAAAGAGATTTCAACAACGATTGCTTGTGTCGTACTTACTGACTCGTTGTACCATAAGCTTAACGAGAACTCGGTATCCATTACGCCAGCTATATTAACGATGTCAATATTTGCACTTTTATAAACATACTCATTGATAGTTAAATCACTCACTTTCTCAATCGCTAGGTTTTCATCAAAGTGTTTATTTTTTAAGCCTGGATATAAACCGATAGGATCATTCATTTTATTCAAGTTTTTACTATTTCCAATTTTTTGTGTAGTTGAAGATGAATAGGTACTGATGAAAGGCACTGCAACATCCTCTTCAAATTTACTTTTAGCCTTAGACTTTGTTCCGCGAAGATCTTGTGCGCTAGCAAGCAATTGATCTGCGCTACGAAACTTCAAGGTGACTTTACGTTTGCCATTTTCAACTCTTTCTCGAAAACTATAACCCGCATTAAGTAAGTCACAACTGCCTTGAACATCATAAAATGAAACAGTCCTGCTTTTGTCTAGGCTTAAATAACCTGATGCCTCGGATTTTAAAGCGCCCTTTTCAATCAGGCTTTTCAATACTTTCCAGTAATCGCTTATTTTACTTATTCTGACTGATTCATCACCAGTAAATAAGCTCGGGTTTAATAATATTTTATATTCACGAGAGTCTACCTTTGCATTTGTAGCAGATACGTTAATAGACAAACATAACATAGCGAGAAGTATTACTTTGTAGGCCATAGTTTTGTTCATGTCACTCTCATTATTAAATAAACTTGATTTGACCACGGCAACTAGTGCGAAAGCACTTATAGTTTTTCTTACTTATTATGGCTTCATCAGCATTATAAAGTATGTTAACCAATCGCTTTCTCAAGCCACAATCATCATAAAACAGAATCAACTAAACTGACTTATTGCAGCAACCTCACTGTCATTAAATCTTTGCCAACATAAATTTTCCCTTGGTAACCACTTTCTCGTGTAGATTTTAAGTAATCTTTTTCACTTAAGGCGCCACCAGGGACAGTATGTGGCCCTAATTTTTCAGCTCCAATAGCTGGAACTAAATGCGTTAACATTAAATGACTAACATTAGCTCGTTTAGCTAATGCTCCGAGATCCGTTGAGGTGCTTTGTCGATAAAAGATTGGTGTAGGAAAAGTACTACCATAGATAGGGCCAATATATGGATGAATGGTGGAGTGTACTAAAATATCAACATCTTTAGACAATAATTCAACATTTTTTGAAGTCGAACTAATGCGTGGAGGTGTTAACTTATCATTACCTGCATCTCCGCCAATAACGACAGAACCGGCTGGAGAATCAACTCGATAAGATAAATTACCAGGAATATGTGAGGAAGTAATTGCAGTCACAATAATTTCACCAGACTGCCATACGACTTTAGGTTTATTGGCTAATGGTAATGCAACAGGCATAAAATTAATCAAATCATTAGGGCCATTCTTATTACGCTTTTTACTTTCAGATATTCTCTGTGTAATTTCACCTGCAAATAACGCTGCATCAGCAATATGAATAGCAAATTGTTCGCAACTCATTACGCGAGCAAATACACCATTAGCTTCTACATCTTCACTACAGACTAAATCAAGTTTTTTCGAAAAACTGTGCCAGCGAGTTTGTGCAATATCGATTAACCCAACAGTATGGTCAGAATGTAAATGCGTCAGAAAGACGGCATCGAGCATATTGGGGTGCACATCAAGTTCTGCAAGTCTTAATGCAGTCCCTCTACCAGCATCAAATTGTAATAAAATATCACTACAACCATTATTGATTGTCCCTACCTTCACTAAAGTGCCTGCACCAGCAAGTCCTTTATAAACATCTGGACCACCGAGGGTACCAGTCAGGCTAACTTCCATACATTGTTTATCTTGTGCAAAAGTATTCATACTAAAAGCCAATAAAAATAGGCTTAAAAATTTAATAACTTGAGTCATCTAATACCATCCGTTGTGATTGATTAATAAAACCTTTTTATAAGTTAAAGGGCTAAAGTATCCTCACGACACCTTAATGACAAAGCGCTTTTCACAAGCCATCATAATTAACAAAAGACGCTGCCCTAGACATTGTAAATTAAAAATATTGTATATTAACTATTTTGATCTACTAAGATCGGTTCTGTATCAAAAGTAACCACTTGTTAAAACAATGAGGTATTAACAGGATTAAATGCTTTGCTATGACAGAAAACAGTATCTTTTATGCTTAACATAAATAGCCTTTGATTCTAAAAAATAAAAAGAACGCTGCGTACTTAAAACCGTAATATCAAACTACAAACACCAAACAAAAACAAAAAAACTATCAAGAAACAAATTTCAATCGAAATAAGCTATCAAACAAATAGAATCTTCCCATTTTACTTAATGATAATAATTATCAATAATAGCATCACAAAACAGAGAACATATTACGGGGCACACGCTATGATCAAAACAATTACTTTTGCAGTTATCCACTTCAGTATCGCAACGTTACTTGCTTTTGCTTTAACTGGAGATTTTTTACTAGGTAGTTTAATCGCTATCATTGAGCCATCGGTGAATACGGTTGCCTTTTATTTCCATGAGAAAGCTTGGCAACAACTACCTTTTCTTAAGAAACGAGAGTCAATGACAAAAGTTAAAACTGTGAGCTTTGCCATTATTCATTTTAACGTTGCCTTTATGGTTACTTATGCTTTGACTGGCGATGCTTTTTTAGGAGGGTTAATGGCCATCATTGAACCAACAATTAACTCTTTCGCTTACTTCTTTCATGAAAGAGCATGGGGCAACAAAAATAAAAATATTGAATATCAAGTTGAACCAGCAATGTATGTTTAATTATCTTTACTCTTAATTAAACCTAAGCCTAATTAACAATAAAAAATCGTAAATAAATAATCCCTGCTCGCTCTATCCCCTTTGTAGAAAAGAGAAAGTGATCAGCAGCAGGGAAAGTAATGCCTTACTATATTAAGGCATGACACTTCTTACAATATTCTTGTTACTTTGATCTCCGCCACATTAATGAAGACAGCTTCAAAAATACTTATTACTAAAATAATTTATAAATCAGATTTTATTTTCACAAATCAAATAAAAACCAATCTGTATCAATTCACAAGTCAAGTGACTATGATGTCATCCCTTTACAGCTTGGATGATTTAAAACGTCATTTTTATCACTTTTAACAACTTTTAGAGACTTGTAATGAACAACAAAAAAAACTCAACTCAATCTGCTGGAGCATGGACTCGCCTAGAACTATGGAAGAAAATTCTTATTGGGATGATTCTGGGTGTTATCGCGGGTACTTTAATGGGCCCCGACGCAGAAATTTTTAAACCATTAGGTACGCTTTTTATTAATGCAATTAAAATGCTAATTGTACCGCTGGTTTTTTTCTCCCTTATTGTTGGCATTACTTCAATGCAAGATACCAGCAAAATGGGACGAATTGGCCTTAAAGCAATTGTGCTTTATTTAGGAACAACAGCTGTCGCAATTACTATTGGTCTTGGCCTTGCTACTATCTTCACACCAGGTGCAGGTTTAGACATGGTGGCAATGACTACTGATGCAGAAATACCAAATGCCCCTACTTTAGTGCAAACATTACTTAATATGATCCCTAAAAATCCAGTCGGTGCGCTTGCTGCTGGTAATATTTTACAAATCATTGTTTTTGCTATTGGTTTAGGTGTTTCATTGGTTTTAATTGGTGAAAAAGGTAATCCAGCCATTAAGCTTTTTGAGAGCCTTGCTGAAGCAATGTATAAACTAACTGAGTTAGTAATGAAACTTGCGCCTTATGGTGTATTTGGTTTAATGGCTTGGGTTTCAGGTAAATATGGAGCAGATGTACTACTACCATTAGTAAAAGTAATCGCAGTCGTTTACTTAGGTGCATTAATCCACGTTGTTATATTCTACAGCGGCATGATCAGTATTTTAGGTCGTTTAAATCCTGTACGTTACCTAAGAAGTTTGACTAACCCTGCGGCTGTTGCATTTACGACAACAAGTAGCTCAGGTACGCTTCCAGCAACAATAAAAGCTTCTCGTGAAGAGTTAGGTGTTTCTAAAGGAGTTTCAAGCTTTGTATTGCCTCTAGGTGCAACAATCAATATGGATGGAACAGCCCTATACCAAGGTGTTTGTGCTCTGTTTATTGCTCAAGCATTTGGTGTTGACCTTGCTGCTTCTGATTACATTACTATTATCTTAACCGCAACATTAGCTTCTGTAGGTACTGCAGGTGTTCCAGGTGCAGGCCTAATAATGCTTTCATTAGTATTAACAACGGTTGGTCTTCCGCTTGAAGGATTAGCGATTGTTGCTGGTATTGACCGTATTCTAGATATGGCACGTACAACAGTTAACATTTGTGGTGACATGATGGTTTCATTATTAGTTGCTAAAAGTGAAGGTGAGCTTGATAAAGACATCTTCGACGGTAAGAAAAAATTTGAAGAAACAGCTTAACCTTTATCTTTTAAAACAGTTACGTTTAGAACTGGTATCTGTAAAAAGCTAATCTGCAAAACGTTCGCTTTCGATAAAAAATAAACGCCACTGTGACCTGTGGCGTTTTTATTAAAAACTATCTACTTAATTAAAACCTTCCCCATAAAAGTATCACAGCAGCTTTCTCTTTTTCTTTCGTCTGTCCGGCAATAATTCAAACTACTGCAACCACTATTTATTTTTATTGAGTTATAACTGAGTTAAATTTATAAGTGAATCTTGTTTTGTATCAACCAGAAAATAAAATAATTGGTTATAGTGTTTACCAATTAAACACGCTGAAGAGAACAAATGATGAATCAATCAATTCATGGACATCAAGTAATAGAAATACTTGAAAAGTCTGAAAAGACTTATACAAAACAAACATTAAAGACAATGATTTCAAATACTTTTGGGGACAGTACACGTTTTCATACTTGTATGGAAAGTGATTTAACGACTGATCAACTAATAGACTTTTTAAAATCTAAAGGAAAATTTGTAGAGTCTACTAATTAAACTAATCTACTTGAAAAGTAACTTTATTTGTTAAAGCAGGCTTAATGCGAAAAATAGATAATTTTTTAAAGTGAGAATTAATATAATAGCTATCTTGCTAATGAAAGATCTTTAAGGAAGACAACAATACATATGAATGCCTTATATAAAAAAGATAAGTAGAGATCGATAAATAACTTAAATTACAAAATGAGAATATGATTAATTCATGCCTAAAAAATAGAATTAATAGAGTCACACCAGATCAAAAATTTAAGGTAAGAGAAATCAAGTACAGTTAACGTTACGCTCACATTGGTAGTTCATCATTTAAAAGTCAAATTGATAGGTTATATCAATAATACTAAATTAAATTATTTTCTAAAGTTGAGACATTAAAAAATAAATTTAAAAAAATTATTTTCTGTATAAAATACAATTTAGAGGTATAAAAAAAACAAAAATAGTTATTGCAATTTGTATAAAACAGACCTCACTTGCGGCATTTTGTTAGTAAGTACTAACCGTTAGAATACATGCTAATTTATCCACAATTTTATCCACTAATTTAGTAAAAGTTATCCCTTGAAATTATTCTAAAATACGTTATCTTGTGTCTCTTCTTTGAAACCAACACTACATCTTGTGTTTTAATTAAACAATTCACACTAGTGTGAGTAACTGCTTGTATTTAATAAAATAGTTACTGGCGCTTTTTGATAAAGGCAAAATAATGAATAAAAACCTATCTGTTACTAAGCGAAATGGGAAAAAAGAACCTATAGATCTTGACAAAATCCACCGCGTCATTACATGGGCTGCGGAAGGTCTAAACAACGTTTCAGTTTCACAGGTAGAGTTAAACTCACACATTCAGTTTTATGATGGTATTCGAACTGACGATATTCATGAAACTATTATCAAGGCTGCTGCAGATTTAATCTCTGAAGAGTCGCCTGATTACCAATACCTAGCTGCACATTTAGCGGTATTCCACTTACGTAAACGCGCATATCAACGTTTTACACCACCAAGTGTGTTTGAACATGTTAGTAAGATGGTTACTAAAGGTAAATATGATGCACATTTACTAGAAGATTATACCAAGCAAGAATTTGAAGAGATGAATAAGTTCATCGATCACAAACGTGATTTAAACTTTTCATACGCAGCCGTTAAACAGTTAGAGGGTAAGTACCTTATCCAAAACCGTGTTACGGGTGAAATTTATGAAAGTGCACAGTTCTTATACCTTTTAGTGTCAGCTTGTTTATTTGCAGATTACGATAAAGACGTACGTTTAGATTATGTAAAACGTTTTTACGATGCGACCTCTCAATTTAAAATTTCATTACCAACACCAATTATGTCTGGCGTTCGTACTCCAACGCGTCAATTCAGTTCATGTGTTTTAATTGAAGCAGACGATAGCCTAGATTCAATCAATGCAACATCAAGTGCAATTGTTAAATACGTATCGCAACGTGCAGGTATCGGTATTAATGCAGGCCGTATTCGCGCAATGGGTAGTAACATTCGTGGTGGCGAAGCTTATCATACTGGGTGTATTCCGTTTTATAAACATTTCCAAACAGCGGTTAAATCTTGTTCTCAAGGTGGCGTTCGTGGTGGTGCAGCAACGGTCTTCTACCCTATCTGGCATTTAGAAGTTGAATCGCTATTAGTGTTGAAAAACAACCGAGGTATTGACTCTAACCGTGTTCGTCACCTTGATTATGGTGTGCAATTAGGTCGTTTATTCTATCAACGTTTAATCGACAAAAAAGACATCACGTTATTCAGCCCTTCTGATACGCCGGGAATGTATGATGCGTTCTTTGAAGATCAAGATGAATTCGAACGTTTATACCACCTTTACGAAGGTGATGAGTCAATCCGTCAAAGTTCGATTCCAGCAGTAAGATTATTTTCACTGTTAATGCAAGAACGTGCAAGTACTGGCCGTATTTACATTCAAAATGTTGACCACTGTAATACACACAGTCCATTTGACAGTAAAGTTGCACCGGTTCGCCAAAGTAACTTGTGTTTAGAAATTGCGTTACCCACTAAGCCACTTACACATATTAAAGATGAAGAAGGCGAGATCGCTTTATGTACTTTATCTGCTATCAACTTAGGTGCGATCGAGTCATTAGATGAGATTGAAGTATTGTCTGAGCTTGCTGTACGAGCATTAGATAACTTATTGGATTACCAAGATTACCCAATCATCGCAGCAGAAAAAAGCAGCATGAATCGCCGTACGCTAGGTATAGGTGTTATCAACTACGCTTATTACTTAGCTAAAAATGGCGTGAAATACTCAGATGGTAGTGCTAACAATTTAACGCATAAAACCTTTGAAGCGATTCAATTCTACTTATTGAAAGCATCAAATAAACTAGCAAAAGAGCGCGGTGCATGTCCTAAGTTTAATGAAACTAACTATGCTAAAGGTATTCTACCGTTAGATACGTACAAAAAATCATTAGATACTATTTGTGATGAAGAATACCATTTAGACTGGGAAACATTACGCGCAGATATCGTTAAAGATGGTTTACGTAATTCAACATTATCAGCATTGATGCCTTCTGAAACATCAAGTCAGATTTCAAATGCGACTAACGGTATTGAGCCACCACGTGGTTTCATCAGTATTAAAGCAAGTAAAGACGGTATTTTAAAACAAGTAGTACCTGAGTTTAATAAATACAAAAATAACTATGAGTTATTATGGAGTATTCCAAATAATAAAGGTTACTTGGAGCTTGTTGGTATTATGCAAAAGTTTGTCGACCAAGCTATCTCAGCAAATACGAACTACGACCCTAAACGTTTTGATGACGGTAAAGTACCAATGACAATCTTACTTAAAGATCTGTTAATGGCTTATAAAATGGGCTTAAAAACACTTTATTACCATAACACTCGTGACGGTGCAGATGATGAGAAAGTATTTGAAGATGACAGCTGTGCTGGCGGTGCTTGTAAAATATAACTTTCAGCCGTTAACAACATAATAAGTTAATAAAAGGGATGTGTTTAACACATCCCTTTTTTATGCCTTTCAAATATTCAAACTAAGTATTCCAAACTAAGTATTCCAAACTAAGTATTTTAAAGATTACACTCTAATAATTCCTCTTAAACATATAATTTATTTGTCCTTTTAGATTATTGAACTAAAATAAACCTACCACTTATTAATTACATATCGATAACTACTGACTTAGTACTACTAAAAATTAAATTGTAATTATTTGAATAATTAAGCAATTAAATTAAACCTAGTCGGGTCTTTATGTGGGAGCTATCGATTATGCAGAAAAAACACCCATAATCAAAAGCTAGATATTGACAAAAAAAGATAAACAATAATACTCGACCTTGGTGCTTTAGCAGTTGTTAAAACAAACTACAAATCGCCTCACCGCCATCATTTAAAGGCTAATAAATTATGTTAAAAAAAATCGTACTGCTGTTACTAGCAATCGTATTAATAGGATTGTTTTTCCACTTCAATCTACATCAACTTCTAACACTAGAAGGATTGAAAGGGTCAATGGACCAATTCACTGAATTGAGAGTGCATTCTCCTGTTCTTGTTATTGGTGGATTCTTCATTTTGTATGTATTGGTAACTGCACTCGCATTACCTGGTGCAGCTATTTTAACATTAGCAGCTGGTGCACTATTTGGTTTATTTGAAGGTTTTGTTATTGCTTCATTTGCTTCTAGCTTAGGGGCTTTATCATCATTCTTAGTGTCTCGTTACTTACTACGTGACTCACTTAAAAAGCGTTTCCCAGAGCGTTTAGCATCAATTGATGAAGGTATTAAAAAAGAAGGTGCTTTTTACCTATTTACGTTACGTCTAGTGCCTATCTTCCCATTCTTTTTAATTAACTTATTAATGGGTGTAACAGCGATTAAAGCATGGACTTTCTACTGGGTAAGCCAATTAGGTATGCTAGCGGGTACGTTCATTTTCGTAAATGCAGGTACACAGTTAGCTCAAATCGATAGTATCTCTAACATCCTATCTTTTAATTTAATTCTTTCTTTTGTTCTATTAGGTGTATTCCCACTCATTGCTAAAGGTATTGTTAATATGATTAAAAAACGTCGCGTTTACAGTAAATGGACTAAACCCGCTAAGTTTGACCGTAATATGGTTGTGATTGGCGCTGGTGCAGGTGGTTTGGTAACAAGTTACATCGCTGCTGCAGTAAAAGCGAAAGTAACGTTAATTGAAGCTGGTGAGATGGGTGGAGATTGTCTTAACTATGGTTGTGTACCAAGTAAAGCCATTATCAAAAGTGCTAAAATTGCAGAGCAAATTCGTAATGCACATCACTACGGTTTAGAAGATACAACACCACAATTCTCATTCAAAAAAGTAATGGAACGTGTTCATCAAGTGGTTGCAGATGTAGCACCTCATGATAGCGTTGAACGTTACACAGATTTAGGTGTTGAAGTAGAAAAAGGTTATGCAAAAATCCTTGACCCTTGGACAGTACAAATTAGTTATGAAGATGGAACGACTAAGAAACTAACAACACGTAGTATTGTTATCGCGACCGGTGCTCGTCCATTTGTTCCACCATTACCAGGTATCGAAGAAACAGGTTATGTAACCAGTGATACTTTATGGAATGAGTTTGCAAAATTAGAAGAAGCACCTAAGAAACTAGTTGTATTAGGTGGTGGTCCAATCGGTTCAGAATTAGCACAAAGCTTTGCACGTTTAGGCTCAAATGTAACGCAGATTGAAATGGCTGAACGCATCATGATCAAAGAAGATCTTGAAGTATCTGAATTTGCTACCGAATCGCTAAAAGAAAGTGGTGTTAACATCTTAACGTCACACCAAGCATTACGTTGTGAAATTAAAGATGGTAAAAAATTCATCATCGTTAAACATAACGAAGAAGAAATTGCGATTGAATATGATCAACTACTATGTGCAGTAGGACGTAGTGCTCGATTAACAGGTTACGGCTTAGAAGAGCTAGGTATTGAAACTAACCGTACCATTGTAACCAATGAATACTTAGAAACGCTTTACCCGAACATTTTTGCCGCGGGTGACATTGTAGGTCCATACCAATTTACGCACGTTGCAGCACATCAAGGGTGGTACGCAGCAGTAAATGGTTTATTCGGAAACTTGAAAAAATTCAAAGTAGATTACCGTGTTATTCCATGGACGACCTTTATTGACCCAGAAGTCGCTCGTGTAGGTATCAATGAAGACGAAGCAAAACAAAAAGGCATTGATTATGAAATCACTCGCTTTGACTTTGAAGAGCTTGACCGTGCAATTACAGACAGTGCAACAAAAGGTTTCATCAAAGTAATTACACCTAAGGGTAAAGATAAAATTCTAGGGGTAACCATTGTTTCTGAACATGCTGGTGACTTAATTGCAGAATTTGTATTAGCAATGAAACATGGTTTAGGGCTTAATAAAATCCTTGGTACTATCCACAGCTACCCTACTTGGGCTGAAGGTAATAAATATGCAGCTGGTGAATGGAAACGTAATCATGCACCACAAACAGTATTAAACTGGTTAGAAAAATATCATACTTGGAGACGTGGATAATGAACTCAATAATATTAAAATCAACCAATAAAGTGAGTGCATTAGTGCGCTTCACTTTAGGAGCCGCTTTGTTAACTGGCTCATTAATGAGTAATGTATATGCAGAAACGGATCAAAAAAACTTACATGCTGATTGGACCGAATTACTTGAGCAAAATATATCGCCAATTAATAAAGGACACAGCACAGCCGTTGATTATGCAGCGTTCAAAAATCAAGAGAGCGCACTACAAGCTTACCTTGATAAATTAGGTGAAGTATCACGTGCGGATTTTGATACTTGGTCAAAAGAAAAACAGTTAGCTTTTTTAATTAATGCTTATAACGCTTGGACTGTTGAGTTTATTTTAACTAAATACCCTGACCTAGAGTCGATTAAAGATCTAGGAAGTTTATTTAGCTCTCCGTGGGATAAAGAATTTATTCCACTATTGGGTAAAACAGTGAGTTTAAATGATATCGAACACGGTCTTATTCGTGGTAGCAAACGTTACAATGACCCTCGTATTCATTTTGCAGTTAACTGTGCAAGTATTGGTTGCCCTGCACTTCGCGAAGAAGCTTACACAGGAAGCAAACTTGAGCAACAGTTAGAACAACAAACTGAGCGCTTTTTAACAGATTCAAGCCGTAACTACATCAAAGGCAACTCAATCTACTTATCGTCTATTTTTAAGTGGTATAGTGAAGACTTTGAAGCAGGATTTCGCGGTACTAAGTCAATACAAAGTTTTATAGGACTGTATGCTGATGCATTGAAATTAGATGAAAAGCAACTGACTACATTACAGAAACAAGACTTTAGTGTTAAATTTTTAGATTACAATTGGAAGCTTAATGCGAGTAAGTAATTATTACCGTAAGATTCTTGTTAGCCTTTGTCTGCTAAGCGTTTTTTCGCTTAGCAGCAACTCATTTGCCGATGAGGCAAATAGTACGGCTGAATCAACTTCTCGAGTTTGGAAAAACGTTGAAATGCGTGGCACTAAACAAGATGTATATTTTCATGCTTGGGGAGGCGATCAACAAATTAATAATTATATTCAATGGGCTGCTAAGCAGGTTAAAGAAAAATATAAAATTAATTTACACCATGTAAAACTCACCGACACAAGTGAAGCCGTCAGCAGAGTGTTAGCAGAAAAAGCCGCTGACAATCATCGTAACGGGCAAGTTGATCTTGTTTGGATCAATGGAGCAAACTTTGCTTCAATGGCAAAATACCAATTATTAGCCGCAGACTGGGCTGGTGAACTACCTAATTTTCAATTAACAAACCCAACCAACAACCCCGCTATGACTCGTGACTTCGGCGTTCCAACACAAGGGATGGAAGCACCATGGGGACAAGCTGCGCTCACCTTTTATTTCGATAGTTTAAAAGTAAACGATGTACCAGAGACTTTATCTGATTTATTGATTTGGAGTGAAAAGCATCCTGGCCACTTTACTTATCCTAAGCCGCCCGACTTTTTAGGCATGAGCTTTTTAAAATATGCATTATTAGTATTAAGCGAATCACAACCGAAAAGCATTCAAGATAAACTTTATCAACCAGTGACAGCAGAAAGTGAAGCTGAATTATTGCCTGCTCTATGGCAATTTCTAGATCAATTGCACCCAACTTTATGGCGACAAGGTAAACACTTTGTATCCAATGGATTAGCATTACGACGTTTAATGAGTGACACCGAATTACAAGTTTCTTTCACTTTTTCAGCTGCTGAAATCCCCTCTGCTATTTCTCGTTATGATTTGCCTGACAGCACTCGAAGCTACAGAATGAAAGACGGTAGCTTAAGTAATATTCACTTTGTTGCCATTCCTTATAATTCACCTCATATTGAGGGCGCAAAGTTAGTTGCTAACTTCTTATTAAGTCCAGAAGCACAAGCGAGAAAACAAAAAACAGTTATATGGGGCGACAGTAGCGTGCTCGATTTATCGCAATTAACACCGACACAAAAAGCACTTTTTGACGTCAATGAACAACAACATTTAAGTGCGAATATCATCAATATAGATAACACCCGTTTGTTAAGTGAGTTACACCCTAGCTGGGTTAAAGTCATAACTGAACAATGGCTTACTCGTTATGGAGTTCAATAAACAATGATTGTTGCTAATACCCTGTTTACGCGCTTAGTTCGTAATAGTCCGTACCTTTTAATCGCTTTATTAGTGGTCCCCGTTTTAGGCGGTTTATTAGGGGTATTATTACCTGCTTTTGGATGGTTCCCTGCTCTAGGCGCCAATGAGTTCGGTTTATTTGGATTTGTCCAACTGTTTAATACTCCTGGTATTGAACGCATGGTATTACTCAGTTTTGGTACCAGTTTAGTTAGTACTCTACTCGCTTTTGTTATTACTGTGTTGATACTAGCCAGCTACTTTAACAGCCCTTGGTTAAAACGTATTCAACGTTTACTAGGGCCTATATTAGTGATTCCCCATGCCGCAGCTGCGATTGCTATTGGTTTTTTAATCACACCTTCTGGTTTTTTATCACGACTTATCTCACCTTGGTTAACTGGTTGGGATATTCCACCTGATTGGTTATTTCCACATGACCCTTATGGATTGAGCATCATATTAGGCTTAACGCTCAAAGAACTCCCTTTTCTACTTTTAATCGCATTGGGCGTGCTAGCTCAACCTGAAATTGGTAAAACATTAAAAGCGCAACATAAAGTGGCATCGAGCTTAGGTTACTGCCCAATGACTGGCTTTTTTAAGGTCATTTTACCGAGTCTTTACGGTTATATGCGTTTACCTATTTTAGCGGTACTTGCTTATTCAAGTGCGAGTGTAGAAATTCCTTTGATTTTAGGGTCGAACACTCCCCCTACTTTAGCCGTTGCTATTATGCAGTGGTTCAATGATGTTGATTTAAGTTTACGCATCAAAGCCTCATCGGGCGCCATTTTACAAATACTAATCACTCTATCGTTATTAGGCAGTTGGTGTTTATTAGAGTTATTAGTTAAAAAATGCAGTACCTCATTCTTAGTGAATGGAGAAAGAGAATACGGCGGTATGTTGATTCAACGTATGACTCACTTAATAACCACGGTGATGCTAAGTGTTATCTGTTTAGCGCTTGTTGCTATGGTGTTATGGTCTTTTGCTGGCTTCTGGTCTTTCCCTGATTTATTGCCTCAGCAACTTGTCACTTTGCATTGGTCATCTGCTTTACTACAAATGCAAACCCCACTGTTTAATACCCTTGTTATTGCTATTAGCACCACGTTAATTGCCATTGCATTAACCTTATTTGTACTAGAAGCTGAACAGCAAAATACTAAAACCATTTCAGCTATTAGCGGTTTCATTATTTACTTACCTCTATTGATACCAAGTATTGCCTTCTTATTTGGACTGGTCTGGTTATTTGAGCAGGTCAATAGTCAACATGCTTACATTAACGTGGTTTTTTCACATTTGTTATTTGTTTTACCTTATGTGTTTTTATCGTTAGCAAATAGTTACCGCCGCTTAGACCCTCGCTTTAGCACTGTTGCAGCAAGCCTTGGTGTTCAACCCTCTAAAATATTTTGGCAGTTGAAATTGCCACTACTATTATCGCCAATTTTAATTGCCAGTGCGTTAGGCTTAGCGATTAGTTTTAGTCAGTATTTACCAACGTTATTATCAGGCGCAGGCCGAATCAATACCATCACGACGGAAGCCGTTACACTTGCCAATGGCGCAAGCAGAAGAACAAGCGCTGTCTACGCGTTAATGCAAATGTTATTACCAGCATTATTTTTTATATTAGCTTGGGCGGCACCAAAGTTGTTCTTTCGGAACCGAGGTTAGGAAATAAAATGAAATCACAATCAATGTCATCATTAAAGATCGATAATTTACAATTAAGCCAACAAGGCAAGCTTTTACTTTCCCTTAACGAAGAAGTGAAAGGTGGCGAAGTCTTAACTATCATGGGGCCATCAGGTAGTGGTAAATCGACCCTATTAAACTGGTTGGTTGGTATGTTGCCAAGCGATTTTTATGCAAATGGCGAACTCTACTTAAACCAACAAATTATTACCAATACAGCAAGCCATCTTCGTAATATCGGTTTGTTATATCAAGATCCTTTATTATTTCCACATTTAACGGTTGAAGGTAATATTGCTTTTGCTATGCCTAAAGGTGATAAGAAAACACGTAAAGATGAAATTAGCGAAGCATTAAACCAAGTAGGCCTTGCTGGTATGGAAAAGCGCTGCCCACAAAATTTATCTGGTGGTCAACAAGCGCGAGTCGCTTTGTTACGCGTGTTATTAAGTAAACCAAAAGCTATTTTATTAGACGAACCTTTTAGTAAATTAGACAGTCAATTGCGCCAAGAAACACGCCAGTTAGTTTTTGAACAAATACAAAGATATAGCCTACCTGCAGTGATGGTGACGCATGATGAAAGTGATGCGATTGCGGCGCAAGGAAAAGTAATTACATTAGATGCTCTCTCTTTAAATCAAGCGGCTTCATAACACTGAACAATAGGAAAAAGACATGCTAGATAAATTTGTCACTCCCTACATTAAACCGATTTTAACGCCGGTAGTGGAATTGTTAGATAAACGTGGCATACATCCAGACCAAGTCACTTTAGTAGGGTTTGTTATTGGCTTATTAGCAGTACCGTTATTAGCGGCACAACTTTGGGGTGCAGCATTAATAATGATAATACTAAACCGTGTTTTAGATGGTTTAGATGGTGCATTAGCTCGTCATCAAAAAAGCAGTAGTAGCGCAGGCGGTTATTTAGATATTTGTGTCGACTTTCTATTTTATGCAGCAATCCCCGTCGGTTTTGCTTTAGCGAACCCTGCCGTTAATGCTTTACCTGCTGTTATATTGTTATGTGTTTTTATTGGTACTGGTTCGACTTTTCTAGCCTTTGCCATTCCCGCAGAAAAACTCAATTTAGCAAGACCACAGTTTGCGAATAAAAGCTTTTATTTTTTAAATGGATTAACTGAAGGCACTGAAACTATCGCCTTTTTTGTTGCCTTTTGTTTATGGCCAGCCTACTTCCCTGAGTTAGCTTATAGCTTTGCTTTTTTAGGTGCGATCACTGTTTTTACTCGTCTTCATGGCGGCTACCAAACATTAAAGTCACATAATAGTAAACCAGAAGAAAAATAGCATGGATGACGCATTGGTAAGATTAAGTATTTTTTTTACTATATTGATAGTCATGTTTGGATTAGAACAACTTTTTCCTGCGCGGCCATTACGAAAAGATACACAAGCCCCCACTCAAAAAACACGCTTAATAGGTAACTTTGGCTTAATTTTTCTTTCTGGGTTAAGTGCTAGATTAGTCTTACCACTTGGCCTAACAGGTTTTGCTCTTTACGTGGCAGAGCTACAATTAGGATTATTTAATGTCATCGATTTACCTTATTGGTTAACCATTACATTAAGTTTGTTGTTATTGGATATGCTCATTTATTGGCAGCATCGTTTATTCCATAAAATACCCTTATTATGGCAATTACATAAAGTACATCATGCTGATACTCACGTAGATGCCAGTACTGGTTTGCGCTTTCATCCATTAGAGATAGTCGCAAGTATTTTCATCAAAGCCATCGCAGTCATATTATTAGGCGTTCCTGCTTTTGCCGTTATTTTATTTGAAGTGTTATTGAATGGATTTGCATTGTTTAACCATGCCAATATTCGCTTACCCAAAAAAGTAGAAGCGGTAACTCGCTTAATTTTGATGACCCAGATATTACACCGCATTCACCACAGTCAGTTATTTAAAGAAAGTAATTCAAATTATGGGTTCAGTGTTATTTGGTGGGACCGATTATTTGGGAGTTATTCAGCTGAAGCAACTAAACCAGATTTAGAAATAGATATTGGTATTAAAGAATTTCCAGAAGCAAAAGATAATGCAAATTTGTTAGGCTTACTGTTCATGCCCTTTAAACGTAAAAAATAAGTTAAGCCAGTATTTTTTGTTATAAAAAATAAAGACAAAATTAAACTAAAGCAGTGATTAGGTCGTAGTAAGTTGTTAGTATACGCAACATTATAACTTTGACGGAGAGTCACATGGCTTACACAACTTTCTCTACCCTTTCCAATGACGCTATGAAAGAACCTATGTTCTTCGGTAATCCTGTTAACGTGGCTCGTTACGATCAACAAAAATTCGAAGTATTTGAAAAATTAATCGAAAAACAGTTAAGTTTCTTCTGGCGCCCAGAAGAAATTGATGTGAGTCGTGATCGCATCGATTTCTTAAATTTGCCAGATCATGAGCAACACATTTTTATTTCTAATCTAAAATATCAAACATTATTAGATTCGATTCAAGGACGTAGTCCAAATGTTGCACTACTCCCTATTGTTTCATTACCAGAATTAGAAACATGGATTGAAACATGGGCATTCTCTGAGACTATCCATAGTCGTAGTTACACGCATATTTTACGTAACTTATTCACAGACCCGAATGAAGTGTTTGAAGATATCGTTAATAATGACGAAATTCAAAAACGTGCTGTGGATATTTCTTATTATTACGATGAACTAATCCATGCAGTGCAATTCATGCAGCTACACGGATTTGAGCAAACTGATATTAAATACGTTAATATTCAAGGTAAAACTGAAGCTTTAACATTGCGTGATATTAAAAAGAAACTCTACCTTTGTATTTGTTCAACTAATGCACTAGAGGCAATACGCTTTTATGTTTCATTTGCTTGTTCCTTTGCCTTTGCTGAGCGCGACTTGTTAGAAGGTAATGCTAAGATCATCAAGTTAATTGCACGTGATGAAGCCTTACATTTGAACTCAACGCAACAAATGCTAAATATCTGGGCTGATGGTAAAGATGATCCTGAAATGGCAGAAATTGCATTAGAATGCTTTGCTGAAGGTAAGGCTATTTTCTTAAAAGCGGCTGAGCAAGAAAAAGAATGGGCTCAATACCTATTTAAAGATGGTTCAATGATTGGCTTAAATGAAGAAATTCTATGCCAGTATGTTGAGTACATTGCGAATCAACGTATGCAAGCAATTGGTTACGAAGCCCCTTTTAAAGTTAAAAGCAATCCAATTCCATGGATTAACCATTGGTTAGTAAGTGACAACGTACAAGTAGCGCCTCAAGAAGCGGAAATCAGCTCTTATTTAGTCGGTCAAATTAATAGTACTGTCGATAGTGAAGACCTAAGTACATTTGAACTATAAGCGTACGAACATAATGTCATCTAAACTAATTTACAATGAACAACAATATACATTAGATGCAAATAAGACACTGCTTGAGAATTTAGAATCTCAATCAGTGTCTGTTGAGTTTCATTGTAGAGACGGTCATTGCGGTGCCTGCCGTTCAATTCTTGTTTCTGGTGATGTGACTTACAGTAACTTTCCGATGGCTTATTTAAAAGAGGGTGAAATTTTACTTTGTTGCAGTAGAAGCGAAAAAAACATCACGATTAAAACAATATAACCATAGATTTAAATATAACTATCAATTTACCTATCATATTATTAACATCAAAATTTTATAACTCTGATTTCAAATAATATAAGTATACTTTCTTTATAAAAGCGATTTATATATCAATATAAGTAATATAAACCTGCTTTAATCGTAATCTAATGGCATAATCAATAATATCACTTTTTTGTCATACGGATTTAGTATTTGCATGAAGCAAAGATTTTGTAATTTATTTCTTTTATTTACAATTACAATCCTTTTTTCAGGAGAGTTAATTGCACAAGCTAAGTTTTCTGAGGGCTACGAAGCCGCTCATTCTGGTAACTATAAAAAAGCCGTAAAGATCTGGATCCCTCTAGCAGAAAAAGGTGACGCTTCTGCACAATATACCGTTGGTTGGATGTACGAAAGTGGACAAGGCGTTAAGAAAGATTTAAAAAAAGCTATCCATTGGTATTTAAAATCTGCGCAACAAGAATACAAAGCAGCACAATATGTTCTAGCGACCTTGTACGAGAAAGGCACCGGTATTGAACAAGATAGCAGTAAGGCACTAAGTTATTACCTTCTCGCAGCTGAGCAAGGCGATGCAACATCTCAATATCAAGTTGGTAACTACTACCAGTACGGTATTGGTACTAAAAAAAATAATAAACAAAGTATTGTCTGGTATCAAAAAGCTGCTGAACAAGGCCATGTAAACGCACAAATAGATCTTGGCTATTTATATCAATCAGGCGAAACACTCGAAATAGATTATAAAAAAGCACTTGATTGGTACCAATCAGCAGCACACCAGGATAATCCGGTTGCTCAATACCAATTAGCCTATATGCATGAAAATGGATTAGGTACACAGCAAGACTACGCAAAAGCGATTCAATTATATAAACAATCCGCTAACAATAATTACTCTCAAGCAGCGTACAAATTAGGCCAAATTTATGAAGCAGGTAACGTAGATGGCGTTGATTATAAAAAAGCCATCACTTGGTACCGTCTTGCTGCTTTGAAAGGGAATACCGATGCACAATTTCAACTAGGTCAATTATCAGAAATGGGCAGAGGCACACCAAAAAGTATTCAACGAGCTATTGACTGGTACACTCAAGCATCTCGTCGCGATCATGCAGAAGCTTATTACCGACTCGCTAAAATTTATGAAAATGGTACAACACAATACACCCGTAATATTCACCCTAACTTACAAAAAGCCTTTAAAAATTATCAATATGCCTCTTCGCTAAATTACCCTTTAGCGCATGCCAAATTAGCGTACTTTTATGAAAATGGTATTTTTACTAAGGTAGATAAAGAAGCCGCTATTTTGTTATATCAAAAATCATCACAAAAATGGGCAAAAAAACGGTTATTTAAATTGGTGACACACGCTCGATGTTTAAAAACAGCGACCACACTTTTATTTTCTGAAAAACTCAGTTGTGCAAACCGAACTTTGTTGAGAGAAAAAATCAAGTTACAACAAATCAAGGTTATTTCAGAGGATGACAAATCACTTACAGATACGTATTTCACAGCAGCAATCACCAAAGGCTCTAGTGAATTAACCATTCGATACACTGAAGATAACGAGTTTTCACAAGCAACTTATACTTTTGTTGGTCGAAATAACCCTTCGCTTATTATCACGGTCAAAAACAAGTTAATAGAAACTTATGGCCAACCAAGTTACTCACAGGGAAACGAATTGCAAGGCGAAGCTAGTTTTCAGTGGAGATTAAAAGATAATATTATCTTACGTGTTTTCCGTCTTTGGCCTGATACAACAACCTTTGTCGAGTACTCACAGGCAGAGTTTTTCCAATAAATAAATGGCATTTTTTCTGCAAAGAAAAAGAGAGATAAGCTTCATTTATTAACGAACGTGATTAACCAATTAATATTATTGATCATTAAGTTAATATAGTGATTGTCCTAATTACCTCTATCCCATAAAATCACCTCTTTATAATTTCCTCATATTTACATGCTTGTCTTCTTAGATTCATTAGCCTTATCAATTGCATTTAAATAAGACACATTAATTTAAAAATAAATACAGCCAAGCATAAAGATTAAAACCTCGTTCTTGGAAATGCTAGAATACGAAGGATTAAAAAGCACCCAGATATTAATGGCCAACATAAAAACCATTAAACTCAATCACATTAATTATTTAAATAAGTGAATTCATGGACAGCACAATATTACTTTTTATAGGCGTTGCTTTTACATTTGGCATGCTAATTAATTTAACAGGCCTCCCTCCTATGGTTGGTTTTTTATTGGCTGGTTTTACACTTAATTTTATTGGTTTTGAATCGTCAGATAACCTCGTCACTTTAGCTAATTTAGGGGTAACTTTATTACTCTTTTCAATTGGTCTAAAGTTAGATATTCGCACGCTGTTTAAGTCTGAAGTATGGGGTGGAGCGAGTATTCACCTTATCGCGAGTCTTATTTTTTATACCGCTATTTTATTTGTAATAAAGCAGCTTGGCGTATCACTTTTTGCAGGATTAGATGTTTTTGGTATCGTACTTATCTCTTTTGCATTAAGCTTTTCCAGCACGGTATTTGCGGTCAAGATATTAGAAGAAAAAAGCGAAGCAAACTCCCTTTATGGCCGCATTGCGATCGGAATACTGATCATGCAAGATATTTTCGCTGTGTTATTTTTAACCATTTCTGTTGGTAAAATACCGTCTATCTGGGCCATTGGTTTAGTTGCCCTCCCACTCGTTAGACCACTGTTATATAAATTGTTAGACAAAGCGGGCCATGGTGAATTATTAGTTTTATACGGTTTCTTTTTAGCATTAGTGGTTGGCGCCGGTTTATTTGAAAGTGTTGGTATGAAAGCCGACCTAGGCGCTTTAATCGCCGGCATGTTGTTAGCAGGTCACCCAAGTGCAAAAGAGATGGCGCGTTCATTATTTAATTTAAAAGAATTATTTCTAGTTTGCTTCTTTTTAAATATAGGGTTTGGTGGTTTACCTAATATCGACCATTTAATGATTGCGACTGTCTTGTCAGTATTACTTTTTGGTAAAATAGCGCTTTATTTTCTAACGCTCAGTAAATTTAAATTACGTTCACGTACGTCTTTATTTGCTGCATTTAGTTTAGCCAACTACAGCGAGTTCGGATTAATTGTTGCATCTCTCGCTACTCATAAAGGTTGGTTATCAAGAGATTGGTTAATTATTACGGCTATTGCAGTATCATTAAGCTTTATTATCGCCGCTCTATTAAATAAATATGCCGATGCTATTTATGATCATTACCGCATTGCATTAAAGCGTCATCAAGCAACACGACTACATTTAGATGACCGACCAGTACGTGTTGGTGATGCACAAATATTAGTAATGGGAATGGGACGAATTGGTGTTGGTGCTTATGATGCGTTAAAAACAACCTATGGCGAAAAAGTAATGGGCATTGATTATAACCATCTCACTACATTACAACACAGAGAAGCAGGAAGACGAGTTATCACTGGTGATGCGCTCGACTCTGATTTTTGGACTAAATTACAGCTCACTAATAATATTAAACTTATTCTATTGGCGATGCCAGATCATAACGGTAATCGTTACGCGGCTGAACAATTAAATAATATTCAAAACTGTAGCTTTAAAGTGGCAGCACTTGCACACTATAAAACCGATGAACAAGAATTAAATGCCTTAGGCGTTAATTTAGTATTTAATATGTATGAAGAAGCAGGTGCAGGTTTTGCTCGTCATGTATGGACAGATTTCCAAGCTATTTTAGGAAAAAGTCCACAGAAACGAGACTTATAAAGAGAAATATCAAGGTAGCAGTGATTTTTGTTAATAATTTGTACTGATTTCGTGTGACTTTTGATGTTTATTCTGCAAAAATCATATCTCTCAATATGTTGATCTAATTTGATCACGAAGCACATCAGTTAATAAACTTGTGCTTAAAAGTAATTCAAGAAGTAACGGATAACTTTACTATCCGTTTACAATAAAAAAGGTAACCTTATGTGTTCTATTTTTGGTGTGCTCGACATTAAAAGCGATCCTATCGCATTGCGCCAACAAGCAATTGAAATGTCAAAACTGCTTCGTCATCGCGGCCCAGATTGGTCTGGCGTTTATTCTTCTGATAAAGCGATCCTTGTTCATGAACGTCTTTCTATCGTTGACGTGAATACAGGTGCACAGCCTTTATACAATCAAAATAATACACACATACTTGCTGTAAATGGTGAAATCTATAATCACAAAGAATTAGCGAAAGAGCTAACTTGTGGTTACCAGTTTAAAACTAAATCTGACTGTGAAATCATCCTTGGTTTATACGAAGAGAAAGGTAATACATTTTTAGATGACCTAAACGGTATCTTTGCATTCTGTCTATATGACGAAGAAAAAGACAAATACTTAATTGGTCGTGACCACATGGGTATTATTCCTCTTTATCAAGGTTGGGATGAATTTGGTAACTATTATGTAGCTTCAGAAATGAAAGCATTAACCCCTATTTGTTCAAAAGTATCTGAATTTCCACCAGGGCATTACCTAGATAGTGAAATTGGCGAATTAACTAAATATTACACCCGTGATTGGATGGAATATGATGCAGTTAAAGACAACGGTGGCAGTGCTGCTGAAATTGGCGAAGCATTAGAAGCAGCGGTAAAACGCCAACTAATGTGTGATGTACCTTACGGTGTATTATTATCAGGTGGTTTAGATTCATCTGTTATTTCTGCAATCACTCAAAAGTTTGCTAAGCAACGTATCGAAGATAACGATGAAACAGGCGCTTGGTGGCCACAACTACATTCATTCTCTGTTGGCCTTGAAGGTTCACCAGACTTAGCAGCTGCACAAAAAGTAGCTGATGAATTAGGTACCGTTCACCACCCTATTATCTTTACTGTACAAAACGGTATTGATGCACTTAAAGAAGTTATCTATCACTTAGAAACTTACGATGTAACGACTATTCGTGCCTCTACCCCAATGTACTTAATGGCACGTAAGATTAAAGCGATGGGTATCAAAATGGTACTATCAGGTGAAGGTGCTGATGAAATATTCGGTGGCTACCTATACTTCCATAAAGCGCCAAATGCTAAAGAGTTCCATGAAGAGTTAAACCGTAAACTAAGCAAACTACATATGTTTGACTGTTTACGTGCTAACAAATCAATGGCAGCTTGGGGTATCGAAGCACGTGTACCATTCTTAGACAAAGAGTTCTTAGACGTAGCAATGCGTACTAACCCTGAACTTAAAATGATCAAAGATGGCAAAATTGAGAAAAACATCTTACGCGAAGCATTTGATGGTCAATTGTTACCAGAAGTTTTATGGCGTCAAAAAGAACAATTCTCTGATGGTGTTGGTTACAACTGGATTGATACGCTAAAAGCGCATATTGAAACACAAGTAACCGATCTACAACTTGAGAGTGCGGAATTCAAATTCCCAATCAATACACCGGATACAAAAGAAGCTTACTTCTACCGTAGTATTTTTGAAGGCCACTTCCCACTTGATAGTGCAGCAGAATGTGTACCACATGGTAAATCTGTTGCTTGTTCAACAGTTGAAGCATTAGCATGGGACGCAAGTTTCCAAAACAATGCTGACCCATCGGGTCGTGCTGCTGGCATTCATAACGATGCTTACGCGCAAAAATAAGTATCATTATTAACTGATATTATAAAGCGCTCTCTGAGCGCTTTTTTTATGCCCTTTTTTTATAGATTTTGATGGAAGAAAGAAAATGAATACAAACCAGTGTTTATGTAAAAGTGGTCAAACATACCAACAATGTTGTCAGCCTTTTCATCAATTACAACAAAAACCAGACACTTGCGAACAATTAATGCGTTCTCGATTCAGTGCTTTTTGTCTGCAATTAGGTGAATACTTATTTTCTACTTATCACCCCAACTTTCGTGACAATTTAACTATTGAGCAACTCTCAGAGAAATCATTAGATTGGAAAAACTTAGAGATTGTTCATTCTAATGATGGATTAGATAAAGGTACTGTGGAATTCAAAGCCTGGTATTTATTTGAAGATCAACTTCATTGCCATCATGAGCTTTCTAACTTTGTGAAAGAACATGATCAATGGCTTTATTGCGATGGGACTTTTTATCCTGGTCAAAAATCAGGTAAGATACAGCGCAATGATACTTGCCCCTGCGGCAGTGGAAAGAAATATAAAAAATGCTGTGCTTAACAGTAGAATCGAATCAATAGAGAAAATAATGGAAAAGAAAACACTATTAACAAATTGCCCTGATGCAAAAGGGTTAATTGCACAAATTACTAATATCTGTCAAAAACACCAATTAAACATCGTTAAAAATAATGAATTTGTTGATCATCAATACAATCGATTTTTCATGCGTACAGAAATTGAAGGTATTTTTAATGATCACACTTTATTGGCCGATTTAGATTTAAATTTACCAACAGGTTCTTCACGCTCTCTTATTAATTCAACGACACGTAAACGTATTGTAATTTTAGTCACTAAAGAAGCACACTGTCTTGGTGATATCTTAATGAAGAGCACTTATGGCGGCATTGATGTAGAAATTGCAGCAGTTATCGGTAATTACGATACATTAGAAGACTTAGTCACTAAATTTAATATACCTTATCACACAGTAAGCCATGAAGGTTTAACACGTGAAGAGCATGAAGATAAAGTATTAGAAGCCATTGCGCCTTACACACCAGATTACGTTATTTTAGCTAAATACATGCGTATTTTAACGCCAAAATTCGTTGAGGCTTATTCAAATAGATTAATTAATATCCATCATTCATTTTTACCTGCTTTTATCGGTGCAAAACCTTATCAGCAAGCCTTTGACCGAGGCGTAAAAATCATTGGTGCAACCGCCCACTTTGTTAATAATGATTTAGATGAAGGCCCTATTATTACACAAGATGTCGCTCATATTGACCACGCTTATAGTGCTGAAGAATTAGCAAAAGCAGGCAGAGATGTTGAAAAATCAGTATTAAGTCGTGCTTTACAACAAGTGCTAGACGACAAAGTATTTGTTTACGCTAACCGTACAGTTGTTTTTAAATAGTTTTGAAATAACTGTTAAATAACCTTTGAATCACCTTTAAAAGCTATTTTTAAACCAACACAAAAAAGCCTTAACTACCTATTTGATAGTTAAGGCTTTTTATTATCTGTTTCTTTATAAGATAAGTAGTTCTTAATTAGTCTCGTCGCTGTTCGACTAAGATTTTGTTTTCTGTTCAGGTGTCATATAAGCTTGTAAATCATCAATTGAAGCCGTTGTGACATGCTCACCATTTAATGAGAAATTAACAAGCTCACCTACTTTCTCGCCACGTAATACCGCTTTTTCGCCGTTTGTATAAACAATATCGTAATCGATCGTATTTTCATTAACAGGATTAACTTCCACAGAATAAACAGATTTTTCAGTATTTGATACTTTGCTTTCAGATTTATTAGATAACGGCTTTAAAGGTGCTTTTCTTAATGAAGGGTCTAAGTCATCATTGATTTGATATTGCGTTTTCACTTCAGAATCAAAAATATGTGGACTACCGTTTAAAGGATTTTTCCCAGTCCAAAACTCAAGAGAGTTAAAAACAACAACATCAACAGCAAGTGTTAATGCATAAACAGGAAATAATAATATATTAACGCCACCACGTGCATATCGGTTATCTACCACTTCTAAGTTAAATTGCATCACTTTGTCTGTCACAGCGTTACTACCGACACAAGCCGATAAAGCACTCGTTAATGAAGCGACTGCAGCAACCATCGCGACTTTTTTAACCACTACTTTAGACATTTTATTTATCATAAACTCTTTCCTACCTTGATATATTGAAACAAAAACAACCTTACAACAACTAACTTCTTAAATCTGATGGTCTGACAGCTTGTTACAAATGAAGTTCAAAGTCCACCTTAGCGGCCTCAAAAAATACATTATATGAAATTGAGAAATGAGAAAAAGAGCAATAAATAAGAGGGTAAAAAATTAAGAAATATACATTACTTATAATGAACTTGTAGAGGTCGATTCATTAAATCCATATTTTTATATTCATCTAATAAACTTACATCTACCCCTACTGGCTTTTTATTATCACGTTCTTCAGTCAATGAATTTGATTGATAAGCCGCGTTCATGCGTTGCTTCTTGAGTAATGGTAAATTATCTAACAATTCTTCTGGGAACTTAGCACCTTGTTGCTTTGATAATAATGCTTCATTGGTTATTAATTGTTTAAAGCGAATATCGGTTAATTTTTTTTGCTGTAAATCATCATTCAACTCAGCTAACAGTTTTTCTGATGGCCCTTCATTCACTAAAGGTTGTTTTTCTGGCAATTCAAAATAAGTACGTAAGTTATCTTCTTTTACAACTAAATCAATTTCTGACTTTATTTCAAATTGTGCAAAATCTCGAGCATCATCGGACAAGAAACTTAATAACAAATTAAATTTTTCACGAGTGCCACTATGAACAGCAGTATTTAGCTGTTGCCCTAGTTGCCATTCGTTAATAATTATCTGTTGATCAAGTTGCTCAATATTCATACTAAAAGAGACTTCCCACGCTTATTGTTTAATAAAGTATTATCTTTATCGGCAACAACCTGATTTTATTTAATGTTTTTTCAATTTTAATCTTCACAAGCGATCATTTTCTGATATTATGCACATCGAAATAACGGAGGGGTTCCCGAGTGGCCAAAGGGAACAGATTGTAAATCTGTCGCGAAAGCTTCGGTGGTTCGAATCCACCTCCCTCCACCATTTCATTTTCAATTAGCTTGAGGCCATCAAGTTTCAAATACCTTCTTTAGTACAACAATTAATACTTCAATTTATTGTTTACACTACAAAGATAACAGACATAATTAAAAATTTCTTTTTTGTGAATTTTAAAAAAAATTTAATCAAAAAGTACTCTACAATCTTATAAAATATTTTTCAGAACTTACTTTTTATTATTAAATCATTATTTTATGCACTCCTTTCCAAAAGATGATCTCTTAAATAAACTTAATGGTAGTAAGAGTCATACTTTTTTTTGATGGTTTATAAGAATCGAATCATTTAATCTATAAAATTAATTTGTTTAACTTAATTTGTTTAACTTAATTTGTTTAACTTGGTCGGTACCTACTATGTTTCATTATCATGATAAAAAAATATTAATCGTAGATGATCAAAAAGCATTTCATGTAATGCTTAAAGCCATGTTGACCAATCAAGGCGCAAAAAACATCACGTTTGCCGATACAATAGACCAAGCAGTAAAAATAACTAAAGTGGTTAAATTCGATATCTACCTGTTAGATTACAATCTAGGATCAGGTAAAAATGGTGTGCAGTTATTAGATTACTTAAAGAAAAATAATCAGATACCAGACCATGCGCTGTGCTTTATTATTACAGGCGATAGCAATAAAAGAATGGTATTAACGGCAATCGAGAAATCACCCGATGATTACTTGATGAAACCTTTCTCTCCAGTACAATTAAGCACCCGGTTAACGGCAGCAACACATCGTAAAGTGATGTTACATGCCATTTACAAAGCCATTTCAGATAAGAATTACGAATTGGCTATCTCACTTTGCAAACAAAAAATTGACCAAGCACCTGAATATAGAAATCTATGTAAAAATTTACTTGCTGAAATTTATATTCAAATAGAAAATTTCCAAAGCGCTGATCAAATATTAAAACCCTTAATTGAATTAAGACCATTAGTACGCCCTTGTATTAGCTTAGGAAGATCCTATTTTCTCCAGAAGGAATACAAAAAATCAATTGAGGTATTAACGCGTTTGATTAAAGACGCTCCATTGCAAATGGAAGCTTACCGATGGTTAGCCCGCTCATATAAAAGTGATGGGCAATTAAATAATGCTCTAAATATATTAACTCAAGCGGCAAATACTACACATCATAGTATTGAGCGTCATCAAGAAGTAGCTTTATTAGCAAATGAAATGGAAGAGTATGCAGTCATGCTCAATAGCTACTATTCTATTTTACATTTAAGTCGCAGTTCTTTTTATCCAGATCCTTGTCACCTTGCTAACTACTTACGCAGTATTATTAATTTAGCCAAACAAGAAAAAGATATAGGAGAGCGAAAACATATATTAAAAAAAGTGTCTTCAGCACTTTACCAAAGTCGTTTCGAAGAAGGAAAAAACAAAGACTTTAATTTTAATGGATTTGATGAAATATATCAGGCTAATGTGCATTTAGCGCTCAATGAACCACTTAAAGCTAAACGTCGTATCTTCAATACATTAAAGAACACACATCAAGCTGTTATAGATTTTGATACCACTTTTTTAATAGAAAGCTCATTATCATTATTAGATATCGGTGAGTTTGATGAGGCTGAACCACTTTTAGAAGAACTTGAACAACGACATATAATTGACCCGACAACAGCCATAAATATTAAAAAACACACGGGAGATCTATTAACACAACGTATTGAAAACTTTAAGGGTTACAATAAAGCTGGCATTGAGTTTTTTACCGCGAAACGATACCAAGAAGCATTAGATAGTTTTGAAAGAGCATTAATATTAGAACCGCTGAATTCCGGTGCTATCTTAAATCGAGCTCAAGTATTTATTCATATGCTACAAGAAAAACCTGCTAATAAAGATGAGTTAATAACACAATTTCAGAGCAGTATTGCCTTATTAAATAACACTCATTTACCAGAAATGCATGCTGAACGATTAAATGCGTTACGTCATGAACTCAAAAAGATTAAAGGGGTCGCGTAACTTTTCGCACCACTTTTATATCCAATTAAATTCAGTCACTTGAGGCTACTTTTAAAGCATACCTTCAAACGAGTCACTTTGTTAAAGAATCCATGTTAAACACAAAAGCGTGCATACAGAATTAATTAATAAGTGACTTTGATATTAAAATATCCCTCAAAGAGACTTAAGCTAATGTTTTAGAAGGACCGAATACTTCATAAAATATTTGGTCATCATTAACCTGCAGCGCTTTCAATTGCTTATATACCGCTTTCATCATTGCTAATGGACCACAGATATAAAACTCAGCTTCTGTTAATGGCAGATCGGCTTTAATAGCATCAATATTGATAATACCTTGGTGGATTTTATCTTCTTGAGATGACGCCTCTTTATCTTGATAAAAAATATGAGCCTGTACTTTTCCAGCATCCGCTAATTCAGCTAATTTATTTTTAAATGCGTGATGTAATTCATCCAATGTACCGTGTACAAAATGTGTTTCTCGAGATGGAGTCTGAGTTGTTAATGTTTCTAACATGGCTTGCATTGGCGTGATACCTACACCACCACTAATCAATACCACTGGGCGTTGTGTTTCCTGTAATACGAACTCACCATAAGGGTTAGAAACTTGTACTGTACCGCCTTGCTCAAGCTTCTCATGTAAATAGTTAGAAATTAAACCATCACCCTGTTCATTCTGTTCTTTTTTAACTGAAATACGATAGCCGCTTTGATCAAACGCACTAGATAAGCTGTATTGACGAATTTGATGATTCGGTGCGCCTTCAGGATGTAAATGTAATGCAATATATTGCCCTGCTTGATAGGCAGAAACTTTACCTTGGTCGCTAGGCTGTAAATAGAATGATGTGATTAATGGCGTTTCTTGATGTTTTTTTACCACAGTAAATTCACGTGTTTCTGACCATCCACCCTCTTTTTCTGCACTCTCTTGGTATAGTTGTTTTTCTCTTTCAATGAATACATTAGCCAATACACCATAACCACTTGCCCAAGCTGAAATAACGTCATCACCTGGATTTAATATTTCTTTAATCGACTCCAACAATGCCGCGCCGACTAATGGATAGTGCTCTGGTTTAATACCTAAGCTTGCATGCTTTTGCGCGATACGTTCAACGTCGCCTAAAATAACAGATAAATTATCAACGTATTTAGAAAAAGCATAAACCGCCATTGCTAACGCTTGCTTTTGATTACCGCTTTTTTGGTTTGTCATATTAAAAATATTTTTTAGTTCAGGATTTTTCTCTAATAATATTTGGTAAAAACGCCCAGTAATCTGCTCTCCGTATTCAGCTAACGCAGGTGCACTTGATTTTATAATTTTTATTTCATTGTCAGTTAACATAGTTCGCCCTTTTAAGTTGCATTTTAAATACTTGTTTAATTCCATAACCTGTATACTAAATACTTATTTTAAAACATGCAAATAGAATGCATAATTAAAAGCTCAAAAATATTTTTACGTTATAATAGTAAATATCGATATAAAAACGAATAGAAATGAAGAAGATTCGCTATCCATGAAGCTTAGCTTACAGATGAGAATGAAAGGATTTAGACAATGAAAAGGTCAAAAGATTGCAATTAACAAAACATACAGATTATGCAATTCGTGTTTTAATTTACCTCAATACACAGCTTGAGCAAGAGTCATTATCTAAAGCGACGGATATTGCTTCGCTTTTTGGCATCTCATTTAATCACTTAACAAAAGTAGTACATCATTTAGGAAAAGCGGGATTTATTCAAACGGTTAGAGGTAAAAGTGGTGGCATTAAGTTAGCTAAATCAGCTGATTTAATTAACTTAGGCGACGTTGTTGCGATCATGGAAAATACACTTGATCCCATTAATTGTTCTGAGCCACCTTGCCGATTACAAAGTGTTTGCCTTGTTAAACCGATTTTAAATAAAGCAATGCAGGCGTTTTTAGATGAATTAAACAAGCACACCTTAACTGACATTTGTCTTGCAAAAAGTAATGATGTTTGGACATTAGAGCTTCATGATCCACTTCAGCTTTAATATAAGATTAGTATTAATATTGTCTTGAATTTAAGTAATGAATCTAACCTGAACCTAAGTGAAAAGCAGTTAAGTATGATTAAATAGAGTTGAGTATAATTAAATAAACTGAGATGTTATTTCAGCACTTGTCGAGCGTAATCGATCACTTGTTCACTCAACTGTTGCATTAACTCTCCACCTAATTGCCAACAATGCCAGTACAAAGGAACACGTACCTTATGTTCTGGCAAAATATCCACCAGCTGACCACTTTTTAAATGAGCTTCGACACTGAAGCGGCTATTAAAACTATAAGCACCACTGGCTAACGTTAAATCAATAAAAGCTTCAGATGAACGTATCGTATGGCAAGGATATTGGCCCATTTGTAACCCAAAGTGTTCACGTAAAAAAGCTAAATGCATATCGTCATGCTGATCGAAAGACATTGCAGGCGCATGTTGTAATGTTTGCTTATTCACGCCTTGTTTAAAGAAACGTGCTATAAAGTTAGGGCTCGCTACACAAACATATTCCATATAGCCCAAGAAATGGCTATCACTCCCGCTAATGGCTTTAGCTTTACTGCTTAAACAAGCCAATGCTTCTCCACTACGCATTCTTTCCCAGGTAGTGGATTCGTCTTGAACAAATAAATTTAATTGAATGTTTTTAGTCTGCAGTAACGGGCTTAATGCAGTAATTAGCCAACTCGCTAAGCTATCTGCATTAACCGCTAAAGGCAACGTTTGGGCTTGATTGCTTTGGAGATCTAACTGTTGGTTAAGCTCCATCTCTAATTGTAATACTCGTTGATAATGCCCTAGTAATAAACGCCCTAAGTGGGAAGCCTGAGGTGGCGTTGAACGGATCAGTAACGGCTCACCAAAGTGTTTTTCAAGTAACTTGATACGCTGAGACACGGCTGACTGGGTAATAAAAAGACGTTGTGCAGCACGGTCGAAACTTTGCTCCATCACCACTGCATCCAACGCTTTTAACAGCTTATAATCAACATTACTTAAATCCATACCATCACTACCTTAATTTAAAAATTACTTTCTTAGAGATTTAAAATAAATACGTTAGTAAACGTCAAAAGCAACGTTAACAATATTGAGCTACTCGCATTAACAACATCCCCTTCCACATTAGAAATTTTAATTAAACATTAAATTTATTAGCTACACTAACAGTTTGAATATAATTATAGTAGCCCCCTCTTTTTCATCACCTATCATGAGTACCTATGTTCAGCACCTACTTTACTGGTTTAACATTAATGGCCACCTTAATTATGCCAATCGGCATGCAGAATGCGTTTGTATTAAATCAAGGAATACGTCGTCAACATCATTTATTTGTTGCGACATTTTGTTCACTGGCGGATGCCATCTTTATGTCTGTCGGTGTATGGGGAGGTGCAAAAGTATTTACGACTTTTCCATGGTTACTAACGAGTATTGGCATACTCGGTGCAATTTTTATGTTCTATTACGGTTCTTTATGTTTTAAGAGTGCCTTTGCAGGCGGCAATAATTTACAAACTGACGACAAGAGTAGAAGCTTCAAAGCTATCGTATTAGCTTGTTGTGCATTTACAATTTTAAACCCACATGTGTACATTGATACGATTGTTATATTAGGTGGGTTTGCCGCTAATTTAACAGCTGAAGAGCGCCCTTGGTTTGTCTTCGGCGGGGTAAGCGCTTCATTTATTTGGTTCTTTGGCCTTTCTTTATTAGGTCAAAAATTAGCCCCTATTTTATCTAAACCTAAAAGCCAACAAATTATCGACTTTGTTATTGCTATTATGATGTGGGTGATTGCAGCTTATTTACTATATTATGTTGTTACAAATTAAATGATTACTTTAAAAGTGGGAAGTAATCACAATACTATTAGAGAATAGTTCAAAGATAAAAGGAAGTCACCAGTGAGCAATCTATCAAACACACGTAATGTCAGAGTCAATGAAGTCGATATATTACGAGGTATGGCGATTGTCTTGATGGTGATATTTCACTTTTGCTATAACCTTGCTGCTTTCGACTGGTTAGACATCAATACCAATAAAGATATTGAATGGCGTGTATTTAGAGCCGTTATTGTATCTGGCTTTTTATTAGCGGTAGGAATGAGTAGCTACTTAGTTTATTCGAAACACGTAAACTTAGTAAAACTCAGTAAAGCAGTGACGAAGTTAGTTGCCGTTGCTTTATTACTTACCGTCGGCAGCTTATTTATGTACCCGAATGCTTGGGTGTATTTTGGCATCATTCACTTTATTGCCGTGGCTTTACCTATATCAGTAATATTCGCTCGTTTCCCCACCACCGCCTTGATGGTTGGCGTTACTTGCTTGATAAGTTACCAATTGGATTGGATAAGTATGCGACCTATCTGGCTATGGTCAGTAGAACACTTAGATATTCCTCGAAAAACGACTGATTTAGTGAGCTTTATCCCATGGATTTCGCCGGTATTAATTGGCATTTATGTCATGCACAAGTCGTTATTTAATATCAAAATAGCAGAAAATATGATCAGTAATACACTCGCCTTTCTTGGAAGGCACTCATTAGCGATTTACCTCATCCATCAACCTATCATGTACGGCGCTATGTTAGCGATTAGTAAGCTATAAAGTCTATTTATGTAACAACCATTAAATAAGGTGGCCGCTATAAAAAGACAATAATAAATAGCGTCATCAATATAGTGGCAAACATAGTAATAAAAATAATGGTAAAATTCGCGACCGTTTAAAATAAAAAATAACGGCTAGTTATAGTAAAAATATAACTTCACGTTACAATCTCAACATCAAAACAACTATTTATTTAATCATTAGGAATTCTATTTTGCATAGTATTGCACAACTTAAAGCAGGAAAACTAACAGGCATTAAGCGCTTACAACTATCCGAAAATTTAACAGAATTTCCAATGGAAATTCTAACCTTAGCTGATAGCTTAGAGATATTAGATTTATCAAATAATCAATTAAGCACCTTGCCTGATGAAATAAAAAAACTGACTCACCTTAAAATTATTTTTGTTTCTAATAATTGCTTCAAAGTACTACCAACCGCTTTAGGTGGTTGTCCATTATTAGAAATGGTTGGTTTTAAATCAAACCAAATCCAAGAAGTACCAGCTGAATCATTGCCACTAAAACTACGTTGGTTAATTTTAACTGATAATAAAATAACCAGCTTGCCAGAAACATTAGGTGAACGAACACGCTTACAAAAACTAGCACTGGCAGGTAATCAACTTAAACGGTTACCTAAAAGTACAGATCAATTGGTTAACCTTGAATTATTACGTATTTCAGCTAACCAATTATTAGCTTTTCCAATACAAATATTAAGACTACCTAAGTTAGCTTGGTTGGCTTTTTCAGGTAACCCTTTTTGCGAAACTGATTTACATATAAAATCAGTACCCGAAGTGGCTTCAACTGACTACCGTTTATTAGAGGTATTAGGCCAAGGCGCATCGGGCATTATTTACCAAGCAAAGTGGAATGACAGGGTTAACCAAGCAGATTTTTTTCCAGACGATATTGCCGTAAAAATATTTAAAGGAGAAGTGACCAGCGATGGATATCCTCAAGATGAATTACAAGCTTGTTTAAAAGTAGGAGCTCACAAAAACCTAGTGAAATCCGTAGCACAAGTCAACGAAAGTAATTATCTGGCTTTGGTTATGGAATTGATACCAGCTCACTTCAAAAACCTGGGATTACCGCCAGACTTTCAAACTTGTACCCGTGATACTTTTGAATCAAAGTTTAGTTTATCCATTGAAAGCATTAAGAAGATAGTAGAGCAAATGCAACAAGTGTTTGAACATCTACATAACAACCAAGTTTGTCATGGTGACCTTTATGCGCACAACACCTTGTTTGATCAGCAATCAAATATTATTTTTGGCGATTTTGGTGCAGCCAGTATGTACCACATGCTGCAGCCAGTCGTTAAAGAAAGTATTAAAGAAATAGAACGACGAGCGTTGATGTATTTTATTGATGACTTGTTGAAAATTTGTGATGTTAACGATAAAAAGTCGCCAGACTATCAAATGTTAAAAGCGTTAGTTCAAGCATAAGTTTGTTGATACACAAAATTTCTTTAAATATAAAACTAACGACTTAAGCTAAAAAAAGCCTAACAAATTTAATTTGTTAGGCTTTTTTTATTTATAGACCATAGCAAAGTACTTATATATGTTGACTAACGTAAGTCGTCAACAACCGCTAACATAGCCACTAGTGATGCTTCCCCTAATTTAACAGAGCGCTCTGGTGACCACCCCATTGTTGGATCTGGTACATTGTCGTTATCTTTAAAAGGCATTTCTAATGTATTAGCAAGGCAATCAAAGTGCTCAGCAACCCAGTTTGTCGCGACCGTCATATTCGCTTCACCTGGAGCATCAACGTCATAACCAAACTCAGATTGGAAATCTGCACTGGCTAATTTAAATACCTCAGAGAATCGGTCACGTAATGTAGCCAAACGATCGTTATAACTCGGTGTGCCTTGTGATCCAGCTAAGAATACAAAAGGTAACGCTTCATCACCATGCACATCATAAAAAAGGTCAACACCGGTTTCTTTCATTTTATTAATCACATGAAAGACTTCAGGGCTTTTTTCGATGCATGGGTTTAACCACTCACGATTTAAGTTAACACCTGCGGCGTTGGTACGTAAATGACCACGTACACTACCATCAGGGTTCATGTTAGGAACGATATAGAAGTTTGCTTTATCTAAAAGTAATTTACCCGTCGCATTATCGCTGTCTAGCAAGCTATGTATTAAACCATCAACTAGCCATTCCGCCATTGTCTCACCAGGGTGCTGACGTGCAGTGATCCAGATATTACGTTTATTAGCATCACCATCGCCAATTTTGACTAACGTTAAATCACGTTTATCTAACGTTTCACCTAAATGTTCAAGACTCACTAACGGGTGCATTTGTAACGCAGCAAGCAAATCTTGATGGCGTTCGTAACTGTAAGGCGCAAAGTAAGCAATTTGGATAGCTTCACAATCCATATCTGCAACAATAGTTAGCTTTCCATCTTTATAGAATGTTGGTAAACGGAACCAATGCTGACGATCATAAGAAGCCACGGCTTGATAGTTGTCCCAACCTTCAAGGTAAGACGCTTCACCAGCATTAAGAATATTAAGAATGTATTGTTCGCCTACTTCACCGTCGATACGAAAGTTAAACCATTGAAAAAACTCCCCGCCAACATCGGGACGAATAGCCAATTGGATATCTTTTTTATCTTCTAGATTAATAACTTCAATATTACCTGCATCGAAATTAGCAGTGATACGCATAACTTTTCCTTAATTAGTGATTTACGAGTTACCCTGAGCATAAACGATCCTAAACAAACAGCAAAGTAGAGTTAATCAATGACTGGCAATTTAACCGAACGACGGTGGCTGAATTAGCTTTTCATAACCTAGTTAGCATCGATGGTCTAGTTAGCCATAACCTAAGCACAGCCATTCACAATACTTTCTCGTTCCAACAACAAAATTTATTAATGAACTCTATTCTCTACACTAGAAATACCAATATAAATCAACTAATGTCAGTAAGTGTAGAGTAAAGAAGGTAAACGTTTATTCGACGGGCCGATGTTAATGCAATAGCGTTGTGTAATTTAAGACAAGGAAAGCAAATGAATAAGATCAACACTATTCAAGGATCATGTCATTGTGAAGCCGTTCAGTTTGAAATTGAAAGCGACTTTATGGAACTGACGACATGTGACTGTTCTATCTGTGCAAGAAAAAATGCATTGATGGTAAAAGTACATGAAAGTGCCATGCATATTATTGCAGGAAAGGACTACCTAACCACCTATCAATTCCATACCAATACCGCAGAACATTACTTTTGCAAGGTCTGTGGGATCTACCCTTTTCATCGCAAGCGCGTTACACCTGATTATTTTGGCGTGAATGTATTTTGCTTAAAAGACCTTGATGTAAAAGGTATCGCTTTAAAAGATATTCCAGTTCGCTCTACCGTGGGCGTAGGAATGAAGTGAATATTAAATAAAACATATTAAATAAAACATATTAAATAAAGAATATTAAGCTAAACATTGGAAGCTAATATAATGTAAATGACCGACTATCTAACTGTTTAGTACCTTATGACAGTCGTGCTCTAATTCTATATTCTAAGCTTATACACGATGGCTGTGCTCTAGCTCACAATGCAATTAAAAAGCTAATTGCTAATCCATAAAACCAGACCAAATCGACGCTATTAAATTGATCTTCATGTTATTTTTTAATAAATACTACAATACCACATAAGGTTATTTTAATGAAAAAACAACTACTTGCTATCTCAACACTCATGGCAATCTCTTCTTTTGCAACGGCAAATGTTCAGTTTTCTGATCAAGAGGGAACATTAGGCGAACCTGCTAAATACACGCAATTCCAACATGTATTAACAGAGTCAGAGTTACAAATTTCCGATGCGGAAGGTAAAAAAGGCAACAAAGAATATTTTGCATTAGATGGTAATTTTGATGGCATTGTTAACCAATACTTTTATGTTGATAAAAAGAGTGAAGCACTTGTTTTCAAAATGAAAAATGATCACCTTCGTAACGAAATACGCGTTCATAAAAACTTCCGTACTGATTTACCTAATAAACTTTATACATTAAGTGCTGAAGTTGAAATGATTGATCCCGTTGGTTCAATGAAAAACTCAGACTCAAAACAAAATGAAATAACCTTCCTACAAGTACACAACAAAGGGTTAGATAACCAAGGTACGCACAATGTGCCACATCCCCTACTTCGCGTTGTTTGGAAAGAAGATGCTAACTCGGTGAAAGGCCACTTCTGGGCAATGGTTAAAAATAATGCAGTTATTTGTAAAGGGTCGTTTGGTAAAAAGAATAAAGATAAAGAGATGTGTAAAGCTGATGTTGCTTACAAGAAATATGATTTAGGTAAAGCACCTTTAAATAAAGCGACGGCTTTTGACATCACTGTCGGTAATAAACAATTAGTGATTGATGTAGATGGTAAACGTCTTGTTGAACATGATATTGATTACTGGCGCCACCTGTTAAGCTACTTTAAAGCGGGCGTATACAATCAATTCACTAAGGGTATGAGTGAAGCGCATTTCTACAAACTTGAATATAAAGCGTTAGAAACTAAATAAACTTAATTAATACTAATCACAATAAATAGCTTAAAGGCTTAACTCAAAAAAATAGGCACGCCATTAAATAATGGCGTGCCTATTAAAAGCCTTTATTGTATAAAGATTAGCATGATAAACCTCGTACCGACGGTTTCATTCACTTCAACATCTGAAATAACAAAGAGTCAGTAAAAAACTTAATCAATCTGTAAATACTTGTGCATTTGTACTGACAAACGCCAATTACGTTCAATACACGTTTTCATACATAACGCGGTGGCTTTTGCTTTTTGAGAAATGGGTTGTAAGCAAATCGTTTTATCTTTAATAGATGTTATTTTCGATAATAAAACATCTAATTGCTCTATATCTTTTTCAGTGCCTACTGGATGCTTGATTTCATTAGCACGTTCCAATGCTTCTTTTAACACTTCCTTCTTACCGCGCATATTAACTTTAGGAGATAAAGTAACCCAAGTTTGTGCATCGACTAGAACAGGATAAGTGCCACTCGTTTCTAATTGAATATCAAACCCAAATTCATGTAAGACCTGAGTTAACTCTCGTAGGTCGTACATGCATGGTTCACCGCCAGTGATCACAATCAACTTTGCGCTGTAACCTAAGCGTTTTATTTCATCAACAATGTCTTTCGCTGAACTATCAGCCCAACGATCGGATTCATTACTTTTATCGGTCAATAAAATTAAATCAGATTTTTTAGCAGGATCAATTTCCCAAGTATGTTTGGTATCACACCAAGCACAGCCAACGTCACACCCTTGTAAACGAACAAAAATGGCAGGCACACCAGTATAAAAACCTTCGCCTTGAATGGTTTGAAACAGTTCATTTACTTTATAGTTTTGTGTCATTGACGTAAAATGCCTTATTTGATCTTGCTCACTCTTTTAGTGGGCTGTTTTTATACCCGTGATATCGTAAGATGTAAAGTCAGCAACGTAAATAGTGCTATTAAATAGCTATTAGACTGGGCTTTATAAACATCGAGAGATCACTTCGCTATCAAGCAATACAATAGGAAATACAGTATCATGAGTAAAAAAGTTGTCGTTATATATTCAGGTGGGATGGACTCATATACTGTTTTACACAAAGCTATTGAAGAAGGTTTAACACCTTATGCATTAACTTTTGATTATGGGCAACGCCATGTGAAAGAAGTACAAGTTGCAGAACAGGTATGTAAAGAACTAGGCGTTCATCATAAAGTGATTGATATTACCTCAATCAATCAAATCATTGGCGGCTCATCATTAACAGATAGCTCAATAGAAGTGGCACAAGGTGATTACGAAGAAAGTAATATGCTTAATACTGTGGTACCAAATCGTAATATGATTTTATTATCGTTAGCAATTGGTTATGCCGTTTCATTAAAAGCAGACCAAGTTTATTACGGTGCACATTCTGGCGACCATGATATTTACCCTGATTGCCGCCCAGTTTTTCTTGAAAAAATGAATGATGTGGCTGCTGTTGCTAACTACGAAAAAACTGAAATCCATGCCCCTTATCTACAAACGGACAAAATAGGTATTTTAAAAGACGGCATTAGAATGGGTTTAGATTATGCTAAAACATGGACCTGTTATAACGGTCGCGAACAAGCCTGTGGTCAATGCGGCAGCTGTGTTGAACGCTTACAAGCCTTCGAAAAAAATGGCATAACAGATCCGATAACTTACGAAGCTTAAATTCAATGTACTTGAATATTCTGCACTAAAAACTGAGTGGTAAAAGCGCGAATGAAAAATATTAACCTCGATTTTAGCAAAAAAGTGGTCATTGATACCCAACAACAACCTTGGCTTAATAGTCCAATGGCAGGCGTTAGGCGTAAACCATTAGCAAGATCAGAAGATCAAGTGCATGTCACCAGCATTGTTGAATATGCAGCAAACTCTTATTTTAGCGAGCATCCACACCCACAAGGTGAAGAGATTTTCGTGTTAGAAGGCATTTTTTCAGTTCAAGATGGTGATTACCCTGCCGGCAGTTATTTACGTAACCCGCCAGGTAGTCGTCATAAACCTTTCAGCGAGCTAGGCAGTCTTATTTTTGTTAAATTGAATCAGTTTATCGCGACTGATTTAGAAACCATTCGAATCAACACAGCGACATCGGAATGGTTACCAGGTATCGGGCATTTACAAGTAATGCCTTTACATAGTGTTGAAACACAGCATACCGCATTAGTAAAATGGCCTGCAGGAGAAAAATTTCAACCACACAGACACTTTGCAGGAGAAGAAATATTAGTGATATCTGGTACCTTTCAAGACGAGTTTGGAGCCTACCCAAAACATACTTGGATACGTAGCCCTCACATGAGCCAACATACTCCGTTCGTAGAAGAAGAAACTATTATATTAGTGAAAACTGGTCACCTACCACTAAATTAATACAAAAGCTCCCTCTTTAAAGTTAGAATTTTACTTTTAATTTGCATATTATTTGCACTTTTACTATTCCATAACGTTAATTTTTTTTATAAAATACTAGGTTAACCCTATATTTGGCCCAATTTATTCCGCGCCTATACGTTTTTATATTAGAGAGCTGAGATGTTATTAGATCCATATTATACCCAGCAAGAAAGCAGCATCAAAATTAGCGCAGAGCAAGCGAGTTTTTTTGCTAAAAAAGAGTGCCAAGACTTTAATCCTATTCACGACCCTGATTCAAAACGTTTTTGTGTTCCTGGCGATCTCTTATTTGCCTTAGCGTTAAAAGAATACGGTGTTAGTGAGTCAATGAATTTCACCTTTACAAACATGGTTGGTGATAGTGTTGCACTGAATTTCCCAAAGACTGATAGTGACCATATTATCGTAACAAACGATCAGGGTAAAAGTGTCTTAGAAATTAAAAAATCAGGAAAATCGAGCGACGATATTGAACTGATTGAGTCATTAATCAAAAAATACGTGGTTTTCTCTGGTCAAAATTTCCCTACGTTATTGATGCCATTAATGAAAGAAAATAACGTGATGTTTAATCCTGCGCGTCCATTAGTAATGTACAACAGCATGAACTTCGAATTTGATACCTTAAGCTTAAATAACCCAGTACACGTTGAACTAGCAGAAAGTACATTAGAAGTGGAAGCTAAACGTGCCAATGAATTTTTACACTTTGATATCTATGATGGCGAAAAAGTGATTGGACGCGGTGTGAAAACGGTAGTGGTTGGCGGGCTTAAACCATACGATCATGATTCGATAACAGCTTTTGCTGAAAACTATTTAGCAAACCGTAACGCGTTTTAAATTATTACTTATCTCATTGTATTTAAAAGTGGTTATCGATAGATAAAAGCCAGTGTATTCACTGGCTTTTATATTTTAGTACTTTCAGAAAGGCTTGGGTTTACCTGAAGTCTACTGTGTTATTAAGATACTATGTTATTAAGATACTATGTTGTTAAGATACTATGTTATTAAGATACTAAACTATCCACCTCTAACCTATTTACCTCGCGTTGCGAAGTCTCAAGCCAGCACCTAGATCTTAGTCCGGTATCTGATTCTAAACATAAAGCCATAAGCTTAAATATAAAGCTTATCCCCTAAGTTCGAAAACGTAAATTATCACTCGACAGCTGGCTCACAGATGTTTTCCCCATTAGTTTCATATCTCGCTCTAATTCAGCACGCATTAAACCCAATGCTCTTTCTACACCCGGTTGACCTGCTGCAGCAAGCGGATACAAATACATTCTTCCAATACCGACTGCTTTTGCACCTAACGATAATGCTTTTAATACGTGCGTACCGCGCTGTATACCACTATCAAAAATAACATCTATTTCATCACCGACTTCTGCGACAATTTCAGCGAGTTGATCAAAAGAGCTGCGTGAGCCATCTAATTGACGTCCACCATGGTTTGAGATAATGATACCCGTACAACCAATTTCAACGGCTTTTCTCGCGTCTTCTCGGCTCATAATGCCTTTTAAACAGAATTGGCCATCCCAAAATTTAACCATCTCCGCCACATCGTCCCAGTTCATTGAGGGATCCAGCATATTAGTAAAATAGTCACCAATCGAGGTCGCACCATTTTCCATATCCACATGCTCATCCAGTTGCGGTAAGCTGAAAGGTTCATGCGTCACATAATTAATGCCCCACATCGGTTTAAGTACAAACTGCAGCATGCCACTTAGGTTTAACCGAAATGGAATTGAGAAGCCCGTACGCAAATCTCTCTCTCGATTACCACCCGTGATTGAGTCAACCGTTAACATCATGACTTGCACTCCAGCTGTTTTTGCGCGTTGCATCATGGCTTTGTTTAATTCACGGTCTTTATGAAAGTAAAATTGATAGACCTGGGGAGTATTGGTTTGTTTCGCAATTTCCTCCATACTTACCGTACCCAAAGATGATACGCCAAACATGGTGCCATACTTTTCAGCGGCACCAGCCACCGCCCTTTCACCTTGATGATGAAATAAACGTTGCAATGCCGTTGGTGAACAATAAACCGGCATCGCTAATTTTTGCCCCATTACCGTCACAGATAAATCCACATCTTTAACACCCGCCAATACACTCGGTATCAGATCACAGGTTTCAAAAGCTGCGGTGTTACGTCGATAAGTTGTTTCGTCATCTGAACCACCATCTATATAATTAAAAATAGGGCTAGGTAAACGTTTTTTAGCCAAGGTTCGAAAATCTTGAAAATTATGGCAATCTTTTAATCTCATGAACTTGAATGTCATTGTCGTCTTCCTTTCTTTTTAATTATTTGTGAATGGGATCCTGTAACTCACTATAGTCCTTGATTGATTTCTAATAAATACAACATAAAATAATAAACTCTTTCTTAAAACGGCCTAATAAAATTGAATTCAGCAGATCTTACTTTGTTTGCTTACGTCGCAGATACTGGTTCTTTCAGTAAAGCCGCATTGCAAGCCGACTTATCAACGCCAGCACTCAGTAAAAGAATTACTAAACTAGAGCATTCCCTCGGTGTACAACTTATCCATCGTACTACGCGTCGCCTCAGCTTGACCGAAGCAGGTGAAAGCCTTTATGTTCATGCTAAAAATATAGAAGGCCAAGTCAGTGATGCGATTGCGTCTGTCTCAGCTTTTAGCCAAGGTTTAAGCGGACATATCAAGCTCTCCGTTCCTACTATTTCAGGTGAGCTATTGCTCGCTGAGGCTATTGCTGACTTTTGTCAGAAATATCCTAATATTAGTGTTGATATGCGTCTTGAAAATCACTTCGTTAACCTTGTAGAAGAAGGTTTAGATCTCGCAATACGAACCGGAAAATTAGAAGATTCTAGTTTGATAGCAAAACCATTAATTCAATCTAACTGGGTGGTGTGTTGTTCGCCAAGCTATAGAGATAAATATGGTGAAGTCACCACCATTGAAGCGCTCAAAACACATAATTGTCTTGCTTATACTTATCAAGCGCAGGGATCTTTTGACTGGCGATTCACTAAAGGTGAAATAGAGGAAACGGTTCGCATCAGCGGCAGTTTAGCCACCAATAATGCACAAGCATTACGTAAAGCAGCCTTAGCAGGTTTTGGTATTGTCTATGTGCCTCGTTGTTGTGTTTATGAAGATCTACAAAAAGGAAAGTTAATCAGTGTGTTAACTGATTATACACCGAGACAACTCGGCGTGTATGCCATCTACCCTTTCACCAAACATTTACCTGAAAAGTTGAAGCGTTTAATTGAACACCTTAAACAAGCTTATGCAGATAAAAAAGAATACTTTTAAAACGTTTTAAAATTTTAACTATTGCGTGTTCTGATCAAGCAGCTCTTGTTAAACATAGCCGGACACTTCCCTAAATGATTGTTAAATTCAATTTATAATGATTGATGCCTTACGCTGAAACATGGAAACCAACCATCAAATAAAGTCTATATTTAGACTTTATTTGAACCAATATATTGAGCGTTCTATTATGACTGTATTGAAGATAATCAAGCCTTAAAATAAGATTAAAAGAATAACTGAATTATCGGCAATTTCTATGAGGTAGTTTGTAGTGATAACTAACACAAAAAATATCTCATTAACTAAGGAGTAAAGTTATGCATGTGGAAACAGTAAGTTTTTTGAAAAATGCCGCTAACCTTCCCTTGGAAGAGCCGTTGATCATTACACAAAATGGTAAACCAGCCTATGTTATAGAATCGATTGAAGAAAGAAACAAGCTTGACGAGCCCATTGCCTTATTAAAACTTGTTAGCTTTGCTAAGAACTATATGCAAGCAGGTCGTGTAGTGTCTTCAGACTCTCTTAAGGGGCGTTTAGCAAAACGTAAACAATCCTAATAAGGTCTAGATAATGCTCCAAGTTGAAATCGAATATACTGAAACGTTTTTAAATTGCACTGACTTAATTATTGACCATTTTCCGAGGAGAACTGATGAAAACAATGCGTAAGCAAGCTCGAAAAGGTGATAGATAATTTTGAAAGTACTGTTATGAACAATCCTTTGCTCTTTCCTATATCAAGTGAAATTCTCGATTTAGTGGGAGATAAAAATATCCGTAGCGCTTACATAAACAAACTTCTTTTTTCTATGAAGTCAATATATTCGATGATCATTATGTAGTAACAGGTTTAGTACTGATAGGGGAAAAATAATCCCTTGAAAAACAACTGTTCAAGCATTGTTTATTACGAAAATAGCCCATAAAAAATCCCGTAATATGGGCTTTTTTGTATTTTTCTTGTGTGCTGGAAATTGAAATTGCTTTCGCCCCCTTTACGAGTTAGATAGGTCAGGGGCTAATTTAACATCACAGCGAGGAAGGTAGAAAAAGCAATTGTTTGTCCCCTAAATTATTACCTTACTTAATCGTCAAAGCGACGCTGCTAATAAAAGCGTCATACTCACTTTAAGTTAACAGCATGCAAGTTTTAATCAAATCCGACAAAAAAACACGTTAAAGGATTGCTGACTTTATCAGCATAGCCACAATGCCCAGCGCTAAAACGCTAGCGACCCAAATGCCAGCGAACCACGCTAGTTTCTTATATTTCTTCCAAGCCATTAGTGATACCCATCTTCAGGTCTTACTTTACCTCGGAATACCCAATATGCATAAGCGGTATAGATTAAAATAAGTGGCACTAAGACTATTGTGCCCATTAGTGCGAACTTTAAACTTGAATCAGGCGCAGCTGCTTCAACGATGGTTAAACTTGGCGGTATAATATTAGGATAAAAACTAATAAGAATACCGATGAAGCTGAGTACAAATAAACCAAGAGAGGCAATAAATGGCTGCGCTTCTTTGTCATGCTTTAATCCCATAAATAGTAACCAAGTGCACAGTCCTAACAAAGCAGGAACTAACACACTAAAAACACTACCAGGCAACGCGAACCAACGTTGGAAATAAGCTGGATCTTGGAAAGGGGTAACAATACTAACAACGCCAATAAAGCCTAGGGTAGCAATACCTAACCATTTTGCATAACTACGCATTCTAGTTTGCAGTTCACCTTCCGTTTTCATAATTAACCAAGTAGAGCCCAATAAGCCATAACCAATGACAACGGCACATCCAGTGAATAATGAAAACGGGGTCAGCCAATCCCACCAACCGCCAGCGTAGGCGCGATTTGCCACTTCAATACCTTGCACTAACGCTCCGAGCGAAATACCTTGAGTAAAAGCGGCGATAACCGAGCCTGCGAAGAAAGAAAAGTCCCAAACAGGCTTCCAACGCACGGTTCGCCAGCGATATTCAAAGGCAACGCCTCGGAAAATCAGCGCTAGCAGCATCAATATAATAGGCATGTACAAGGCAGGCATAATAATGGCATAGGCCAGAGGAAAAACGGCAAATAAACCACCTCCAGCCATTACTAGCCAAGTTTCATTACCGTCCCAAACGGGAGCAATAGTATTCATCATAACGGACTTGTCTTGTTCTGACTTAGCCGATGGAAACAAAATACCAATGCCCAGATCAAAGCCATCTAATATGACATAACAGAGTACGGCGAACGTGATAATGATGGCCCAGATAAATGATAATTCAAATTCCACGATTTTCTCCTTGGCTATCTGACTTATGGTCTGTGTTAGTTGTATCAATAATTTGTTTTTGTGCCGTCCTGATAGGACCGTCATTCATGTCAACGCCCGATGTAGCTGGCAGTTTATTCATTAGTCTTAATATATAGTAAGTACCTGCTCCAAAAACAAAGAAATAAACGATGATAAATGCGATTAGGGAGACAGCAACCGCAGGCGCATCAATGGGTGCAAGACTGTCGGAGGTTCGCAATAGACCGTAGACAGTGAAAGGTTGACGACCTACTTCAGTAGTAACCCAACCTGCTAGTACGGCAACAAATCCCATAGGGCCCATCACAATGGCCGCCCGCTTTAACCAATCGTCATCATAAAGCTTGCCACGAATGCGTCTCCAAAAACTCCATACCGCTAAGCCTAACATTGCAAAGCCTAACGAAATCATAATTCGGAAGCTCCAGAATACAATCGCAACAGGTGGTTCGTCTTCATCTGGAATAGTATCTAAACCTGCAAGCGGGGCGTTTAAGTCATGCTTTAAGATTAAGCTAGACACTTTGGGTATCTGAATAGCGTAATCAACCCTTTTTTCTTCTGGGTTAGGAATACCAAATAAGATCAGCGGTGCACCGTCTGGGTGACTATCATAATGCCCTTCCATCGCCATTACTTTGGCAGGTTGATGCTCTAAAGTGTTTAAACCGTGAAAGTCTCCTACAACAATTTGTAAAGGAGCTGCGATAATTAACATCCCCATCGCCATTGAAAACATACGACGCGCAGCAACATCAGTCTTTCTTCTTAGTAGATGTAAAGCGCCGACAGCACCAACAACTAACGCCGTTGTCAGGAAGGCTGCTACTACCATGTGTACTAAACGGTAAGGAAACGAAGGATTGAAGACAATCTGCCACCAATCTTCTGGAACAAATTGTCCGACCTCATTAATATTATAGCCAACAGGTGTTTGCATCCACGAATTAACGGATAAAATCCAAGTGGCTGACATTAAAGTACCAAAGGCCACCATACAGACGGCGAACATGTGTAGTTTATTACCCACTCGCTCACGTCCGAACAAAGCGATGCCTAAAAAACCAGCCTCTAGGAAGAAGGCAGAGAGTACTTCATAGGCCATAAGTGGCCCAAGTATTGGTCCAGTTTTGTCTGCAAATACCGACCAATTAGTGCCAAATTGATAAGACATCACAATACCGGAAACGACCCCCATCCCAAAGGCAACCGCGAAAATTTTCTTCCAGTAGTTAAACAAAAAAAGATAGGTTTTATCATTAGTTTTAAGCCACAAACCATTCAATACGGCTAAATAACTGGCTAGTCCGATCGAAAAGGCTGGGAATATAATATGGAAGGAGACAGTGAATGCAAACTGAATTCTGGCAAGTGTCTCCGCGGTGAAGCTTTCCAACATAACTATAGCCCTCATATAAATGTAATTTTAAATTATGTTAAACTCATGCGGCAATAGAATTGATATTGAAACAAAAGCAACATTAGACATATAACTTTAAAGTGAAAATGACGTTTACTCTATTTATCGTCATAGATTTAGGCATTGATGTTCTTAAAGGATTCTATGCACCGCAAGCACTACCTATTCTTATATTGAGTTGGGCAATAAGCTTTGCAAAGTTCAGACGACCTAAGTTTTGTACGCTTAGTTTTTCAACCTGTCACCCTCCTACACCACAATTTGACACTACTTAGTTTCATCCTTGACTAATAAGTGTTATTACCGCTTGCTCATTCTAGCCAAACTGATGTTCAATCGCTTCAAAGGGTGTTCTATCTTCCCAACTCATTTCGATAAATCTAGACTCTTCGCTCTCACTAAATCGCATTATAAAGTTCCAATTTTTGATATTGGATACAACTAATACGTGAGATAAAAGGTTAAAGTTCAGTTAAAAGTATATTTTTAACTGATGGCTTTCTAATCGAGGTAAATGCAGTAAAAAGGTAAGTAAATACAAGTCTAAAACCGGCACAAAGCCATCACTATTGATTTAACTTGCGATAAGAGTCACCTATTTTTTTTAACGTTTCTACTCCGCTGAACTGAGCATTTGAAACAGAGTGGACGCACCAAACTCGTCAAAAAATAATTTTCCACTGCTCAACAAAGATTGGATTATGTATATGAGTCGCTAATGGGTGTTTCGATTTAGGGTTTATTTGAAATTGTATAGGGTCGAATCATTCCACATAATTATTTGTTGGCAGTTATGCCATTGGCCGTAAATTTCCCTTGGTGATTTAACCTTTTATCTTACTAAGGGAGTGATAGCATAATAGAAGTTGCAATAACGTATCTTTTTTAAAAGCTCAATGACCACTTTGCTGGATTTTGTGACTGTCAGGCTTGATTAAAACCAATAAAATTAAAGTATTAGGTCGAGTTTGAGCCATTGTACTTTAGGGAGTTAAATGATTTCTCTAACTCGCTTTGTCCCCCTTTCCGACTTAACTGCCTATAATGTAATGGTCAATATTACTTAGCCACTGCACTCTAGTCGCACAGAGTAGATAAGAGCCCTCACCGCTAAAGCATTTAGGACAAAAATCTGGATTATGACTAAGAGTTACGCTGCATTAAAGTAACGTAGCTCCTTGAATTCTGCTAATATCCCGTCTCAAATTCAAAGGGTTTGCTAATGCTTATTGATAAATTTCTTTTTAATATTAGGTTCTTTTTTATTTGAAATAGAGACAGGAAAGGTAAGTATAATACTCTCAGGCGTTGTAGTATTCTTACTGTTGTAAATATGCTTATTAAGATGAGTTAACGCCACAATAACAATGATATTTAAGGATATAAAATGGGATACAGTGACTTCGCAAATATTTTTTCAGAAAAGACCACGTATAAACCAGTTGAAACATTTGCCATGGAGCATCGTATCGATTTAGCTGAACTTAAGGCAACAACCACGGCAGTATTGAAAGAAAGTGGAAAGTTACCCGCTATTAAACATATCAATGCTTTCTTCGGTTTAAGTCGCCCACTTCCACTGTTTTCAACAAAAAATTACGTTGAACAAATCGAAGCTGAATTAGCTATGGGTAATGACTAAATAGAGCAATGTTCATGGATGAGTTATTGACTGCGGACAGCCAAATATTTATTGCCGTGAAAAATAAATATATATCTAAAAGGTAGAGCTGAAAATATCAGACATCAAAGTTTCTGGATGTCACATACTTTCAGTTTTGGATACCTTTACGCTTAGCGCTTATTGCCGGTGGTCTTATTGGTTTTCTCATTTATCATATAACACTTGGAAAAAGCAAAGCTTCTAAACAACAAAAAGAGCTTGATAAAAAAATAGAATTAGAAAAATACAAAGCACAAGTCAATGCCCATTTTAATAGTGGCGAATAGCTATCAAGCCCTTTACAATAAAATGGCAGACCAATCACAGTCACTATGAAGTGAAACCCCAACAACTCATTTTCTGTTATTAAAAAATCAGATAATCCTGATGAGAAAATTGAAATCGCTGCAACGAAAATTAAATCTGAAAAAGCTGAAACAACTGACACTGAAGTGAAATCAGAAGATCCTGAAACAACTAAAACCGAAGTTAAAAAAAGAAGTGAGGTAAAGTTCGTAATCCAGACAAAACATAGTCTGAACTGACACAGTTAGTTGCAATTGCGACTATATGATACCTGTAAATAATGCTACGTAATTACCTTTTAGAGCACATTTACATTGTAGCTAAAAGGTTTCGATGTCCTGTCTTTTTCTGTACTTTTTCCTCAACTAAAAAGTAAATTCCTTTTAAATATTGGTCAACAGATTTAAATATCCTGCCTTTTTCTTACCATAGATCGTTTTGGCGTAACATTAAAAATATACATTTATGATTACTTTTAATATATATTCATGACATATAAGGGTTCTACTAAGTTCTTTTCAAATTAATCATTTTTGTATTACTTGGCTATTTACCTAAAAAATACACATATGAATTATTACTTATTTAATCAAATTAGGATTGATAATGACCAAAACAAATTTAAGGTTACTAACGTTAGTAGGGATTACCATGTTAATCGGCTGTGGTGGAAGTAGTGCAGATCAAACTCAATCTACGAGCGACCTTGACTCATCTGAAGTTAATGAAACGGTGAGCTTAGACAGCGAATATACCGCTAATTGGATGGCTGGTGCTTGGGGCATAACTCACCGCGTAGACGGCGGCTATAAACTTGATGCTTCTGTAGAAACTGGAAAATATGATTGGGTCGCTGGCGCAGAAGAAATTGTTGAAAATATTCCTTCAGCTGGTTATGTAATTACATCATTTACTCATCCAGCACATGGTTTTTTATATACTTTAAGAGATAATGAAAACGTAGATGTTGCTGCTATTCATCCTGATATGGTGCCTTCTTTAGAGAATGAAAAAATCATCTTTGATGTTATTAATGTATATAAATCTGCCGGTAAGAAAGTATTATTATATTTGAATACGGCAGGTCCTACTCATGCTGCAGATAGAGACTCCCCCGAAATTCAAGATGCATGGGATGATTATGTAAATACTAATTGGAATGGAGATCATGGTGTAGCTTGGAGGAATCTAGTTGAAGGTTACGCTAAAAGATTCAAAGGTTTAGTTGATGGGTTTTGGTTAGATAATTCAAAAAACATGGCTGGAGGCCAAGAAGAAATCCCTGAATTTGTTGCAATGCTTAGAGGTGTTGATCCGTCATTTGCAATAGGGGTGAATTATGAAACTCATTATTTTGAAGATGAAGATGGTAACTACTTAAAAGTAGCATCAGATGGCATAGATGATAACGATGATCGTGAATACAAAATAATAAAACATGTAGTGACCAATGAATATATGGACTTTACTAATGGCCATATCACTCCAATGGGACAAGGTGCTCCACCTAATTCTTGGGGGTATGAAGAATATACAATCCCACACATGATTGAAAAACCTTGGGATAGTGTTGATGGTAATCATTATGCACTTATGCATGGTTGGTTCCCTATCAGATTCTCTTGGAGCAGTTCAGGTGCTGAGCTAATGTTTGAAGCTGAGCAAGCTTATCGGTTTGTCCGCACTATCACTGATGGTGGTGCCGCAATGACATGGTCAACCACTCAAAAAAAGGGTTATATGCCAGCAGATGAAATGGATATAATGATTGAAATTAACAACAGAATGACACAAGACCCTAAACCAGATTACGAAGCTTATGAAAGACCAGAAGGAGCCTATTTGGTTGGTGAAATAGAATAAAAATCACTACGTAATATACATTCGTAATTTACATTCGCAATAATAAAAAATAATGAATACTTGCCAGACATATATAACTGGCAAGTATTCATAAAATATCAATAAGAATGAAATATAGCTGAAAATAACGGCAAGGAAATAACGAATGCAAAAAGCTGAACTCAAATGATTTGCCTAAGTAGTTATCTTCATCACATAAAAACGCACGATGAACAAACACAACAAGAAATACAATAATAAAGCGTACCTGACAGCGATACCTAGGATTGCATAGATAGAGCCATAACACCCTACCTCCTAGCAATAAAAACACTACCACTAAAAAGTAGATTGCTTTTAAATATCGATAAAGGTTTGGATGCCCTGCCTTATCTGATAATGTTAATACATAACCATACTTTCTTCGGTTTAAGCCGCCTCCTTTCATTGTTTTCAACAAAAACGACGTTGAACAAATCGAAGTCGAATTAGCTATGAGTAATGACTAAATACAGCAATGTTTATGGATGAATGACACTTTTTAAGTGTGGATACCAAATATTTATTGGCATGCAATAACGACATGATAAAAAGAGAGAACTAAAAATATTACACTTAAGTTATTAGGTGCTGCACACTTTCTCTTTTGATCACCTGATTTGAAAACTATTTATAGTATAATTAAGCAACTATTAACCCATTACAGAATAACTTTGATCATTAAATAGTCTTGATGCTTATCATCCATAACAATATTAATATAGGGAAATAAATATGAACGAATCAAATGAATTGGTACCTTTGCTCTTAGCGCTTATTGCCGGTGGTCTTATTGGCTTTCTTATTTATCATTTAACACTTGGTAAAAGCAAAGCGTCTAAACAACAAGAAGAGCTTGATAAAAACAAAATAGAATTAGAAAAATACAAAGCACAAGTCAATGACCACTTTAATAGTAGCGCAGAACTAATGGGACAAGTGGCGAATAGCTATCAAGCTCTTTACAATCACATGGCAGATCAATCACAGTCACTATTGGGTGAAACCGCAACAACTCAATTTCCATTATTAAAACAATCAGATAACACTGATGAAGAAATTGAAATAGCTGAAACTGAAGTAGCTGAAACTGAAGTAGCTGAAACTGAAATTAAACCGGAAAAAGATGAAGCAACTGACACTGAAGTAAAATCTGAAGGAGTTGAAACAAGCGACACTAAAGTAAAATCTGAAGAAGCTGAAACCATTGATACTGAAGTAAAATCTGAAGAAGCTGAAACAACTGACACTGAAGTTAAACCTGAAGAAGCTGAAGAAGCTGAAACCATTGATACTGAAGTAAAGTCAGAAGAAGTTGAGACCATTATAACGGAAGCTAAATCAGAAGAAACTGAAACAACTGATACTGAAGTAAAGTCAGAAGAAGTTGAAGCGACCGAACTTGAAGAAAACAATAAAAAAGAAGAAACGAAGTAAAGTTAACCACCTAGGAAAAATACAGTCTGAACTGATACAGTTAGTTGCAATTATATGATATCTATAAATAATCCTACATAGTTACCTTTGGAGTGTATTTAAGTTTTAGCTAAAAGGTTTGGGTGTCCTGCCTTTTCTGGGTTCGTCTACGCTCATTTGGGCAATTAGATTATTATCAGCTGAGATTTCACCCTGTCGGCGACATCCTTTCTTTTACCAGAAAAGAAAGGATGCAAAGAAACTGGCCACCGCATCACTTTCTTATCCAAACGCTAATTGCCTTTCTTAATGCATCAGCTCATTCAGCACATCCATGTGCTGAATGAACTTACAGCAAACGTCGTGTTTGCTGTTGCTGAAAGTCATTTATCGCTTGGGAAAGCTTTACGGAGAGAGAGTTGTAGCCACATCGAGCATCGTTTTTCTTGGAATTTTGATGTCGTATTTTTAAAAGGTAAAAAACAAGACCGACCCTATTTTCCTTTCTTGAGGTATTTTTCTAAATAAATTTGAGATTGTCCTTCCATGAACCCCTCTGATAATTATTGTAATATAACGCTTCGTTCACCGACGAGTAAATTGGTGCTGTTTTGCGTTTTTTCTTTTTGGACGTGTCGTAAACTTGGATGGACGTAAACTTGGACATCCATTAATTTAAAATTTACAAATAACGTTGCTGATTATTGGTAATAAATTGAATCGCTAACAAAAAGATACTGGTTGATAATAAAAAATTACAATTAATCGAAATTGAAGTAAATAATAGTTTTTTCAGATATCACTAATTTTAGCCGCTGCTAATAATATCTTTATTATGTATTGAATAGAAAAATAGACTAGTTAATGCAGCCGTAATTCATTTTTACTAGCTATCCAACGCTTGCCTGTATTACCGGCATAAGCCGCTAATGCTTCTAAAGAGCCCACTGCACCGTGATAATCTTTTCCAAAACTACTTGCTAGTGATAACCAAGTATCATTATCTAAACCAAGAGTGGAGAGTATTCTTGGACGTTGGCTTGAAATCGCACCACGTTTATCTTCTCTAATGATACGGCCACTCCAATCCACTAACTCAATATAATCTAATAATGAAAATGGAATACCTTGAGTTGATTGTTCATTTTCGTCACCTACGAAACCAAATAAAAGTTTTTTAGTAAAAGCGTATTCTAGTGGCTTTTCTTGTTGCTGAGTAACACCAGCTTTTTTGCAAGGTAATAGGCGCTCATAAGCTGATGTATATTCTGATGTTTCAACGCTAACTGCCATTTTGGCGCGGATTGGATTTAGGTCAACATAGGCCATACAGGTTAATAACGCATCTTCGTCTAGCAATGCTTGAGACTTGAATCTTCCCTCCCAGAAACGACCTGAACATTCATCTTCTTTATTCGCTTTCCGCGCAATGAATTCATTTAAACAGCGCATAAACCATGAGATATCAGCTAATCGCCCTCTCCACCCATTAATAATAGTTAATGCGGCTTTATTTTCTGCTTCTGAGGTGGTTTGCTCGGATTGCCAACGCTCAACTAATACAGGTGTTGAATAGAGTTGACACCAACGCTCACAAACTTCTTCATGCGTTAAGCTTTCATTATGTTGCTCATCTATGTGCAGTACGAGGTGATAATGGTTGGACATGATAGCGTAAGCGCAGATATCAATATTAAAAAGAGAAGCGAGGTAATGCATTCGCTCAACAACCCACTGACGGCGATGTTCAAAAGACTTTTCAGTGTACTTATCTTCCCCGCATAAGTAAGCGCGGCGAACACAGCGTGAAATACAATGGTAATAAGGTGTATCAGATAACGATACTTGTGATTGGCGAGATTGAGTCATAATAAACTACCCCCTAAATGCAACAATAAGCGCATCTAAAAGATAGTTTAGATTTTAAATTAATTCAAAGTAGATGGGTGTCCGCTACTTTCTTCACTTGTGACGGACGAAGCTACAACGATGATAATTTTATTTTGACTAATTTTCCGTGAACTCAACTTTCACCTATGCCACAATTTATAAATATTCGAAGTTTCTTTATTGCCCATACAATCAACAGTTCATTATTAACCTGTTGATTGTATTAAAAATCACTTTATATTTGTTCTTTTAAATCATCAAACATGCACATAAAGTTAATGATCTACGGTGTAGTCTTAGCTTCAGGTTGGTCTTCCCACTTAGGAAATCCAAGACCATGATTGCCTTTATAATCAGGAGATTTCGGTGGCTCCCAATCGGTTAACAGCTCACTGTCAAGTTCGTAAATTTCAATGCTAAGTGGGCGACAAACTTTAAGTGGATCTTCAGCATCAGGTCCCCATAGATGTACTGATAGGTCACCTCCTGGACAGGTTGAAATAGCACACAGTAAATCTATTTCTGCAAAAAACTCTAGATAATCACCTTTTTTAGCAGGACATGCCTTCATGAAATAATCATCATTTTCATTAAGACCAGTACATTGAAAAACGTTTAGTACATCATGTACATCGAATTCAGTGAGACCGTAAGGCAAAATTGCTCTGGTTAAGTTTGAATGGCAATGGAAATCAAAATCCTCATTGGTAAGGAGTTTATTGATATAAGGGTCACAACGAGTGCCCAGTAAATCATGGACTCGAGCGCCGTGCTCATCTACCCCATAATCCGCAAGACTATCTGCTGTTATGGTAGCCATTGGACGAATAAAAGGAAGGTTAGACCATAAGCGGTCGTAAGTTGAAACGTGCGCGCCTTGCAATTGACGAGTTCGAGAAGCCCACATTCTTTCGCGAGGGTTGTTTAGATTCCACATATTGAAATCACCAACCTGAGCACCTTCTGTTGCCACGACACGAAAGATATGACCAGCAGGAACAGTCCAAGCTTGCCCTGTTCGAATTGGAATATGTATTGATTTTACTAATTTGCGTTTATCAGTTTCCTCGGCAAGACGCTTATAAAAAGTTTTATTAACCTTTAATGCTGAGCCTTCATTAGCTTGATATGCAGCTGGAAAAAATTTAGTCATGGTCATTCCTCTTGGTTATATAGTTTTAATAGTTTCTGCTCTGATTCATCAAGATAAAGTGCAAGACGTTCTGACGTGCTTTGTCTATCTCCTGACAATAAGCGATTGAGAATGTCTCTGTCTTTCTCTACCCAAGGTTGCTGGAAGTACTTTTCATCAGGCGCATTGGCAAATAACAAACGTAATTGAGCGATGATTGTTGCAAAAAAAGAGTCGAATCGTTGACTCCCCAAAATACTAACGATAGATTGATGGAAGCGTAAACTGTTGGTTGCAACTTCAGTCCAATTTCCTACAGCAACAGCAGCTTCTACTTTATTCAGTGATTCTTCCATTCCAAAAAGAATTTCTTTTTTGATGTCACGAGTACTGAGCAATGCTTGTAATTCCAATGTTCTACGTACTGTATAGATATCTTTTACATCGTTGTATTCTAACCTTCTTACCGTCACACCTTTATTGCGTTGATAATCGACAAGACCTTCGCATAACAATTGACGTAAAGCTTCTCTGATTGTGTTTCTTGATGATTCAAGTCTTTCTGATAATTCAAGTTCTCCTAACGTTTGTCCTACGGTAATCTTGCCCGCTATCATTTCATCTCTAAGTAAATTAGTTACTCTTTCGAACGCAGGTAGGTGGTCGTATTGTTTATCAAGTTTAACTGGGAACATTATTGTCCTCTATTTGACTAAGTGCATGTTGTTGGTTTGATAAGAATTGTGTCAATCTTGGATCTCTAGATTTGAGCAGAAGACTAGGTTTATCAATTGCTTTAATTTCACCCTCTTCCATGAATACCACACGATTAGAAACTTTGAAGGCAAATTGCATTTCATGAGTAACAATAACCATAGTCATTCCTTCTAACGCAAGTTGTTCAATAACTTTCAATACTTCTCCTACTAATTCAGGATCTAATGCAGAAGTTGGTTCATCAAATAACATAATATCGGGTTTCATTGCTAAAGCCCTAGCAATCGCTACTCGCTGCTGCTGCCCACCTGATAATTGATGCGGGTATTTATGAGCATGCTCAATTAATCCTACTTTATGCAATAATGAGAGAGCAAAGTTTTTTATCTCTTGTTCGTTGCCATGTTTGTGATACATGGGTGCGATCATGATATTGGCTAGAACTGTTTTATGTGGAAAAAGGTTAAACCCTTGGAAAACCATTCCTATTCTGTGAATATGTTCATAATAACTTTTACCTGGTCTACCTGTTGGAGTTGGCGTTAAAAAAGAATTGCCTTCAATAATGATTTCCCCATCATTTAACATTTCCATGCCATTAATGGTACGAATAAGAGTAGTTTTTCCTGAACCTGATGGGCCAATAATTGAAATGACTTCTCCTTTTTTAATTTTTAAATCTATGCCTTTTAATACTTCTTTACTACCATACGATTTTTTTACAGAAGCAAGCATAACTATTGGCGTTGCACCTGTCGAATATGTAGGTGTAGCTTTGTAAGTTTGTTGGATTTTAGATGATTCAATTTCAGCATCACTAGTGGAAACAGTTTTTTTATTGCTTACATCAAACCACTTCTCAATATAGTGGATCATCCAATCGAATATGCTGACAATAGCCACGTAATAGCATGCAACTGCAAGCAAACTTTCCATCACTTTAAAGTTTTGTGTATACAGGCGTTGACCAACCATCAGAATTTCGGAAAGAGAGATCACTGAAACCAAAGAAGTCAATTTAACAATAGTGACAAATTCATTGGAAAGTGACGGAAGAGCTGTCTTAAATGCTTGCGGTATAATAATAATTCTTTGGATACCTGCAAAGGAGATCCCCAATGCCTTACCAGCTTCTGTTTGTCCTTTATTTACTGATGATAATCCACCTCTATGAATTTCTGCGATATAAGCTGCTTCACTAGCAATCAATGCAATTAGCCCTGATGTGAATGGTGATGACAACCATTCAGCGCTGGATGGAATGAATAAAGGCATATTGTATATAAAAATAATTAACACAATGAGTGGCAAGCTTCGAAATAGCCAAATGTAAGTGCTCACTATTAAACTTAGCGTTTTAAAATGTGATTGTTTAGCCAACGCTAGAATTATTCCAATAACATTTCCGAAAATCCAGGTTAATACACTTAGTTGCACAACTAATAGTGAAGCTTCCCAAAAATCAATATATGTAAATAGGCTAAAGAAGTAAGTCCAATCAAATTGCATATCGATCTCCTAATTGGCCCTGCATTTAGCTAGAGCCAATTAATGTAGTATTATAAAGTGCCATCTAGGGCTGCTTTTACTTCTTTTTCGTTAGGCGTAGATACGCTGTATTCGAGAAGTAATTTTTTGAATGCATCACTTTTTTCTACATTAGCGACAGCAGAAGCTAATTTTGATTTAAGCTCTGCATTACCTTTTTTAAGACCAAGACCAACAACAACAGGATAAATAATATCACTAGTTAACACTAACCTTCCTGATTTATCAGCCGCATTTTGTGCTACCGCTGCATCTTCAAACTGCGCATCAACATTACCAGCGATCAACGCTTGGCTAGCTTCTGGTGAAGTTGGAAATTCGCGGACATCTATTTTACTTAGCCCTTTCGGTAGACATTCTTCAGAGGAAACTACATTTAATTTCTTAATCCAAGCAGCACCTTGAATTGAACTTACACGTTTTCCACATAAATCTGCTGGCTTCGTAGGAGTAAATTCACCATTCTTAGCAGCTAAAATTACACCTCCTGTTTTCATATATGGAATGTAATCGATCTGTTCAGCACGTTCTGGAGTAACGTAAAGAGTTGATGCAATAACATCAAACTTTTTTAAATTAACTCCCAAAACTAGGTTGGCAAATCGAGTGTCTAAAAACTTAACCTCTTGACCTAACTCCTTAGCAACTAAACGCATAAAATCTGCATCAAAACCTGATGGAGTTTTTCCATTTAAGTAGTTATATGGTGGATAAGTTAAGTCTGTGCCAACTGTTAATGTTTCTTTGGCTATTGCATTTCCACTTAACAAAACAAGACCAATACTGAGGGCTTTTAAGAGGGATTTTCTTTTCTTTATAATATTCATAATACTTTCCTTATATTGTTGAACAATCATTGTTGAACAATCATTGTTGAACAATCATTGTTGAACAATATAAGGCGATAAATATGCCAACTTTTCAAAAAAAATTATCCTTTAAATTTCAGAAACTTAAAAAATAAAATTAAATATTTTTTTTAACGATGCACCCTTAACGAACATTTTTGTACCATAAAGAGGCATAATATATTCACGATGCGCCTTAAAAATATCAAATTAATTATTATGATTCGATTTTGAAGTGATATCTGTTATTAAAAAAAGATAATAAAAGGCTTAGATTCAAATAGTAAGTGCGTAACTTGAATAGGCAGGAAAAGTCGGTAGTTCGCTATATGCTAATCACTTTTTCTCCGGCAGAGATGCAACAATGAAAACATATAACCAATTGACCTATGAAGTAAGGTACTAGGCTTATACCCTGAATAAAGTAGGGATGGGTCAAAATAAAATAGCCAAGTAATTAAATGTGAGTCAATCGACTGTAAAATAAAGGGTCAAAAAAAAATCGAAAACAAAAAAGGGAGATAACATCACTACTTCTAGCGATATCACCTCCCTTTTCTAAAGCTATTTTTTAAAAAGATTAATCTTCTTTTTTAGCTTCTTCTTTCTCAGTCTTAACAACCGCAATATTTAACTCAGCAAGCGCTGCTGGATTAGCAAAACCCGGTGCGTTAGTTAACGGGCATGCCGCTGACGCTGTTTTCGGGAAGGCAATCACTTCACGAATTGAACTTGAACCTGTCATCAACATCACGATGCGGTCTAAACCAAATGCTAAACCAGCATGTGGTGGAGCACCATATTGTAATGCTTCTAATAAGAAACCAAATTTATCTAAAGCTTCTTCATCAGAGATATTCAAGATGCGGAAAATCGCTGCTTGCATATCTTGTTTGTGAATACGTACTGAACCACCGCCTAACTCACAACCGTTTAATACCATGTCGTAAGCATCAGAAAGTGCGCCTACTGGGCTCGCTTCTAGTTCTGCTGGTGTCATGTTTAATGGGGCAGTAAATGGGTGATGAATTGGCGTTAATGCGCCGTCTTCTAATGGTTCAAACATTGGGAATTCAATCACCCAAAGTGGTTTCCACTCATCTTTAATTAAACCAAGATCTTCAGAGACTTTCAGACGTAATGCACCAATTGCTTCAGCGACTACGTTTGCTTTGTCTGCGCCAAACATAATGATATCGCCATCTTGTGCATTGGTACGTTTAAGTAACTCAGCAACAATCTCTTCATTTAAGAATTTAGCGATTGGTGATTGAACACCTTCAAGGCCTTTAGCGACTTCGTTCACTTTCATCCATGCTAAGCCTTTAGCACCGTAGATAGTGACGAATTTACCGTATTCATCGATATTTTTACGAGACAGTTTTGCGCCGCCTGGTACACAAATAACCGCAACACGGCTATCGGCATCATTAGCAGGGCCAGAGAATACGTTGAATTCAACTTCTTTTAATAAGTCGGCTACGTCAACTAATTCAAAATCGATACGTAAATCAGGTTTGTCACTACCAAAACGACGCATTGCTTCTGCGTAAGTCATTTTAGGGAATGAACCTAAGTCAACATCTAACATTTCTTTGAAAAGTTTAACGACCATCTCTTCTGTTTTTTCCATGACCTGATCACCGGTCATGAATGATGTTTCAATATCTATTTGTGTAAATTCAGGCTGACGGTCAGCACGTAAATCTTCATCACGGAAACATTTTACAATTTGGTAATATTTGTCTAAACCAGACATCATCAACAATTGTTTAAATAATTGTGGTGATTGCGGTAAAGCAAAGAATTGACCTTTATGCGTACGGCTTGGCACTAAATAGTCACGTGCACCTTCTGGTGTCGCTTTGGTTAATATTGGTGTTTCAACATCTAAGAAACCATTGTCGTCTAAGAAACGACGAACAAAGCTACTGACTTTAGAGCGGAATACCATACGTTCAGCCATTTCAGGGCGACGTAAATCTAGGTAACGGTAACGTAAACGCTGCTCTTCTGAGTTTGTTTGGTTACTATCTAATGGAGAAGGTTTAGCACGGTTTAAAACTTCAAGCTCAAGACCACAGATTTCAATGCCACCTGTTGTCATGTTTTTGTTCACTTGACCTTCTGGACGAGCACGAACAAGCCCTTTCATTTTAATACAAAACTCATTACGTACTGTTGCAGCAACGGCTGTTGCTTCTGGTGTATCACCATCAAAAAATACTTGAACAATACCCTCACGGTCACGTACATCTAAAAACGTCACACCACCTAAATCGCGCTGTTTGTTTATCCAACCTACTAACTCAACTTCTTGACCAATATTTGCTTCGGTCACTTCACCACAATACATAGTGCGCATTATCGATTCCTGTTTTTAAATACGTTACAAAAATAATTGCACGTATTATAGAAGAAAACCACTGAGAGTCATATGCTTAAATAAAAAAATGACCCTGCCACACAATTTAAGTAAAATGCGCGGCAATACGTCATCAATAACACCGTTTAACCTTAAATAATTAGGCAGCCTTATGAGCCAAACCGACAATATTTTTAGCCAACCACTAGATAAAGTAGATAGCTTTAGTTTTGATCAGCAAGTTGTGCAAGTCTTTCCAGACATGATCAAACGCTCTGTCCCAGGTTATGAAAACATTATTAATAGTATTGGAATGATCACACAACGTTGTGCTGTTGATAACTCTAACCTGTATGACTTGGGTTGTTCATTGGGCGCAGCGACGTTATCGATGCGTCGCGGTTTGGATGAAAAGACGGGCTGTAAAATAATCTCTGTTGATAATTCATCGGCGATGGTTGAATCTTGCCAGCAACATATTAAAGCGTATAAATCAGATATTCCGGTCACTGTATTACAAGACGATATTTGTAATATTAAGATTGAAAATGCCTCTGTGGTTGTGCTTAATTTCACTCTGCAATTTTTAACCCCTGAAAAACGCCTTTCTTTATTAACTAATATTTACCAAGGGTTATTGCCGGGCGGTGTATTAGTGCTGTCTGAAAAGTTTATTTTTAATGACGCAACCAACAATCAATTGTTAGTGGATCTGCATTTAGACTTTAAACGCAGCCATGGTTATAGCGAATTAGAAATAAGTCAGAAGCGTTCATCTCTCGACAATGTGCTGATTTCCGATACCGTTGAGCAACATTATGCGCGTTTACAACAAGCTGGATTTAAGCATAACGATCTTTGGTATCAGTATTTTAATTTTGGATCAATTCTTAGCATTAAGTAAATTCTTAGCATTAAATAAACTCTTAATATTAAATACATTAATCGTAGCAAGGCATCACATGATCGACTTCAATAACTTTTACAGCATTATCGCTAAAAACCGTTTAAACCATTGGTTGCGTACTTTACCTGCACAGTTACATGAATGGGAAAATATTCATGTCCATGGCACTTTAGCAAGTTGGATACGTGTATTAAATAAGTTTCCAAACATTAAAACTGAGCATATTGAACTCAAAGATGAAGTGCGCATCGGTAATGGGTCTGAACTATCAACAGGCGAAACGAAGAAATTAGAAAATCTATTACAGAAATTTCACCCTTGGCGTAAAGGGCCTTTCCATATTCATGGCCTGCATATCGACACAGAATGGCGCAGTGATTGGAAATGGGATCGTGTTTTACCGCATATCAGCCCGCTTAAATATCGTTATGTATTAGATGTGGGTTGCGGAAGTGGTTACCACATGTGGCGTATGCGCGGTGAAGGTGCTGAATTTGTAGTAGGCATCGACCCGAGCGAGTTGTTTTTATGCCAGTTTGAAGCGGTGCGTCACTTTGCGAATAAAGATCAAAACGTACATTTATTACCATTAGGTATTCAAGAACTGCCTAAATTGGAAGCCTTTGATACGGTATTTTCAATGGGTGTTTTATACCATCGTAAATCACCCATGGATCATATTACACAACTGCAAGACCAGTTGGTTGAAGGCGGTGAATTAGTATTAGAAACCTTAGTCATTGAAGGTGATGAAAACGAGGTATTAGTGCCTTTTGATCGTTACGCTAAAATGCGTAACATTTGGTTTTTACCAAGCGCAAAAGCATTAAAGCTATGGGTTGAAAAGTGTGGGTTCGAAGACGTTCGTATTGTTGATATTAACGATACTTTAACCGGCGAACAACGCAGTACCGCGTGGATGACTAATGAATCTTTAGAAGATTATTTAGATCCGAACGATGCAACTAAAACCGTTGAAGGCCACCCTGCTCCAAAACGTGCTTTGTTAATTGCTAAAAAGGTGATTACACCTTTGAACTAGTCGCCTCTGTGTATTTAGTCTTTATCTTTATCTTGAGAAGCCTGTCATTCATATTTCAGGCTCTTATTTTTTACTTTCGTTTTCATCTTCTTCACGTTATAAAATGAGCTTAATTTAATGCTATGTAATTAAAATAAGGCGAGTTTCTTCATGGAATTACTATTAATAACATTGTATTAAAATGGGATATAGCTTACTTTAATAAGTAGGTATAAACGTAACGTAATGAAATAACGGCTGTCAATAAACACTAGCAAACAGTCACAGGAGAAGGTTATAAGACATGAATAAACAACACTTTCTTAGTCGTTTCATTTTACAACAAGCAAACTCAACTGCCCCTTCTTCTCATCTTGCACAATTGCAATTAACACAAAAAAAACCATTAAAAAAAGCCGCGATATTAATGCTACTCGTTCAACGTGAAACGGGGTTACACATGATATTAACTCAACGTGCATTACATTTAAGACATCATGCTGGGCAAGTTAGTTTTCCTGGTGGGCGATATGAACTAAGCGATGACTCTTTAGCAGAAACGGCATTACGTGAAACTCAAGAAGAGATAGGTATTCAACAAAAAAGCATACAGTTAGTGGGTAGCTTATCGCCTTTAACCACGACTACTGGATATCACGTCACGCCTTTTATTGGTTTTGTAGAGAATAGTGAGCAAGTGATTATTGATCGCCATGAAGTGAAAGAATGTTTTGAAGTGCCTTTTTCATTTCTATTAAATAGAAAGAATTTTACCAAGCAGCACTTAATCGCTAATAAAAAACGTCATTTCACTTATTGTTGTGCTTATCAAAATCATTTAATTTGGGGGGCAACAGCGCAAATGATCATTAATTTGCAACGACACTTACACCGTTAAGGAGAATACTTAAGCGAATTAATGTCAGTTATTTTTTTTAAAACACCCATATAAGATCTTTCTATATTATTATACGTATATAGGGGTAAGCATTTCCAAAATTAGCCATCAAAGTTAATTTAATAAATGATTGAAAAACATCACTATACTCTAAGTGATTCTCGTTAATAATTTTAATCCAAACGCTATAAAATAAAAATTTAATAATTCAATGATAGTGTTATTGGATGCATAAAATAATAGTGTCGAAATGAATCCGTACTCTACTTTAGCGTGATTTACGCAGTGGCTAATTTTAATCAGTAATATTAAAAATAACATGGCAACTAAAAAATATATTAAGTTGTATTAACGCTTTATTCATAACATCGCTACTTTTAATTTTACATCTTAGGTTCAAAAGAAGTCAGTCGAGTATTACAATTTATGCACTATCTCGGACACATTAAATAATAATAAACATTGTCTTAACAATGAATAGAAAAAGGAAAGAACTATGGTTGAACACATCACTGGCATGCTGGCATTAATTGGTGTGCTGTCGCTTTTGTGTCAATGGGTAGGTTGGAAGTTGCGTTTGCCAGCTATTTTACCGCTTTTATTGTGTGGTTTAATGCTCGGTCCTGTTTTTGGGGTATTAGATCCCGATGCTATTTTTGGTGATTTATTATTTCCAATTATCTCTTTAGGTGTGGCAGTTATTCTGTTCGAAGGTGCATTAACCTTAAACTTTAAAGAAATTAAAGAACATGGACGTATGGTGACACACCTTGTGACGATCGGTGCTTTCATTACTTGGGCTTGTATTGCCCCTGCTGCTCACTATATTTTAGGGTTTGACTGGGTTATTGCCATGCTATTCGGTGCATTAGTAGTGGTAACTGGCCCAACGGTAATTGTTCCTATGCTACGGACGGTTCAACCAAAATCAAATTTAGCCAGTATTTTACGTTGGGAAGGTATTGTTATTGACCCAATTGGCGCTTTACTTGCCGTACTGGTATTTGAATATATCGCTGTTACCGCAGATCCAACATCGCATGTTTTATACGCGCTGGGTTTAACGTTATTAATTGGTTTTGGCTTAGGTATCATTACTGGTTATTTAACAGGCTTATCAATAAGAAAGAACTTATTCCCACATTATTTACGCAATACTGCCGTGTTAACTATCATGTTAGGTATTTTTGTTGCATCAAATATTTTACAAGAAGAATCTGGATTACTGACAGTAACAGTGATGGGAATTTGGTTGGCGAATATGCGCGGCGTCGATATTGCTGATATTTTGGAATTCAAAGAAACGTTAACGGTATTACTTATATCCGCGCTATTTATCCTGCTCGCGGCACGTCTTGACTCCAGCGCTATGTTAGATCTAGGTTGGGGAGGCTTAGGTGTACTATTAGTGGTTATGTTTATTGCTCGTCCTTTAAGTATTTGGATTTCAGGGCTTGGCACTAATCTCACATCAAAAGATAAATGGTTTCTAAGTTGGGTCGCTCCTCGCGGGATTGTAGCCGCTGCTATCTCATCATTATTCGCGATCAAGTTAGAATCTGTTGGTTTAGAAGGCGCTAGTTCCATTGTGCCGTTAGTATTTTTAATCATTATTGGCACTGTGGTTATTCAAAGTTTAACTGCTGGTCGTTGGGCTAAGTTTTTAGGTGTTAAAGAAGGATCTAATGAAGGTTTATTGATGTTTGGCGCCTCTAAGTTCTCACGTGAGTTAGCCTCTCTTTTAATTTCAAGGAATATAAAAGTAATCTTAACGGATAATAACTGGGACAGTATCCGTAAAGCGCGCATGCAAAATATTCCCGTTTACTTTGGTAACCCAGCTTCAGAACATGCAACAAACTACATGGACTTGAGCGGTATTGGGCGCGTATTAGTGATGTCACCTTACCGCCAACTAAACCCTTTAGTTACCTTCCACTTTCAAGATGTACTAGGTGTGGATAATGTATACGGTTTAAATAATGCAGATATTGCCAGTGCACGACATCAATTATCAGAGTCTTACTTAAAGCGTTTAAGTTTATTTGGTGAGAATGTTTCTTATGCAAAAGTAGCAAATTTAATGGCAAAAGGTGCAATATTAAAAGTGACCAACATTACTGAAAACTTTACCTTTGAACGCTTTAAAAAGCGTTATGGTGAAACGGCAATGCCATTGGTTTATTTAACAAAAGAAGGTCAAGTAACGATCGTTTCAGGTTTAGAAGTAATGAACTTTCCAGTCGGTATTGAATTAATCAGTTTATTGCCACAAGAAGCACAAGACGAAGCAGTTATTCAACGGGCAATAGACGATGAAGCAGAGCGTAAAGCGAAAGCAATTGCAAAAGCAGAAGCTAAAGCCGCGGCACAAGCAGCAGCAGAAGCGCGAGCAGTTAAAGAGGCAGAAGAAGCAGCACAACGCGCGATGGATAAAGTACGCCGTGAAGAAGAAGCATTAGCGGCAGAGAAAAAGCGCGTTGAAGAGACAGCGTTGGCTGAGGAAAAAATAGCTGAAAAAAAACGACTTCAAGAAAAAGCACTGACAGAGAAAAAAGCAGCTGAAAATAGTCGACTTCAAGAGATAGCACTAACTAAGAAAAAGGAAGCGGAGCAAAAACGTCTCGAAGAAGAAACGTTATCTGAACAAGTAAATGCGCATAAAGAAGGTGAATATAAAGAAAATACGGATGCTAACTCAGACGATAAAAAAGGTGACAAGTAGGCGCTAAATAAACCTAAAATTGAGACAACAGTCCACGTACATTAATTAACTATTTATGTGGATGTTGCCTTTTTACTCCGTAATACTCTGATTTTGTAGATAAATGAAAAAGCTAAGCGTTAGCTAATACCAATCACACTAATTAAGTTATCTATTTTACTTGTTAAAATAACTTATT
>NZ_JBAKBA010000018.1:0-80877 GCF_038155225.1 Psychromonas arctica | reverse complement strand
TTATAAACCTTTTTAAAACATGAAAAACTGCCTTTAGCAAACTTGATTTCAAACCTAAGCTTGAATCGTTAACCTTACATCGTTCTCAAACTCGCTAGGTAACTTGCGCTACATCCCGTGTCTGTGGGGCGCATTATAGGGATCACAAAACGATTGGCAAGTGTTTTATGGTAAAAAAATCACTATTTTTAACTTTTTTTATTTATCGTTTAAAAAGCAATCAAAAATGACCATTTTATGCTCAAATATTACTCACACCATCTTTTACTAGCTTGATGCTTTATCTGTAAATGGTCCATTACTCTCGCAACCATAAACTCGTGAAGCTCTTCTATTGTGGTAGGTTGATGATAAAACCCAGGTGCTAGTGGCATAACCGTTGCACCTAACTCAGATAATGTCAGCATATTCTTTAAATGTAATGTAGAAAATGGTGTTTCTCTTGGCATTACAATTAACTGCCCTCTTTCTTTAAATACCACATCCGCCGCTCTTTCTATTAAGTTATTTGATAAACCTTGAGCAATAGAAGCTAATGTTCCACAACTACATGGGCAAACAACCATTTTTTTAGGTGCTGACGATCCTGATGCGACTGGTGAAAACCAATCTTTTGAGGTTAATGCTGTAATTTGATCCTTTTTTGCATCAAAACGTTCAACTAAAAATTCATTAAGCGATTCAATATCAGTAGGCCAATCTTCATTGACCTCCGTTTTTAATACAATCTGTGCAGCTTCGGATAATATTAGATAAACTTTTACATTCGCATCGACCATTGATTGTAATAGGCTTAAAAAATAACCACTACCTGATGCACCTGTTACGCCTAATGTTACCGTTTCGTTATATTGCATAGTCATCCTATATTGTTACGACTTAATTAACTTATTCACTCTTACTGACTGCTAATCTATTTTGATTTAACTATTCAAGCTATCTAGTAATTTTTGGTGAATATTACCAAACCCACCGTTACTCATTATTAAGATGTGATCTTTCGATTTTGCTAGTATTGTTAATTCGTTTACCAGTTTATCGATATCTGTTTCGACATGAACGATTTTACCTTGTTCATCAAACAACTCTTTTATAGACCACTCAATATTTTTATCTTCAAAACAATAAACCGTGTCCGCAAGCGCTAATGAATTAACTAATGCTTCTTTATGAATACCTAGTTTCATAGTATTTGAACGAGGCTCCAGTACTGCAATGATTCTTTCATTTCCGACTTTAGCTCGTAGACCTGCAAGTGTTGTTTTAACCGCGGTTGGATGATGAGCAAAATCATCATAAACAGTAATATTATTAATTTTTCCTTTAACTTCCATTCGACGTTTAATGCTTTTGAATTCAGCTAATGCAAGAACACTAATTTCAGGGATCACGCCGACATGCCGTGCTGCAGCAATTGCAGCTAGTGCATTATCAACATTATGATCCCCCATTAAATTCCAATTCACTTGTCCTTTCTGAATGCCATCAAGTTTAACTTTAAATTGCGTACCATCACCCTTCATTTTTTCAGCAGACCAATTCTCACCTAAATATTCAACTTCACTCCAACACCCCATATGCTTAACAGCCATTAGTGCTTCATCTTTATTCGGTAAAAATACGCGTCCTGTGCTGGGTACTGTTCTCATTAAATGATGAAATTGCTTCTTAATAGCATTTAAATCTTCAAATATATCAGCATGATCAAATTCAAGGTTGTTCATTACTAATGTTCTTGGATGGTAATGAACAAATTTAGAACGTTTATCGAAAAAGGCACTATCGTACTCATCAGCTTCAATCACAAAGAAAGGTGTTTCGCCTAAACGAGCGGATAAACCAAAGTTTTCAGGTACCCCACCGATTAAGAAACCAGGTTGCATATTTGCATACTCTAAAATCCAAGCAAGCATGCTCGATGTTGATGTTTTACCATGAGTACCAGCAACGGCTAATACCCATTTATCTTTTAAGACATGTTCTAATAACCATTGAGGTCCAGAGATATAAGGGATCTGCTTATCTAAAACAGCTTCAACACAGGGATTACCACGACTCATCGCATTACCGATAACAACCAAATCAGGTTTACTATCTAGTTGACTTGGGTCAAACCCTTGGATCAGCTCTATGCCTTGCGCTTCAAGCTGAGTGCTCATTGGCGGATAAACATTTTTATCTGAACCAGTGACTTTATAACCTAATGATTTAGCAAGAATAGCAACACCGCCCATGAACGTGCCGCAGATACCAAGAATATGAATATGCATGAAACCTCAATATTGGAAATAAGAATAAGATGAATGATGTTATCAAATATTAAACTGATGTGGTCGATTTTAACAAATAAGATTAACGTGTTATTTACTATATAAGCGATTAGCTTTAAAACAGATAATAAAAAAGGCGAGTCTCACAAAGAGATTCGCCTTTTTATTGTTCTTAGTAATTAATATAAAAAGTTAATTACTTATAACTGTTTGATTAAGCTTCAAATGAATTTTGTAAGAATGGGATGATTTGTTTTTTGCGACTAACCACACCAGGTAATTCAAACATATTATCAACAACAGTACTGTTTAATGCTGTTGCTACTTTATCAGCATCTTTAGAGATAATTAATGCCGTTGTATCTAGCTTATTAATATCAGTTAATAGCACAATAGTTGAGTGATAATCTTTCTCTACTTGTAATTTTTTCATTTCAACTAACATTTCATCTTTTTTAGAAAATGCTGTTTCTAATGATGTTAATTCTAATTGACCAATGGCTAGTTTCTCACCAGCCATTTCAAACACTTTTTGATCACGTAAAATAAGTTCAGCAGCCGATACCGCTTTAATATCTGATTTAGCTTCAAACTGTGCTTCAGCAAAAGCTTGAATATCGTCAACACCTGCAAGGGCAGCCAATTCATTAGCAGCAACAATATCGATATCTGTACAAGTAGGTCCTTGGAAGTTAACCGTATCCGATATAATTGCGCCCATCATCATTTTAGCAACAGCCGCATCAGGTACTTGATTATTGAATTTGTACATGTTGTAAACAATGGTTGCACTACAACCGACAGGCCAAATCCAACACTCTAAAGGTGTTGATGTTGTGATATCACCTAATTTATGGTGATCAACAATACCTAGGATAGTTGCTTTTTTCATGTCAGCAGTACCTTGACCCCAGTCAGAGTAGTCAACAATAAAAATTTCTTCGCCAGCAACTTCGGTGCGAATTTCAGGTTGAGGTAAACCTGATTGTTCTAATAAGAATAACGCCTCAGGATTTGGTTCACCTTGTAATGCAGGAGTTGCTGATTTGCCCATTTTATTAAATAAACTAGCAAGGCCGATAGCACTACATAAGCTATCACAATCTGGGTTTTGGTGTCCTAATACAATCATCGATATATCCACTATTTTAATAAGTTAATTGGGGGTGATTAGTTAATTTCTGCAGAATACCTGATTCTGCAAGTAATTTTAAGTATAAACGTTTATCTAAAATGACTCTTTTCAATCTTAATATTTCTATCTCACTTGTTTTAAGTGATCAAACTCTGTTCTGCACATTTAATACTAGCTGTTATTTTTAGTATTAACCGTCGTGTGAAATAGATTAATACTTTCTATCAGTTCATATAGAAACATACAGAATCTTTAATATAACTAAGATTATACTCCGATGAATTAACAAAATATATAACAGCTCTTGAGATGAAATAGATCTCGTTTATATTAAAAACTTAATAGACATTTCAACTTTAATTAAAATCGATGTGTCTATTAAGTATTTATTTGTGAATATTAGTTTAGGAAAGATTTTTGTCGGTAACACTTAATAGAAAGAAGAAGACTACCGCCGCTCTCAAAATATAGACTTAACGTATGATGGTTATTTTATATCGATGTATGATTACAGTTACAACAGCGAAACCATACACCACAACAGCTTATTCTTAACGTCCAATGGCTTGTTTTACATAAACATCAAATCGATTATTTTTCATGTTGATACTCATACTAGGCTTTTTATCATTTAAGAATGGGGCATAGTCGGGGCGCTTTACTACTACTCTGTATTTGGCGGCAGCTAATGCGACATCCAATAGATCATCGGCATCTAAATCGGCACCGACAACCCCTTGGAATACGCGCATCTCTTTTTTTACTAACGCAGACTTTTTTTTATGTGGGAACATAGGATCTAAATAAACAATATCTGCTTGGTTATTTTGTAGATACTCATAACCACTTGCATGAGTTAAACGCATACGTTGCTGCATCCACTCACCTATTTCACTGTCTAAATAAGCTCTTTCTAGCCCATCTTGTAATAATGCAGCAGCGATTGATGAACGTTCAACCATATCAACCTTGCACCCTAAAGAAGCAAGCACAAAAGCATCACGTCCTAAGCCTGCCGTCGCATCTATTACATGGAGCTCTATTCCAGCTTTAATGCCGACTGCTTTTGCAATTGATTGCCCTTTACCACCACCAAACTTTCTACGGTGGGCAACAGCGCCAGAGGCAAAATCAACAAAAACCAAACCTTGTTGTTTGTCATCCAATTGCTCAAGGGCTAAATAGTCAGGTAACAAGCGTAATTGGAACGGTTCACTTTTAGAGGCTAAAAACCCCCATTTTTCTCGTAACTTCTTGGCTTTAGGTGCCAGAATATTTTCATTACAGATTAATGCGATATCCATTAATAATCCTCTTCGTTCAATGAAGTTGACAATAATGCCATCATATCTATCGGCATAGGTTTTCCTAAGTGGTAACCTTGTGCATAGTCGACGCCGATTTCTTTTAATTTTTCGATGATATCTTCATTCTCTACATACTCTGCAATGGTCTTTTTACCAAACAGATGGCTTAACTCGTGAATTGTTTTAACAATACCAAAGTCTTGTGCGTCGCTTGCCATATCTTTAACAAAAACCCCATCAATTTTTAAATAATCTACATTCAAGCGTTTTAAATAACCAAATGAAGAAAGGCCTGTACCAAAGTCATCTAACGCCAATTTACACCCTAATTTTTTCAAAGAATTGATTAGTTTAGATGCATTGCTAAAGTTACCTATTGCTACCGTTTCAGTGATTTCAAAACACAGTTTTTCTAATGGTAGTGAAGAATGCGTTAATAGTTGAACGAGATCTTCAATAAATTTAGGATCGCCAAGTGACTGCCCAGATAAGTTAATTGAGCACATATTTAACTTTAAAACATGCTCAGGATGATTTTTAAGCCAATTTAATGTTTTAGTAATAATGATCATATCGATCTTATCAGCTAAGTTATAACTTTCAGCAATCGGAATAAATTTAGCTGGCGGCGCTAGTTCACCATTTTCATCAATCATTCTTGTTAGGATTTCATAATGTAAGTAATCATCATCGCCATCCACTGGCTTAATTAACTGTGCATATAAACAAAAACGCGTTTCATCACGCAAGGCATCTTGAACTTTAGTTACCCAAACGACTTCTTCTCGGCGTAATTCCTCTTGTTTATCTTCCTCATAAACATGAATACGATTTCGCCCTGATTGCTTAGCGGTATAACAAGCACTATCGACACAGTTAAGAGCTTGTACACCATCCCTAGAAAAAGTAGATAGCTCAGTAAGACCGATACTGATGCCTAATGAAAAGTGATGCTCTTCCCATAAGAAATAATGTTTAGCAATCGCTGAAATAATGGTTTCAGCAACTTTATGTGCTTCATCGAGTTCAAGCATTGGTAGAATGATGGCAAACTCATCACCACCTAAGCGAGCAACCATTGCTCTTGTTGGTACACTGTCGGTCAATATCGTGGCAATTTGTCGTAACACTTCATCGCCAGCATGATGTCCACAGGTATCGTTGATGATTTTAAATTTGTCCATATCCAAATACATTAAACTACATGGATTATTTGACGTTTGTATATCTTGTAAACTTTTGTCTAACTGACTTTCAAAAAACAAACGGTTCTTTAATCCCGTTAGATAATCATGCGACGCCCGATAATTTAACTCTTTGGAAAGCTCATAACGTTCAGTTATATTTTCACAGACGAGAAAGTATTGATCGTGACCTTCTATTTTTCTTACTCGTTCATTAATCCAGACTTTTCTGCCATTCTTTGTAGAATAAGAAATTTCTCGTGTTAATAACATGTCCTCTCGATCAGCACATTCTGCAAGATAGCTTTTTAATTCGTTAATATTAACTAATTGAGAATAAAGTGTGACAAGGTTTCGGCCAATTAACTCTCCGTCTGCATAACCTAATAAATTACAGCCAAATTTATTACAAGACAAAATCAAACCTTGTACATTTAACATGAGCAACATTGAAGGGCTTTCATCTAATAATAGGTTTGAACGTTTATTAGCCTTTTGAACTTCTTCTTCTACCGCTTTAATACTACTGATATCACGAGCTTCAACAATGATTGATGTGATTTCATTGCGACTATTACCTGTATCCAAGTCATTTTTAACAGGTTGAATGAAAACATCAAATGCGTAACTTTCCTGACTTTTGTTAATTAATCGACATTCAAATCGAGCGGTTTTGCCTACTCTAGCCTGTCCCATCGCTGACTTTAATTTCCTTTTACTCGCAGCATCATATTGCCACCAAGGTGTTTCCCATAATATTTCGCCATTAACATCATTTTCTGACATTTCAATAAAGTCTAAAGCAGTTTGATTTGCCATTTTTACTTCACCAACCAAATCTAAGATAAAGATAAAGTCATAAGAAACATTAAAAATATTTTTAACTCTTTCATGCTTGGCTTTTAATAAAGAGGTTGTTACCTGTAAATTATGGAATTTTCGCCATCCCCATATAAAGACTAGAGTAAAAATAAATAAAATAATCAAAAGCGTCATCAGACCAAAATGAGTTTCATCTTCTTGATCTGGTTGATTAATGATTTTATAACCATCAGGTAGGTCACTCCCTTTAATCCCCCACCTTAATAACTCAGCATATTGTATAAGGTATTGATTATTTAAATTTATTTCAGCAGGTAAGTCTTCAATTGAGACTCCTTCTAAAAGTTGTAAAACTTTATCTGCTGCAGCCTCTCCTTGAATAAAGCCACTTGCCACGACACCACCTAAGACTCCCTCAATTAAGTCATGCTGGTGTAATACAAACAAAGGAATTCTAGCAATTGATGTTAAAGACTTGAGTATTTCATCCCGGTTTACAAATGAACCGTCTTTATCTCGCGAAAAATCGCTAAAAATTAACACCGCATTATTTCGAGCTTTACTAATAACTTTTTTTAAAGAAACTTCTGTTTCTTTACTTAAAATAGTTAAGCTTTGGTTAGGATTTATAGATAATTTTTGAATAGTATCATCTGTTAATTTACTCGTAGAAGAAGTACCCGTTACAATATAAATATCAGTTGCTTTAGGAAATAATTCTATCGCTAAATTTACAGTATCAAAAATATTTTCAGGTTCTACGACAGCAGATAATTTATGGGAGAATTCGGTAACTAAATGATTTTTTAACTTAATCCCAGTTAAGATAATAGGTGTATTGACAAATAACCGCTCACCATAGTTCTCCACTAATTTAAACGCATTTTCGCCGCTCACAATAACAGCATCAAATTTCTTAGCATCAAACTTTCTTGATAGAAAATCGACATGTCTAATTATCGCTTGATCAGACATTGTTTGATTACTGTCTAAATACGATACATATAGTGAAATATTGCTATCTAAAAACTTTTTTTCAATGCCTTTCTGAATCTGACGCGTTTGCTCATTACCTTGATAACCAGAATGTAACACTAATACTTCAGATGAGATGGCATTAATAGAATAGAAAAGTAGAAAGAAAGAATAGTATCTAAACGCATTCTTTTTGAGGATAAATTTTAAAGACGTTAACAAGAGAGTTTCCATATATAAACAAATGCCTATCTAACCATCATATACTTTATTAGGCACAAAAAAAAGCCAGTCAATTGACTGGCTTTTTTATAGACATTATAACCTTATAGCGGGGTTATGATGTATAGCAAATCACCACTTGATACTTGCTGACCATTAGTATTAATGATGCGTTCAATACGGAATTTAGCCTTCGTATCATAAAGCATTGCGTCTTTACGATTGAAGCTACCTAGCGTGATTGGCGAGAACATTTTCATTGCTTCCATTAAGCCTAATGTTTGTTCAACATTAACAATGTCACCCTCTAACACAAAATCAGGTTCTGCAGGTGAAGAAGCTCGGTAGAAAATACCAGCACTTTGAGCAATAACTTTTAATTCATTACTACCATCAACCTGAATCGATTCTGCAACACCTTCAATACCAGAAGCAGCAGATGCTTCCATTTCATCAATCATCACTTGTTGGTCAAGTGTTGCCATGAACTTAGGTAGGTAAGTTGTATCGTATACGCCGTTTAAGAACGTTTCATCTTTTAAGATACGTTGCAATAATGGAATATTAGTCGCAATTCCTTTAATGCTCACTTTATCTAAGAAGGCTAATAACTTCTTAACAGTATCGTTACGGTCTTTACCATGACAGATAAACTGACCTACTAAACTATCGTAGTATGGAGAAACTTCTTTACCTGTTGCAATCATTGAAATAACTTCAACGTCATCTTGCTCAGGAATAATACACTCAGCCACTTTACCTGGGTAAGGTAATAACTGCATGATACCGTCAGAATCTAAGCCAGCTTTTTCAGCTGTAACACGTACTTCAATCGCATAACCTTTCTTCTGAGGTTTTAAGTCAGAGATGTCACCACCTGATGCAATATCGTATTGTGCTTTTACAATATCAATACATGATGTTGCTTCAGTTACAGGGTGCTCTACTTGTAAACGCGTATTCATTTCCATGAAATAGATATCATCAGCATCTAAGTCATAGATAAACTCAACCGTACCAGCGCCCATGTAATCAACGGCGTTAGCTAATGCAGCAGTATGTTTCAATGCTTCTTTTTCTAATCTTTCTGGCAACATAGTTGATGCAGACTCTTCAACTACTTTTTGGTTATTACGTTGAACAGAACAATCACGAATACCTAATACTTTAGTATTACCAAACTTATCACGTAATAATTGCACTTCGATATGACGTAGAGACGTAATGTATTTCTCCAAGTACAAATCACCGTTACCAAATGCACTACGTGCTTCAGCAGAAACTTGGTTAAAGCCAGCAAACATATCTTCAGCTTTTTCAATCACTAAGATACCTTTACCACCACCGCCATTTACCGCTTTAAGCAACACAGGGTAACCCATGTTGTTTGCGATATCTAACGCTTGTTCTGCACCACTTAAAATACCGTGAGAACCAGGTACTACTGGCACACCGTTATCTTGTGCTGTTTTAATTGCATTTGATTTGTTACCCATAGTCAACATACTGTTCATGCTTGGGCCAACAAAGTTAACGTTATGGCTAATACATAAGTCTGCAAAGTGAGGACTTTCAGATAAGAAACCAATACCTGGGTGTAATGCATCAACTTGCTCATATTCAGCTACTTTTAATACAGAACTTGCATTCAAGTAACTTTCATCAGAGGTATTACCACCTAAACAAACTAGTTTATCACCTTCACCTAACATATCTGCAGGTACTGATGTCATATCAGGGTCTGACGCAACCAATACCACATTGATATCATTCTGTTTCGCAATACGTATTAACTTAACCGCAGTACAACCACGAGCATGGATTAATACTTTCTTAACCGGATGCATTAATTGACGAGGGTCAGATTTAGACACATTATCATCAGCAAGATTACAAACAGGTATAAAGCCAGATAGTGCACGTTGAATTGTTTCTTCAACAGTCACAACAGGCATTGGCATGTTTTCATCAATTTCACGTAACTTATCATTCAAATCATCAGAGAATGGGTTGATAACCAATCCATCCATTGCACCAGGTACACGTGATAAGTAGTTAGATAATGTAGATGTAGACGGTAAATATGCTGGGACAACCATTTGTCCAGCAAACGGCATATTAGTACCTGATAGGTAATAAGTTTGTGCCATAGGATGTGTTACAAAACTCGCTTGTGCTCCACCAGTACAGTCCCCGTAACCAAACATAACAACCGGTAAATCATTATCACGAATAAAACGTGTAATCCTGTCATTAACAACAGACATTGAGAATAATGCAGCAGCGCCTTCTTTCGTCTGCATACCACCAGAACTAATGAAGGCAACAACAGGCAAATGTTGTTTTGCACATTTAACTAATAGCGCACAGAATTTTTCTGCACTAGCCATGTCAAACGCACCCGCCTGGAAAGATAAATTAGAAACAGCAACACCAACACGTTGGACTTCACCATTTTCTAATTTAAATTCACCTGTACCCGTTATTAAACCACATGGTTTTATATTTTTATCTAGCGCATCTTCAACAGACAAACGGAAACCAGGGAACTCTAAAAGGTTAGCAGTCATTAAGTCTGCTTTAGACTCTTTAAAGTTTGCAAAGAACTTCTCAATGATTGCTTGATGAGAATTGTTCTTCTTGCTTTTTTCTGAACGTAATACCGCTTGAATCAATAGATCTTGGTAGCCCATTGTTAAACGGTTCCAGAAATCTTTACGACGTCCGATTCGAACAGGGTTAATAGCACCGTTGTAAGAACTTTCGTTATCGCGACTGTTATAATATTCAGGCAATAATTTTTCGAACAAGTAAGTCAAAATAACAAACAAACTAGAGTTCATTTGTGGTGCACCAATACTCTTCCACTCTTCAACTTTAGCTAAGATTTCGCCACGTTCAGCTTGTTCAGTAAAGTATTGTAGCCATGCATTAAACGTCACTTTTAATTGCTCGTAATCGTCATCACTTACTTTACTTAGCGCTGCTTTTAGTGAACTGCGTACTAACGAAGATACTGATTCACGAGAAAGCTCTTTAGTCGCCATCGCTTCTTTTGCAATAGACGCTAAGTTACCCATTGTATTGTCGTATAATGCGTTAAATACAAGCATGTGACGACAGTGAACAATAAAGCATTCGCGAGTTTCTACATGTGAAACTACATCAATGATATTCAGATCGGCTAACACTGGCCATTCTTCTGTAAGAGGAACAGCTTTCTCATCTTCTAAATGTTTAATAAGTGAATGGAAGTTATTTTCAGCACTTGTTTTCCAACGATTATATAAAGACCAAGTTAGGTTGATCATTAACGTACTACGCGCATTATCGTAGTTTGCTTTTGGCTCACCTAAAATAAGCTTTGTTAATGCATTACGCTCAACACCTTTATCTTCACGTTTTTGTAAAAATGTTTTCCAATTTTTATTTAGCGTATCGTCATAAATTAATTTATCTGGGTTTTCTAACCAGTTTAAAAATACTTGTTTACGATCAGCTTCAACACGTGCTTTTAAATCACCTTGTGGAACGGTTAATTTAGATAGACGGCCATATTCGTTCTTTTGAATCGCTTTGATACGTGAACGTAATGTGAGGTAACGCATATAACGGTAAGTCGTGCCGAATGCATTATTATGAGATGTTGGGTTTTTAGCTAATAAACGTGCTTCATTTGCATTTTCAATGGCAGTCAATTTACTTGAAGGCTCAAGATAACGAGATAAGCTACGGTTATAATGTTCTAAGATATCTGGATATTTACGAACAAATTCTACTGACTTTGACTCTATAGATAAAATACCAGAAATAATCGCTTTCTGAAGGTTATGTTGACGCTCATCTTGGTCAACAGGCGAGTAATCAACAATACCGTCGATACAACCCATTTCCAATAACTCTTCAGGTGATACACCTACTGACTGAGCACATTCCTGCCAAGACAAATTGTACTTACGAGCAATACTTTGCAAACCTTTTGGCTGGATAGTATTAAAGATACCATCTCGAACAGATAATAAAATATTAGCTGTCGCTAGTGGGATTGCACCACCAGAATAACCAACACCCACTACTATACCAATAGTAGGGACATCAACATTGGCACTTTCAGTGATCATTTGAGAGATACTGTGTGCTTGATTTTGGCTATTAGCTTCTTCGCCTGCGTCCGCTCCCGGTGTGTCAATTAGGTACACAATAGGCAATGACATATCCGCAAATTTACGGATTGCTTTGCTTGCAGCTAAATGATGCTCAGGCATCCAAGCACCATTATTTGAACTACGCTCTTGTGCGATCAAACCAATACGACGGCTGTAGCCACCAAAGTCTAATTCCATTTCAGCAGAGTAAAAAGCACCGTTTGATTGCTGTGTTACGATTTTACCGTTAAAGCCTTCGATGATACTTTTAGAGCCAGGGCGTTTGTTACTTTCAGCCGGCGTTACTGTACGCGCAATGTATGCATCAACATCTAACTTTTTAATCGTCGCTAGATTTGATTTAACTCGCTGACTTTCAATAAGACCTTCTACACCATCTGTATTTGACGGTAATGAATTATCTGGAAATAAAGAAAAGTCTTTTGCGATATGCTCAGCATGAATAAATAGCGGATCTGCAATATTATTCACTTCAAACTGAGAAGATGAAGGTTTTCCTGTCATATAATTACCCTTACAAGAAAGTGATGGAAAAATAAATGTCGTAATTTACAACTTATTAGCATTTGATTCCACTATTGAAGTCTAATCAATATAAATCATTTACTAATAAATTGTATATTGTGAACCCTGAGCCAATAATAGCCCATTAATGGAGGTATTCTGTTCTATTAAGATCAAAAAAACAACAAAATAGACACAGTTCCATTAACTTGTGAGTCTAATTTTATAACATATAGTTATCTGGTAACTCAATTTGAGCGACACCCGTTTCAACTGCTGCACGAGCAACTGCACCAGCAACACTTTTTAACAAACGAGGATCCATTGGTTTCGGAATAATGTAATTTTTACCAAATGTAAGTTCACTACTACCACTTGCCGTTAATACTTCTTGGGGCACTGGCTGTTTAGCAATCTCACGAATGGCATTAACTGCAGCCACTTTCATTTCATCATTTATATCTGTCGCACGCACATCTAGCGCACCACGGAAAATAAATGGGAAACACAAAACATTATTAACTTGGTTAGGGTAATCACTGCGTCCAGTTGCCATAATAAGATCATCACGAACAGAATGAGCTAACTCAGGTTTGATTTCAGGGTCGGGATTTGAACAAGCAAAGATAACCGGGTTTGGCGCCATTAATTTAACATCTTCAGCCCCTAATACATTCGGACCAGACACACCAACAAACACATCGGCACCACAAATAACATCTTGTAAAGTACGTTGATCGGTATTATTCGCAAAACGTTGCTTATATTCATTAATATCATCACGACGAGTATGAATGACGCCTTTACGATCTAACATATAAATTTTTTCACGTAGAGCGCCACATTTAATTAATAGTTCCATACAAGAAATAGCGGCAGCACCAGCCCCCATACAAACTATTTTCACATCCTCAATATTTTTACCTTGGATATCTAGTGCATTGATCATTGCAGCAGCTGTAACAATGGCAGTACCGTGTTGATCATCATGAAAAACAGGAATACTGCAACGTTCTTTTAATTCTTTTTCTATTATGAAACATTCAGGCGCTTTAATATCTTCAAGGTTAATACCACCAAATGTATCTGCAATATTAGCAACCGTATTAATAAACTCTTCTGGAGTACGGTGTTTTACTTCAATATCTATCGCATCAAGATTAGCAAATCGTTTAAATAATAACGCTTTGCCTTCCATTACAGGTTTAGACGCTAATGGACCTAAATTGCCTAACCCCAAAATAGCAGTACCATTTGTAATAACGGCAACTAAGTTACCTTTAGCTGTATATTTATAGACATCATCAGGGTTTGCAGCGATTTCTCTAACCGGCTCTGCGACACCTGGACTATAAGCTAATGATAAATCGTCTGCTGTTTCAGCAGGGGTAGTCAACTCGATACTTATTTTCCCTGGTTTAGGAAAAGCATGATAATCAAGAGCTTGTTGGCGTTTATCTGACATTTATAAATCCCGTTATGATGAACTAAGTAATTTGAGTTAGTTTTTTAAAACTGAAGAGTGATGATAATCAAGTTTTGATCATAATCACAGAGTTAATTCATATTATACACACACGTGAATGACGATAACATACTATAACAGTTGGTTAATTTTACAGCAAAAAGGCTTTAAAAACTGAGATTTTAGATACAAAAAAAGCACCCTAAGGTGCTTTTTAAAAAACGTGGTAGTTATCTTATTTAGAAGATAAAGCACCGAAACGTTTTTTGAACTTGTCAATACGGCCGCCAGTATCAACAACACGTTGAGTACCAGTGTAGAATGGGTGACAAGCTGAACAGATATCTAAAGTTAACTCTTCTTTACCAAGCGTAGAACCAACTTTAATAACGTTACCACATGAACAAGTTGCAGTAACTAATTTGTATTCTGGGTGAATTTCTTTTCTCATTGGGAAAACCTCTATTTAGGCCGTGTCGCTGCTCAGCTTGAATGAATTATTTCATTCAACAAAGTACCACACGTATTTATCATTTTATTACAAGTTGCGGATTGTATAGTAACGAATAATAAAAGTACAACTTAAAATAACTAAAATTTAACACTTTATTACGGTGGTAAAAAACAGGTAATAAATGGCTATCAAGCAAGGCATAGGTACCTTTGGATCAGCAAACTACTTTTATGTTTTATCTATTATATAAATCAATAAGATCAATGTAAAAGAACAAAATATAAGACTTAAACAGAACCACATAACTAAACAGGTTACAATACAACTTCATTCTATACTTTATCATTTAAAACACATCAACTATGACTAAACCAATAATTTGCAGAGTAGCATTAGCTATTCCTTTACATAGACAATTTGACTACTTACTTGCGGCACATCTTTGTCCCAAAGATCCAAACTCACTGGTTGGTTGTCGTGTATTAGTTCCTTTTGGTGGCGGTCCGCGTAAACAAATTGGTGTGATCACGGCAACACCTGAAGAATCTGATTATGCGATTGATAAATTAAAGTCCGTATCACAACTATTAGACCAACAACCTTTATTGAGTTCAGGCTTATATAAGCTATTAAATTGGGCTGCCATATATTATCAACACCCTTTCGGTGATGTATTCCAGCAGGCTATCCCAACTTTATTGCGAAAAGGTAAAGCGGCGACCTTTAAAACGCAAGAGTATTGGAAACTAGTTCAAGAAGATGTAAACCTTGACCAATTAGCTCGAGCTAAAAAACAATGTCATGCTGCAACATTATTGCAAGGCTCCCCAATCGCTTATGAACAATTAAAAAGCCAAGGGGTAACCCGTGCAACCTTAAATAGCCTACAAGAAAAAAAACTGGTTGAGCATTACGAACAAATGCCAGAAACCAATTTAACGTGGCCACATGACATACGAGAGTTACAAGAAAAACCTAATTTAAGTACTGAGCAAGCGATCGCAGTGACAACGGTAACGCAACAATTAAATAAATTTAAATGTTACTTATTAGAAGGTATTACTGGCAGCGGTAAAACGGAAGTTTACTTAAATATTCTGAAAGCTGTATTAGAACAAGGACAACAAGCCTTAATTATCGTACCTGAAATTGGGTTAACACCACAAACAGTCAAACGATTTAAAGCGCGTTTTAATGTCCCTATTTATTTAAAACATTCAGCATTGAATGAACAACAACAATTAGAAACTTGGTTACATGCTCAACAAGGTAGTGCTGCTATTATTATTGGTACTCGTAGTGCCATTTTTAGTGACTTTAAAAACCTAGGCTTAATTATTTTGGATGAAGAGCATGATGCCTCTTTTAAACAACAAGATAGTTTTCGTTATCATGCACGTGACTTCGCAATAAAACGCGCTTCAGAACAAAACATACCTATTTTATTAGGCTCGGCTACTCCTGCTTTTGAGTCTCTTAATAACGCACTATCCGGCCGTTATCAGCATTTATTTTTAACGCATCGGGCTGGTAATGCAAAGCCACCTAGAAATGATTTAATTAATCTTACCGGGTTACCGCTTAAGTCGGGGTTGTCTCCACAATTAATTGAATTAATGCAGCAACATTTAGCAAAAAACAATCAAGTTATTTTGTTTTTAAACCGTCGAGGTTATGCCCCCGTTTTAATGTGTCATGAATGTGGATGGTTGGTGAAATGTGAACGTTGTGATGCGTTTTATACTTACCATAAAAGTGCTAATTACTTGCACTGTCATCATTGCATGGCAACACACCCAGTTCCAGAACAATGCCATGATTGTGGTTCTACCAATTTGCACTCTACTGGTGTTGGAACAGAGCAGCTTGAAGAAACATTAAATCAATTATTTCCCGATCACCCAACGGTCCGAATTGACCGAGACAATACGCGTAAAAAAGATAGTTTCAATAATTATCTTGATGATATTAATAGTGGCAAATATAAAATTTTACTCGGTACACAAATGCTCGCTAAAGGACACCATTTCCCTGATGTCACATTGGTGGCCTTAGTCGATGTGGACGGTGCACTTTTTAGTAATGACTTCCGTGCAAGTGAGCGATTAGGACAACTATTTACACAAGTAGCAGGGAGAGCAGGACGTGCAGAGAAAAAAGGCCAAGTAGTATTACAAACTTTTCATCCAGAACACAACCTATTACAAGAACTAGTCAATAATGGCTATGGAGACTTTTCTCGAACGGCATTACAAGAAAGAAGAATGGCACAACTGCCGCCTTTTTCTTTTCAAGCACTCATTAGAGCTGAATCTTTAAATGCAACACAAGCAGAAAACTTCCTGAGGCTGTGCAAGCAAACTTTAAATCAAATTGCAGATAATAATAAAGTCAGCGACAGATTATTAATATTAGGGCCTATTGCCGCTTCAATGGAAAGAAGAGCTGGAAAATATCGCTTTCAATTATTGCTGCAGAGTGAACAGAGAGTGCTCATAACAAAAACATTAAACATCGCATTAGCTCACTTTGAAAAGTTACCTGAAGGTAGAAAAGTACGCTGGTCAATTGATGTTGACCCTATAGATTTTGTTTAATCATAAGTAGTGATATTGAATTTATTGATGGAAGCTTATTGATTAAACATATTCGCTCAACATCGTTAATCAACATCAGATTAACTAAAAATAGATGGTCTAAAAATAGATTATCTAAAAACAAAAAGCCTAATAATCTCATCGAGATGAATTATTAGGCTTTTTCATATGTTTAAAACTTTCCTAAATGCACTGTATTAATGCCTTTAGTATGACATTAACTAAAGTCGACGAGCGTCAGACACATCTTTTAGTTGCTTCAATTTAACCAACAGTTTATTGATCTCTTTGTTATTTTGAACTTCTAAAGACAAATCGATAGTCGCCGTTAACGTCTTCGTGTTGGTTTGGCTATTAACCCCTAACAGGTTTACTTTTTCATTGGATAATACGGTTGTAATATCTTTCAACAAGCCATTTCGGTCATCTGCGATTAAACGTAACGTTAATGTATACCCCGATGATTGAGAATCTCCCCAGTTTGCATTAATGATACGTTCAGGATGTGCTTCTTCTAAATCCGCTAATTGTTCACAGTTTTTTCTATGAATTGAAATGCCACGCCCTTGCGTAATATATCCAACAATACCTTCACCAGGCACTGGCTGACAACATCTTGCAATGTTATGCATTAAATTACCTACACCATCAATAATAATGTCTTTACCTGTATTTTTAGGCGTCATTTGTATTTTACGGTTTTGTAATTCTAATAATGCAGCAGCGTCTTGTTGCTCTAGTGTTTGTTGATGATAAAAACCATCTAAAAAATGAACAAGTTGATTAAGACGTAAATCACCATTACCAATTCCTGCATAGATATCATCTGTTGTGCCGACATTGAAACGCGTAATGGCAGGTGTAATATCAGTTAACTTCAAATCAATTTTAACAAGTTCAACTTCTAGTAACTCACGACCTGCAATAATATTTTTATCGCGATCTTGTTTTCTAAACCAAGTAGCCACTTTATGTCGCGCTCTTGGCGCATTGATATAACCCAGTTGTGGGTTTAACCAATCACGACTTGGATTCGGTTCTTTTTGAGTCAGAATTTCAATTTGATCACCGGTTTTCAATTGATATGTAAAAGGAACAATATGATTTGCTACTTTCGCACCAATACAACGGTGTCCAATCAGACTATGAATATAATAAGCAAAATCAAGTGGTGTAGAACCTGCAGGTAAATCGATCACTTCACCTTTAGGTGTAAAGACATAAACACGATCATTAAATACTTGGCTACGGATTTCTTCGACTAAGTCGTCTCCGTCGGTCATATCTTCTTGCCAAGCAAGCAACTTACGTAACCACGCGATTTTTTCTTCGTAGTTACTAGCTGATTTACCACCAGCACTGCCTTCTTTATATTTCCAATGCGCTGCGACCCCCATTTCTGAGTCTTCATGCATCTGTTGAGTCCGTATTTGTACTTCAACAGGTTTGCCACTATCACCTAATACAACGGTATGGATAGATTGGTAACCATTAGGTTTAGGGTTAGCAATATAGTCATCGAATTCACGAGGAATATGACGCCATTTAGTATGTATTGCACCTAATGCCGCATAACAATCTTGCAGTTTTTCAACCACAACACGCACAGCCCGCACATCATATAGTTCATCAAACTGCAGATCTTTTTTCTGCATTTTTCGATAGATACTATAAATATGCTTAGGACGCCCATAAGCAGTCCCTTCAATGTTCATTTCAGCGAGTGATGATTTGACGGTTTCAACAAAGTCTTGGATATAATTTTCGCGGTCAATACGTTTTTCATCAAGCTGTTTAGCTATATTTTTATAGGTTTCTGCTTGTAGGTAACGAAAAGAAAGGTCTTCTAACTCCCATTTTAACTGCCCTATTCCTAGACGGTTTGCTAATGGTGCATAGATAGTTGAGATTTCATGGGCCAGTTTTACTTTAGTGTCTTCATCAGCAATTTTAACTTGGCGCAGGTAACATATTCGTTCAGCCAGTTTAATCACCACTGCACGTACATCTTCAACCATTGCTAATAACATGTGTCGTAAGTTATCAACTTGAGATTCAGCATTTTGTTTGTTGCCACGGCTTTGTAAGGCTCTAATACCTTCCATTTCCATTGCGCCTTTTGCCAATTTAGCAATACGCTTTGGCCATAACTCATCAACTTTTTCAGTACTTAAAACATCTTGAGCGAGCAGAGGGAAAATTAATGCAGCATTTAATGTGTCCATGTCCATATTCAAAGTAACGAGGATCTCAACCATTTCACAACCTAACTGCAATGCAATTATCTGTTGTTCAGAGTCACACAACTCACTCACTTTATTATAGTTTTCGAATAAGTTACTTTGATCTTGTTTACTTAAACCAAATGTTGTCACCCACTTGTCTGGGGCATTTAATGCACTTTGGTAAAAATGTGTATCACGAACTGAAACCATCTAACTCTCCAAAAAAAGTAGCTGAATATTTAAGTTGGAAGTAAAAATTAACGCTTATAGCATGATGTTTAAATACCTGGTCATCACCTTTAAAAGGGGAAATATAGACGTTATCCCTTCTGACTTAACTCACATGAAGCCCTTCTATTTTATAGAGTGCTTCCAATTAATTTATATTTGAATCGCCAACTAAAAATCATTTAATCAAAAAACTAATAATACTTAAAATTATTAACTTATAAAGCCATTGTCTCTTTATTATTGTGACAATGGCCTTTTAAACGTTGATTATTTTTTAGTAAATAATGCCATTGACTCCATATGTGCTGTTTGTGGGAACATATCAATCAAACCTAATTTAGCTAATGTATAACCTTGCTCTAATAGTAATGCACTATCTCTTGCTAATGTCACAGGATCACATGAAACATATACAATATGACTTGGCTTTTTATTGGCGACAAACGCCATACACTCGGCAGCACCCGCTCGAGCAGGATCGAGTAGTATTTTATCGTAACGTTGTTGTGCCCAATCTGCTTTTAATTCATTCAAGTCACTTAAATCTGCTTGATAAAAGGCAACATTAGTTAAATGACAATGCAAAGCATTCTGTGCACCACGGTCGACCATTTTTTGAATGCCTTCAACAGCAACAACTTGTTTAACGTTTTTAGCAATCGGTAAGGTGAAATTGCCTAAGCCACAAAACAAATCTAAGACATGATCCGTATTTTTTAGTTCAAGCCAACTAATCGCTTGCTGAACCATTTGTTTATTAATGTCTGCATTTACCTGTAAGAAATCATCAATATTAAATTCAAACTCACAATCTTGTTCTGCTAACGAATAAGTCAACTTATGCTGTTCTGTTAAGCATTGAATGTCAGTCGGGCTGCTTTGTGCATAAAAATGCAATTGATGCTCTGCAGAAAAGGCAATGATTAATGCAATATCTTGCTCTGATAATGGCTTTAAATGCCTTAATAACACGGCAACCGTATTATCCGCTTCAACTAACTCTATATGACCTAATGCCATCTTACCTTGTAACTGATTTAACAACGCTTTAAGAGGCAAAATTAATTGTGACAATGCAGGTTTTAATACCGGGCATTTTTGTTGATTAATGAGTTCATTACTTGCCGAACGACGAAGCCCCATTTGTACTTTCTTGGTTTTTTTATCATACATCACACCAAAACGAGCACAACGACGATAACCCCAGGCATCAGATTTTAATGTTGCTTCTAATTGTGTTGGCTTATGTTTTGCGAAACGTTCAAACAACGTCATAAGGCCCGTTTGTTTTATTTCAATTTGGCTAGCCTGTTCAACATGCTGTAAATGGCAACCACCACATTCTTGATAATGATCGCAATTTGGTTCAATGCGTAGGTCACTCTTTTGCTGTATTGCCAGAATACTGGCTTTTTTATAACGTTTTTTATCTTCATCGATAGAAACGTCAACAATTTCACCAACTAAACCACCTTCCACAAACATTGGCTTATTTTGATGGAATAACATCCCTCTGCCCTGATGATCGAGCTTATCAATCTGGCAATGTTTAATTATCTTGTTATTTTGCTTATTTGTGCGCGATGCTTTGAAGAACTGGGCCATAAATATTTCACAGGTGAAGTAAGCTATGCCATGATAGCGGTTACGTTTATCGGAACGCTATTGTCACACAAAAAATACAAGCATTCATTACTCCATTGAAATTAGATTTTACCTTATGACTAAATACGGCCTACGCGCACAAGTTATTGCCTACACTGTACTACCGACTGTCCTTATCGGTGGTATTTTAGCAGGTTACTTTTCATTCCATCGCTTTCAACAAGCCGATGAGTTTTTAATTGATCGGGCATTGAACATTGCAGATGCGCTATCCATTGCCAGTGAATATGGTATGCAGGATGAGACCAGAACTATTCTGCGTCGATTAATTGGGACCACTCATCGAAAAAATAGCCCTATGATCAAAAGTATTGCTATTTTTACTGCTGATAATAAATTATTTGTTATCAGTAATTATCATCGTGATTATCAAAAATTGCGTTTAGATAAAGACCAACCCATACCCGACTTACCGCAAATCACGACTTTAGATGACAGTATCATTATCCATAGTCCGATTATTGATGAAACAAACTTTTTAGAGTACCAGCTAACATTCGATCAACCCCGTAAGGTGGTCGGTTATGTAGCACTGGAAATAAATAGAGATCAGATTGAGCTGTTACTGTATCGCGATGCCGCTTTCTCTTTGTTAGTGGTATTGTTAGGTATTATAGGCAGTTTATATTTGGCCTTTAAACATGCTAAGCGCATTACAGCCCCTATTTCAGACATGGCATCAGTCGTTGAAAAGATCAGTTTAGGACGTTTAAATTCTCGCGTTGAAGGTGAATACACAGGTGAAATTGGTTTACTGCAACACGGTATTAATGAAATGGCATTGGCAATGTCCAAACACCATGAAGAGATGCAAGAAAGTATTGATTTAGCGACCAGCGAATTACGTGAAACACTCGATCAGATGGAAGTGCAAAATATTGAGTTAGATATTACCCGTAAAGAAGCACAACAAGCAGCTTCGGTTAAATCTGAATTTTTAGCGAATATGAGTCATGAATTACGTACTCCGTTAAATGGTGTTATTGGTTTTGCACGACAGTTATTAAAAACACAAATGACTAATAACCAAATGGATTATTTACAAACGATTGAACGTTCAGCAGGCAACCTATTAAATATTATTAATGACATTCTCGACTTTTCTAAGCTAGAAGCCGGCAAATTAGACCTTGAACATATCCCTTTCGAAATCCGTGAATCGATTGATGAAACAATGCATCTATTAGCGCACAGTGCACACGAGAAAAATATTGAATTAAGTTTAATGGTTGATGAAGACGTACCCCAAGAACTAATTGGTGATGCAATGCGTCTTCAGCAGATCTTAACTAACTTAATTGGTAATGCTATAAAATTTACTGAACAAGGTAATATAGAAGTTAAGATTCAGCGTACTGAAAAAGAAAATGATACCGATAAAGGCATCAAACTTAAGTTTATTATCTCTGATACTGGGATTGGCATATCAGAGGCACAACAAGAACAACTATTTAAAGCCTTTGGACAAGCAGATAGTAGTATCACGCGCCAGTATGGCGGTACAGGTTTAGGACTTGTTATCACGCAAAAATTAGTCAATGAAATGAAAGGCAGTATTGACTTAGTCTCTACACCTAATGCAGGTTCTACTTTCTGGTTTACTATCGCTATCGAAAGATGTACCCGTATACCGCTCGCTTCACTTCCATTAGAAAGGTTATCTAATCGTACCGTCTTAGCTTACGAGTCAAATGAATATGCAGTACGCGCATGCTCTCAGTTATTAATGCAATGGAAAACTAATGCCACAGTTACTGAGACCGATATTCAATGGCAAAAAGCACTTCATAAACGCTATGACAGTATCGTGATTGGGCATAGTAACAACACTAATATCACCCCACTTTTAACCCATATAGAACAGGCAAAAGAATATACTGATAATATCATTGTATTGCTTAACTGTAGTGACCCAAGTGTTTATGAACAATTAATGGAAACAGGGATAACTCATTGTTTAAATAAGCCTGTTAACCATAAAAACTTTGCAAATGCCTTAGTGTCTAATGAAACAACGCCAACAACATTACAAATTGCAATGCCAATACAACGTAAAGATATTAATGTAATGGCTGTAGATGATAATAGAGCGAACTTAAAACTTATCTCTGCAATGTTAACCGATAGAGTTCATCGAGTAACAACTTGTAAGAATGGTAAAGAAGCTGTTGAACATGCAAAAAATACACCTTTTGATATTATCTTTATGGATATACAAATGCCTATTTTAGATGGTGTCAGTGCTTGCGCCCAAATTAAAAAGGACTCGCTCAATCAAGAAAGTCCTATCATTGCAGTAACAGCTCATGTACTCCCTGGTGAAAAAGAGCAGTTCTTACAGAAAGGGATGGATGACTGTTTAGCAAAACCGATTGATGAACTCGCATTACAAGCTATTATTGATAAATGGGCACCAAATGCACAAATAATGGAGGCAGCTCCTCAAGAAGAAATAGCTAAGCTCCCTCATAAAAAAATACCAGCTATCGTAAAGAAATCTTTTGATTGGGAGTTGGCATTACAGCAATCAGCCGGCAAGAGTGATTTAGCTAAAGAGATGTTGAGTATGTTATTAGAAGAGTTTGATGATATTCGAAAAATAGCAAATAGTGCGATTAATGGCGATGTAGATAGTGAACAATTTGCAAAAGCAATCCATAAATTTCATGGTGGCTGTAGTTATAGCGGCGTTCCTAAATTAAAAAATATCGCAGGATTAATTGAAAAAGAGATCAAAAATTCGATCAATCCAGACTTGTTAGAACCTGAATTATTGGAACTATTAGATGAGCTGGATAATGTAGAAAAAGAAGCAAAGACTTATTTAGCATAAAAAAACTATCTACTGAGCACTTGCTCTGATAATTGAAAAATTAAAGATCGCGATGAATTTTAATACCGATTACATTAAATATGTTATCTAAATTTCGCGCTGGAAACACTGTTCCATTCAAAGCGTAAATGACTGTTTCTTTTGCGAAATTTACAACGAGGAATCAGGCTGTTTTAACAAGTAAAATAGATAAGCTATTTATTGTGATTGGTATAATAAGTAATTAACCTTAGTTCTGAATAAGCAAAGCGATACAACACTGCTATTTCCGTGGATTTCTGCGTTAAATTATCTATCAATAACCCGCTTTGAACTACGCAAAAGTAAAGGTACTGTATAATAAAAAATAAAGGCCTATCAATTATAGGCCTTCACTTTACTACTTTTTGAGATAACAAAGGTATCACTTACCTATTATTTAATACTGTCAGAGCTCTCTAATAAGTTTCTATGGTCATCCTTATCCATGTGCAATTGACGGGTAGGGAATGCGAATTCTGCCCCATGCTCAATCACTATATCGGCTACTTTTAATAAAACATCCTGCTTCACTTCATGAAACAAAATCCAATTAGTTGTTTTAGTGAAAGTATAGATAAAAAAGTCTAAAGATGAATTATTAAATAAATCAAAGTTAACAATCAAAGTCTGTGACTGATCGATATCAGGATGATTTTGTAACATCTCTCTAACCGCTTTTATAATATGCTCGACTTGTTGAATATCTTTATAACGCAGGCCAAAGTCTTCTTTAATACGTCGATTAGTCATACGAGATGGATTCTCTACAACAATGGTTGTAAATAAACTGTTTGGCACGTAAATAGGACGTTTATCAAAAGTACGAATACGCGTCACACGCCAACCAATTTCCTCTACAGTCCCTTCAATTGACTTGTCAGGGCTACGGATCCAATCCCCCACTTTAAAAGGTTTATCCATATAAACCATGGTTGCACCGAATAGATTTGATAATAAATCCTTAGCCGCCATACCAACAATTAATCCCCCCATACCACCAAATGCTAAGACACCAGAAATACTCACACCTAAAGTTTGAATAATAGATAAGGTAATGATGGTAATAATGGATAGTTTTGCTAATTTAGATAATGCGGTAACCGTCGTTGTATCTTTTGCATCATCGGCGATATAAGTATGTTCCGCTTTATAAACTAAACGCCAAAATACCCAACCAATCAAAAATAAAATGGCGACCTTTTGAACAGCCGGTAAATAGTCAGAAATGGCAAACTCTTCACTTTCTGCGATCACTCTCATTGACATTGATGTACCCATCAAGACAATCACCCAATTGATCGGTTTATTAACGGCATAGAAGACAATATCATCCCAACTATTTAACGTTTTAGCGATCATATTTTCTGCTCTTCTTGCAAAATAGCGCCAAACTAATTGCAATAAAAGAGTGATGCATAACATTAGAGCGAAGTTAGCAACCCAATTTCCAATATTTAAAGTAAGTAGCCAGTCACTTACATAAATTTCAGCTTGTTCAAACATATAAATCCTTAGGGTAAAACGAAGACGTTAAGATAATAGCAACTGATGATACTCATAAAAGACTAAAAGCTAAACCAGTTACAACTACTAAACAATTGATAAGTAGAGTCAATAAAACAACATGAACGAAAAAAAGTTCAGTATAAGCAATAAAAAAACACTTTTTATAGCAAGTAATATTACACTTTTTGCTATTAAGTAACCGTCATTAAACTCTAAAAAACGATCAATTCAATTCGAATAATACCGATGCATTCAATAAGTGATCTAAATTTTACGCAGGAAAAATGACTTAGTTTAAGGCGTAAATTGAGCCTTTCGAAGATTAACTTCGTTAATCGTCTATCGGAGAATTAACCAAAGGATGTTAATTCTTTAATGGTTGTTCCCTTTACGAAATTTACAACGAAGAAATAAGTTATTTTAACAAGTAAAATAGATCAGTTAATTAGTGTGATTGGTATAATTATCGATTAAAGTAGAAAATATTTCTTATTATTAAAAATCGCTTAACGCTCTATTTAAGACTCCATTAAGCCCAGCCGAAAATAACATCATATATTTAGCACCCACCAATAAATATAACCAAAAGTCAAAATCGATAAATATAAAAAGAACAATTTACACCAGGAAGGTCAATGATAACGATTGATAAACTGAGTTTATTTAAGGCATCGAATTTAAAGGTAATTTTTAATACGTTAAACCTTTGTCCTTCTTATGCCAGCCTATTACTTCTAATTTCAAAAAAATTTAAAGGTCGATTGAAAAGTAATAACACTATAACCATTAAAGCTAATCGTTCAAATGGAGTCGCTTTAATGGTTTAAAGGTTTAAAAGAAATAAAACTTTATTTATGATGCACATCCATTTGTGGATAAGGTATTTTAATGTTTTCACTATCTAGCGCATTTTTAATACTTTCAGTTAGGGCAAATCGTACAGACCAATAATCACCTGATTTGACCCAAGGTCGAACCACAAGGTTCACGCTTGAACTTGCCAACTCAGACACAGCGATTTGTGTGCCAGGTTCAGTTAATACTTTATCATTGGCTGATATTGTGGCCTCTAAAACGTGTTTGACATGTTTCAAATCAGATTGATAACTAACTCTTATAATGAGATCAATACGACGTACAGGCTTACGAGAGACATTCACAATATTACTTTTTAAAATCGCAGCATTGGGTACAACGATATGCTTATTATCACCTGTCCTTAATATGCAATGAAATAATTGAATGGATTCAACTGTCCCAGCAGTTCCCGCTGCCTCAATAAAGTGTCCTATTTTAAAAGGACGTAAAGTGACTAATAAAATACCCGCTGCAAAATTAGATAAGGCCCCTTTTAAGGCTAAGCCGACCGCAAGTCCTGCTGCAGCAAGAATAGCCACAAATGAAGCAGTTTGAATGCCTAAATGCCCTCCTCCTGCAATAAATGTCATTGCAATCAGCGTATAACGCGCAATAGCAGAAAGGAAATCGACAATAGTTTTATCAACTTTCTTCTTGGTTAATATACGCGATAAAAGGTTAGATAGTGTTCGCGCAATATATAAACCAATAACAATGATTAATATCGCAACAACAAAGTTCACGATATAACTTAATATCAGTTCATTATGATCACGTCCCCAACCAATAAGCTGCTGAAGAAAAGGAGTTTCTACTATTGAAGTGCTTGTCACTTCTGTGTTTTCTAATGACATTTTAATTCCTAATATGCCGATTTAATAATTTAAAGTTGATTAAAAAAATAACCAGTTTGAAGTTTATTAAGAAAGACGACTCAATGATGAATTCAGTCATTATATTCGTCCGAACATTTTTATTAATGCTTTATCGATTAATTAAATAATCTGTTACAAACTTCCTTTTTTACAACCTTCTTTTTACAAAATAAGGTTTACAAGGTTGCCTTCACAACATTGTTTTTACTACATACCTTTTACAGAGATTAGTAACGTAAAGCACACTGTTTAAATAAACAATACAGCGGCTATTTATTAAACTGACTACCTGATAAATAAAAGCGTATTAATAATATCAATTACATTAAATAAGTGTTCTAAATATTACGCAGGAAAAATGACTTAGTCTAAGGCATAAGTTGAGTCCTTTCGAAGAATAACTGAAAGAGGTTAATTAGAGTGATTGGTGATTGGTGATTGGTATAATCATATTATTCAAAAATCAATGACAAAAAAGCCACTTAGTTTTCACTAAATGGCTTCTCAATAAAGATAAATAATGGATGTTAGAAAAGATTATTCTCTAACGTAAATAACTTCCATCATTTCGTCTTCATCATCCCAATCTTCATCATCAATGTGAACAGCACCTTCAACAGCATCAATCGCTGCTTTATGGTAGTCATCCCATTGGAATTCAACTTGCTGACGCTCTTCTTCTGGTGTGAACTCTGTAGGTAACTCTTCAAGATACGCTACTAACTCTTTACATACGTCATGTGTACCTGTTTTAGAAATAGCAGCCACTTTATAAACTGGACCATCCCATTCAAGTGCATCTTTAACACGTTGCATCACTTCTTCAGCTTCATCTTCTAATAATAAATCAGTTTTATTAAAGACTAACCAACGTGGTTTAGCTGCCAATTTCGGGCTATGTTTCTTCAACTCTTCTAAAATGATCAACGCATTCTCAGCAGGATCACTTGCATCGGCTGGTAGTAAATCAATCATATGTAATAACACACGACAACGCTCTAAATGACGTAAGAATCGAGTTCCTAAACCAGCACCATCAGAAGCACCTTCAATCAATCCAGGAATGTCAGCAATAACAAAACTATTACCGTGTCCCATACTTACAACACCTAGATTCGGAATCAAGGTAGTAAACGGATAATCAGCTACTTTTGGCTTTGCAGCAGAAACACTTCGAATGAACGTTGATTTACCAGCATTAGGTAAACCTAACATGCCGACATCGGCTAAAAGTAATAACTCTAATAATAAATTACGCACTTCACCTGGCGTTCCTTCAGTCTTTTGACGAGGAGCTCGGTTAGTAGACGTTTTAAAACGTGCATTACCTAAACCGTGAAAACCACCTTTAGCAACCAGTAGTTTTTGGCCATTCTTAGTTAAATCACCAACGATCTCACCAGTATCATCATCACGACAACGAGTACCTACAGGTACTTTAATAATTTTATCTTTACCACGAGACCCAGTACAGTCTGAAACTTGGCCATTTTCACCACGATCTGCATTATAAAAACGAACAAAACGAAAATCGATCAGCGTGTTTAAATTTTCATCTGCTTCAAGGTAAACATCGCCACCATCACCGCCGTCGCCGCCATTCGGACCACCACGAGGAATATATTTTTCAGTACGAAAGCCGACGACTCCGTTGCCACCGTCACCAGCGTCAACTTTAATCTTTGCTTCATCAACAAACTTCATTACAACCTCCAAAAAACATATTCACTACTTAAGTAGCGATGATTATACCCATTTCTATTGATCATAGATCACATTTTTTATTTTCAATAGAAATAGATAGACAAAAAAAAACCTCGCATTTGCGAGGCTTTTTAAAATTTGCTTCGAAAAAATTATTCAGCAACAATGCTCACGAATGAACGTAAAGGCATGCCTTTCTTTTCGAATTTAACAGTACCAGTCGCTTTAGCGAATAGTGTGTGGTCTTTACCTAAGCCAACATTTAGACCAGCGTGGAATTTAGTACCACGTTGACGAACTAAAATGTTACCAGCTAAAACAGATTCGCCACCAAAACGTTTAACACCTAAGCGTTTACTTTCTGAGTCACGACCGTTATTAGTACTACCACCAGCTTTTTTATGTGCCATTTTTAATAACTCCTAATTAAGCGTTAATCGCAGTAATTTTAATTTCTGTAAACCACTGGCGGTGACCAGCTTGCTTACGAGAATGTTTACGACGGCGGAACTTAACAATTTTAACTTTCTTGCCACGACCGTGAGCTACTACTTCTGCAGTAACTTTACTACCTTCAACGTATGGAACACCAACTTTAACATCTTCAGCACTTGCTACTAATAGAACTTTATCAAATTCTACAGTTGCACCAGCTTCAACATCAAGTTTTTCCAAACGAAGAGTTTGTTCAACAGCAACACGGTGTTGCTTGCCACCACTCTGGATAACAGCGTACATGTTTCTTACTCCGTTCAGGCATCTCGTGTTGTTTTATTTCAAACATAACATCGAGAGCGCACTAATTAATCACAATGGACGCGGATTCTACAGAGACATTCTTACTTTGGCAACGAGTTTTGGTTAAAAAATTGCAATTAGTTTGTTGCTTCCTCTTTTAATCCTAAAACTTCAATAAAAAACATTGTAAATCAATGCTATGAAGATCGTGATATCAAAGCTTATGAATAATATTATTTTTAATTTATTTAACAACCGAAAACAAAACAAAAAAAACGATATTTAGCAGTAAAAAACAAGTTAAAATAATAATTAATAACGATTAATACAACGCAATAAAGTAATGAATAATCGAGCTAATTTAATGGCTATATTTTAAGTACTATTCCCTTTCTTATTTATTGAAAACAGCTTGCCAACAACCATTCAAGAGTAAGAAAAGCGATTTGTAATCAAAAATTGTTTTACTTATTTTATTGTTAATCGTTTTTTAAATGTGACTCAACATAAAACTACTAACGCTCTTTAAACGTAGTTTTATTTTAGAATTCACAGTAAAAGTAAAAAAGAGCAAAAAAAGCATTAAAAATGAACAAAATAACATACTAAAAATCAACTAAATAAAGCTTAATTTAACACTTATTGATTAAATGATGATTAAGCGTTTGTTAATGCAGTTAGGGTGTTGAGATATGTTCAATAAACGGCAATAATACACGCATTATTTTCAAGACATCCAATGGGACTTTTTAGGCATGGATATTAAACAAATTCAGCAGCTTTCTTCAACAAACATGACTCAAGTAAATCAATTGATTACTGAGCAATTAAGCTCTGATGTTGCGTTAATTAATCAGCTTGGCTTTTATATTATCAACAGTGGCGGTAAACGAATTCGCCCATTACTAACTGTGTTAGCAGCACAAGCGGTAAATGTTTATAACCCAGAGATCACCAAACTTGCAGCCATTATCGAGTTTATTCATACAGCTACCTTGTTACATGATGATGTTGTTGATGAATCAGATCTTCGTCGAGGTGAAAAAACCGCTAATGCTTTATTTGGTAATGCCGCCAGTGTTTTAGTAGGTGACTTTCTATATAGCCGCTCCTTTGAAATGATGACCGAGCTTGAAAATTTAAAAGTAATGAAAGTACTTGCAAGCGCGACCAATGTGATTGCAGAGGGTGAAGTATTACAATTAATGAATTGTAATAATCCTGATACCACTGAAAAAACGTATATGGATGTTATTTACTTTAAAACAGCAAAATTATTTGAAGCGGCAACACAGCTAGTGGCTGTATTAGGAAAGCAGACAACAGAAGTTGAAACTGCACTACTTAATTACGGTAAATATTTAGGCACTGCATTCCAATTAACAGATGATGTAATGGATTATGCATCTGATGCCAAAGAAATGGGTAAAAACACCGGTGATGACTTAGCAGAAGGTAAACCTACATTGCCATTACTTTATGCGATGCAGCATGGCACAGACGCTCAGAAAGCCTTAATTAGAGAAGCTATTGAAAAAGCCAATGGTATGCAAAACTTTGGTTTAATCATGCAAGCATTAAATGACACTAAAGCACTTGAATACACTAAACAACGTGCAATGGAAGAAGCTGATAAAGCCATTGAAGCGATTTCAATCTTACCTGAAAGTGATTACAAAGAGGCAATGATTAGTCTTGCTCATATTGCAGCTAATAGAACAAGCTAAGCAATAAAGATAATAGAGGATACAAAGAGAAAGCCCCCTTTCCTTTGTTCCCTTCTATCTGATGTATCAATATTAGCCTCAAATATCCGTTACATTTCAGCCGTACCTGATAGAAAGCCCCTTCTTTAAACTCACATTTTCATTCAGAATTCCAAGTCCACTAGTCCATTAATTTTTTAATTTAAGGTTATTGTTCATCTATTGATAAAGAATAGCGATCAAGGTAATCACTGCGTCTTAAAAAATTAATAATTAAAGTTAATACCGATTAAATTTAAATAAGTATTCTAAATTTCACGCAGGAAAAATGACTTAATTCAAGGCGTAAACTGACATAAATGGCTATTCCCTTTACGAAATTTACAACGAAGAAGCGGACTATTTTAACAAGTAAAATAGATAAGCTATTTATTGTGATTGGTATAAGTCGGCAGAAAAAACTCAATAATCTTAGTTGTGTATAAATCAGGAAAGTTATCGAAGCAATCGCCGAGTATCGATGCTTATTTAACACAGAAGTTTTCGGAGTTATATTGACCGATTCACTTATTCGGCATGACAATTAAACGACTATGTAACATTATTAAGATAAAAGGGTATAACTAAACGCAACCTTACATAAACAAGAAGCCCGTTATATTCTGCAATATAACGGGCTTCTTAAACAATCATTGTATTGATTAAATCAATTAGTTAAATGGGTTAACTTGAATAATTGTTTCGTTACGATCTGGACCAGTTGAAATTATATCCATTGGTACGCCAGTAATTTCTTCTAAACGCTTGATGTAAGCTTTAGCATTAGCAGGCAGTGCATCGTATGTTGTTACGCCAAATGAAACTTCAGACCAACCAGGCATTGTTTCATAAATTGGAACAGCTTGTTCATAGCCATCAGCACACATTGGCGGAACATCAACAACTTTGCCACCCGGCATAGTGTAACCAGTACATATTTTAATTTCTTCTAAGCCGTCTAATACATCAAGCTTAGTTAAACAAAAACCAGTAATACTGTTTAATTGAACAGCACGTTTAATTGCAACAGCATCAAACCAACCTGTACGACGTAAACGACCTGTTGTAGCACCAAATTCATGACCAATAGTACCCATGTGGTGACCAGCAGGGTCTAATTTATCAATACCATCGTAAAGTTCTGTAGGGAAAGGGCCAGAACCGACACGTGTAGTGTAAGCTTTAACGATACCTAACACGTAATCAAGATGTGTTGGACCAAAACCACTACCAGTAGCTACGCCACCCGCTGTCGTGTTTGAAGACGTCACGTATGGGTAAGTACCGTGGTCAATATCAAGTAATGTTCCTTGAGCACCTTCAAATAAGATGTTCTCACCACGAAGACGCGCTTTATCAAGCTCGTCTGTTACATCAATAACCATGCTGATTAAAAGCGGCGCCATTTCAGTCATTTGAGCAAGTACTTCTTCGTAATTTACTGCTTCTACTTTGTAGTAGTTAACTAATTGGAAGTTGTGGTATTCAATCACTTCTTTTAGTTTTACAGCAAATTTAGCCATATCGAATAAGTCATCTACACGCAAACCACGACGAGCAACTTTATCTTCGTAAGCTGGACCGATACCACGACCGGTTGTACCGATAGCTTTATTGCCACGCGCTTTTTCACGCGCTACGTCTAATGCAACATGGTAAGGAAGAATTAAAGGACAACCTTCACTGATTGAAAGACGTTCTTTGGCAGGAATACCTCTCTCGATAAGCATGTTCATTTCTCTGAACAATGCATCAGGCGCTAATACAACACCATTACCGATGACACATTTTACGTTTTCACGCAGTATGCCAGATGGAATCAAATGAAGTACAGTTTTCTCTCCATCGATTACTAGTGTATGGCCCGCATTGTGGCCACCTTGATAGCGTACAACCCATTGTGCTTTGTCTGTTAATAGGTCTACTACTTTACCTTTACCTTCATCACCCCATTGAGTGCCAAGAATTACTACATTTTTTCCCATCAGAATCACATATCTCTAGCGAATTGAGCGAGGATTTTAGCAAAGTTTAAACAGTTGAATCAATATCTTTGTTAGTTAATACGCAGATAAATAATTTTAAATAAAAAAAAGGCCGATAAATCGGCCTTTTTACAATAAGTTACTGTCATTTTCACCGAAGGTGATTCACATCAGTTTATTGTTTAGACCCCATGTATTTAAAGAAATCAGAGTCAGGACTTAACACCATTACGTCTTGTTTGTCTGCAAAACTCTTTTGGTAAGCTTGCATACTACGCATAAAGGCATAAAACTCAGGATCTTTAGAGAATGATTCAGAGTAAATTTTAGATGACTCTGCATCACCTCGACCACGTATCTCTGCCGACTCTTTATTTGCTTGAGCTAGCATGATTGATACTTTACGGTCGATATTAGCGCGAATGACTTCAGACTTCTCTTGACCTTCTGAACGATGTTCTCTTGCTACCGCTTGACGTTCTGCACGCATACGCTTGTAAATACTGTTGCTTACACCATCAGGTAAATTAATTTTCTTGATGCGTACATCAATTACTTTAATACCTAACTCAGATGAACGAGCCATACGTTTAAGTGCTGTTTCCATCACTTCACCACGTTTACCCGAGACAATATCTTTAATCGTATGAGAACCGATTTCGTTACGTAAACCATTATTAATTTTACGTTTCAATAATGCTTCAGCTTGTACTTTATTACCACCTGTTGATAAGTAGTAAACCGCTAAATCATCTATTTGCCATTTAACATAAGAATCAATAATTAAATCTTTCTTTTCTGATGTTACAAAGCGATCAGGTTGATCATCTAACGTTTGAATACGAGTATCCATAATACGAATAGAATCAATAAATGGCACTTTAAAGTGTAATCCAGGTCCGTAAACGACTGGATTATTATCACTATCACGCTTCACTTTACTGAATTGCATAACGATGCCGTTTTGGCCTTCAGATACAACAAATGCGCTGCTGATAAAAGCCAAAAACAAAATTGCTGGCAGTATTAATAATTTCTTCATTAGTCTCTCCCAGTAGTACGGGTGCTACGTGAATCTCGAACGCTAGTAGCAGCCTTTTCATCTAAATCCGCTTGTTCATCGGCACGAGAACGTGTTTCAATTTCTGTCTGAATAGGTAAACGAGAAGCACCATTAGCTGGGTTACTCATTAATTTATCAAGTGGTAAGAAGGTTAAGTTGCCACCAGCTTTGTTATCAATCAATACCTTAGAGCTATTGCTTAATACTTTTTCCATTGATTCGATGTATAAACGTTGACGAGTCACTTCAGGGTTAGCCTGATATTCAGGTAGTAACTGATTAAACTTAGCAACTGCACCTTGTGCTTGTAATACGATACCTTCTTCATAAGAACGTGCTTGTTGTTCAATACGTTTCACTTGACCACGAGCAATTGGTTCTTTCTCACGCTCATATGCTTCTGCTTCACGAACAAAACGTTCTTCATCTTCTTGTGCAGCGATTGCATCATCAAATGCATCTTTAACCTGCTCAGGAGGACGAGTCTGTTGTAAGTTCACATCAAGAATTTGAACACCCAAGTCGTAAGGTGCAATGATTTTATCAAGCATCTCCCACGTTTCTTGGCGAACAACTTCACGACCTGTTGTTAAAGCATCATCCATTGTTGAATGACCAATAACAAAACGTAAAGAACTGTCTAATGCTTGTAATAAACTATTATCAGGATTCGTTACACTGAATAAGTATTTTTCAGGTGAAACGATACGATATTGAATTTCCATTGACACTTGTACGATATTTTCATCTTCCGTCAACATAAAACCAGATGTTGGTAACGTACGGAAAGCTTCAACGTTAATAGGAATAATTTGATCTACAAATTTTGGATTCCAGTGTAAACCAGGTTCAACTTGTGAATGGTAAGCACCTAAACGTAGAACAACACCACGGTCAGATTCTTTTACTGTGTACCAACCACTTGCAAACCAAACAAGTACAATGATAGTTAAGATAGCAATAGCAACAAACTTCCCACCGTTAGCGTTACCGCTACCACCCGTTGGTCCTTGAGTTGATTTTTTGCCAAACAAGCTACCTAAAAACCCAGATATTTTTTGAAATACAACATCTAGGTCAGGCGGACCTTGCTCATTCTTTTTATCGTTTTTGTTCCACGGGTCTTGATCTTTTTTATCATCTTTACCCGGTTCATTCCAAGCCATGTTAGCTCCTGATTTACTCATAAATTGAATTAATAAAATCTGTTTAATAATGAATCATTTAAAAGAATTTACCACCTACTCAAACTGTTACTGCAATGTAACAATGTTCACTCTAATAATAAAGAGTTTATGACATATTAGGTCCATTCTTCCTTATCTAATTCTGCGACAGTTTCGTAGTTAGTATCCACTACAAACTCTTCTATATAATCGCCTTCTTGTTTTATCAGACGCTGCCAATCAGTATTATTAAGACGGATATTAATAACACTATTACCATTTTCTGCATACGCTTCATTTTCAATACATTCTAATTGATAGAATAAAGCACGTAATTTACCCTGTGCAGGTGGTATTGATAATTGCAAAGAACGAATCTTTCCAGATAATAGACTGGTTAATGCATTAAATAAAAGATCGACACCAATATCTTTTTGAGCAGATAACCAAACTCTGATCGGTTGCCCTAAGTCATCATAATCAATTCTCGGTTCCGCTTTTTCTAATGCATCTATTTTATTCATCACCATTAACGTAGGCACTTCGCCAGCGTCAATTTCATTTAACACATCTTCAACAGCATCAACGTTAGCTAAATAGTTCTCATCCGAACAATCAATGACATGCAGCAATAAGGTTGCTTCACGCGTTTCTTGTAATGTCGCTTTAAAAGCAGCAACAAGATCATGTGGTAAGTGACGAATAAAACCTACTGTATCGGCTAAAACACAGGTACCCACATCATCAACAGTAATTTTTCGTAATGTAGGGTCTAAAGTCGCGAACAGTTGATCGGCAGCATACACCTTCGCAGCGGTAATTTGATTAAATAATGTAGACTTACCCGCATTGGTATAACCAACCAGTGACACCGTAGGCACTTCATTACGTAAACGCGAACGACGACCTTGTTCTCGTTGTTTCGCCACTTTTTCTAAACGGGATTTAATAGTGGTAATACGCGCGCCTAATAAACGTCTATCACTTTCAAGCTGTGTTTCACCAGGACCACGCATCCCGACACCACCTTTTTGTTTATCAAGGTGTGACCAACCACGAATAAGACGACTCGACATATAATGCAATTGGGCAAGCTCAACTTGTAGCTTACCTTCATAAGTTCTTGCTCTTTGCGCAAAGATATCAAGAATAAGTGCTGTTCTATCAAGCACTAAACATTCACAAATCTTTTCCATATTACGTAATTGTGCTGGTGTTAAAGCATGATTAAAAATAACAATATCAGCTTCCATTGTACGCACTGTATCAGCGATTTCTTGTGCTTTACCAGTACCAACAAAATAACGAGCATGAGGTGATTTACGTGGGCCAGTTACGGTTGCAACTGAATTAACTCCGGCAGAACTGACCAGCAGCTTTAATTCATCAAGATCTTCTTTATTATTTTCATCTGAAAAAGAAACATGGACTAAAACAGCCTGTTCACCGGCTTCGTAACGTTCAAACAATTAACTCTCCAATAGATTAAGTAAGAATTATAAATAGACCTCAATCCTACCACAGCTATAAAATGATTAGATAAAAAAATGGCCTGCCTGTTGGCAAGCCGTTACTATAGCCATGATTATAAATGTAACCAAAATTTATAATTTACTTATTCTTCATGCGCAATAGTAGGGACAGCCCGAGAAGGAACGACTGTTGAAATTGCATGTTTATAAACCATTTGACTCACGGTATTCTTTAATAGAATAACAAATTGATCAAAAGACTCTATTTGCCCCTGTAATTTGATGCCATTGACTAAGTAAATAGCGACTGGAATACGCTCTTTACGCAGAGTGTTCAAGAATGGGTCTTGAAGGGATTGTCCTTTTGCCATTAGCTTGTCCTTATTATTATTTTTATTATAACTGGACGTCAGTATATCTAAGGCTTAAAAAAAAACCGAGTCAAAGACTAAAATTTTGATCCGCACCTCTTTCTATCCCTTTGTATTTTAAATAACTAACGGTTTAATCGATTTTACGCTGTGGTTATAAAATCGATTTAATCTTTTCGAAGTTATCTTGGCTAGCACTCTCTAACCACGTAATGTTTTGTTTCCAGCCTCGTAACCAGGTCATTTGCCTTTTAGCAAGTTGTCGAGTCGCCACAACACCTCTAAAACGCATCTCTTCATAATCTAATTTACCTTCAATATATTCCCACATTTGTCGATAGCCGACACAACGCATAGATGGTAAATCTAAATGTAAATCTCCACGTTCAAATAAGCCTTTTACTTCTTGTTCAAAACCAGCCTTTAGCATTAAATCAAAACGCCTTTCGATACGTTTATGTAAAACAGACTTCTCTGAAGGAGCAATCGCAAACTGATGCACATCAAAAGGAATCGGATCACTCTTAATCGCAGTCAACTCGGTCATACTTTTACCGCTAATACGATAAACTTCAATAGCCCTAGCTAAACGTTGTGGGTCATTGACATGAATGCGCTCAGCTGAAACAGGATCAATAATACGTAATTCATCGTGCAATGCTTGCCAGCTTGTTTCATTCACTTGTTGTTCTATCGCAGCTCTTATTTTTGTATCGGCACTAGGTAGTGGCGATAAGCCCTCAACTAATGCTTTATAATAAAGCATGGTGCCACCCACTAATAATGGAGTATTACCTCTAGTAACAATCTCATCCATTAAACGCAATGCATCATCACGAAAATTACCCGCGGAATAGCTTTCTTTTGGATCAATGATATCAACCAGTAGATGTGGAGCTAATGCTTGCTCTTCTGCACTGGGTTTTGCAGTACCAATATCCATTCCTTTATAAATAAGCGCAGAGTCGACACTGATAATTTCACAACGACATTGCTGTGCTAGTTTAATCGCTAAATCTGTTTTCCCCGATGCGGTTGGGCCCATTAAAAAAATAGCTTTTGGAAGTGGAGATGAACTGGTGTTGGACATACTACTGAATACCTTGTAATAACAACGATAAGTTGGGCTGTTTAAAGCAATTTTGTAAGTGTTCTACTGATAATTTAATTAATGAATCCAAAATTATTTCTATTTCAGATATCGATAATATTTTGCTTGGCTCATTTTCTGCCAATAAATGGCTCAACTGATCGCATAATGATTTAATCTGAGACTCATCATTCTTGATAGTTTCAAAGCTCATCGCATCTAAGCCGTCTGACTTCATACCAAGGTATTCAAATACTTTAGGTAGAATAGTTGCAATTGGTGCATGCCTAAAAGCGGCAGGAACTTGGCTAACAATTACAAATTGAGGTTGAAATTTATAAGTGAAGCCTAATCGATTTAATATCGTAGTCGTTTGCTGTGCGATATCTAACATATCAGACTCTAATTTAAAACGAACCGGTAGCAATAACGGTTGTGAAATTACTTCACCATCTTGCCATCCGCTATATAATCGTTCAGACACCAATGCTTTATTGGCTAATGTTAATGACATTAGTAACAACCCATTATTAGATAACTCACACCAAGCCGGAAAAACAGGTTGTATTAGCAAATGCTCAGCATCAATCATACTAATCACATGAGCCGCTTTATATTGGCTACTTTTACTATCAAAGGACGGTGCTGAAGGAGCAATATTTTGCTGGTACGCTTCAGCGACAAAATCACAATAGGCATCAACTTGTTGATGATCTAATTGAGGACGTGGAACCGCTCCTGAGTAATTTCCTTGGCCATAGCTATTACCTCTACTACTTCCTTGCGAACTATCATAACTATCATGACGACTAGGATTACTACTTCCTTCATAACTGCCGTTACTAACATTGTTAGCGTTACTCGGATTATGGTGAGCACTTGGACCTTGCTCATCATAATTGATATTAGAGGGTGGTTGATAAGCATGTTCTGAAACGCGTTGATTACCCGCTACTTGCACATTATCTTCATCTAGCTCATGCCCTAGCAGAGAACTGTCACTTAGCGTTGCATTTAATGTACTGCTAATAAAGTCATGCACCCAGCGCGCTTGATGGAATCTAACTTCATGTTTAGCAGGATGAACATTAACATCCACCTCTTTAGCATCACATTCAATATAAATGATATAACCAGGAAACATACCTTGCGGTAAGAAATGCGCATACACCTGCCTAATCGCATGATTAACTAATTTATCGCGAATCATTCGGCCATTAATATAACAATATTGAACATCAGCTAATGGCCTAGGGGATAACCGATCAGATACCCAACCTGAAATCTTTAATGCTTGATCCGCTGTTTCAAAAAAGACAGCATGCTGCATAAACTGTTCACTACAAATTGCCGCAATTCTCTTTTCTTGTTGAGCTTGTTCTGGCGCTGCACGATACTGTCTGATGACTTTATTATTATGCTTTAAGGTGACTGCAATATCGAAACGACTCAATGCAATACGTTTAATTAATTCATCAATATGCTGAAATTCAGTTTTCTCTGTTTTTAAAAAACGACGACGAGCAGGTGTATTAAAAAACAAATCCAATACTTCAACCGTCGTTCCTTGAGGATGAGCTGCAGGTTGAATACTTACTTGCATATCACGCCCTTCAGCAATAGCTTGCCATGCTTGCTCTTGGCCGACAGGTTTTGAAGTAAAAGTTAAACGAGAAACAGAGCTAACACTGGCTAATGCTTCTCCTCTAAAGCCTAAGCTTACAATCGCTTCGAGATCATCAAGGTGACTTATTTTACTCGTCGCATGACGACTTAAAGCAAGTGTTAATTGCTCTTTATCGACACCGTTACCGTTATCCTTAATGCGTATGCATTTAGCACCGCCCTGCTCAATCTCAATATCAATACGAGTTGCGCCCGCATCTAAACTATTTTCAACTAATTCTTTAACCACTGAAGCAGGTCTTTCAACCACTTCTCCAGCCGCTATTTGATTAGCTAATCGTGCAGGTAATATCTGAATAGGCATGATAATAAACTCGTAAAACTAACTAACAGGAATGGTTAACACTTGACCAATAGCCAATGATTTTGAACGCAACTTATTGGTTGATATAATCGCGCTTGTTGTGGTGCCATAACGTTTAGCGATCACAGACAAAGATTCACCACTTCGCACTTTATGTTTCTTTCTAACAAAGTTTGTCGACGGTATTTTTAACTTTTGCCCCACTTTTAACGAGTTAGATCGCAAGTTATTAAACTGTTTAAGTTGTTGTGTTGTTATGTCGTACTTATTAGCGATCACAGATAACGATTGCCCTCTACTCACTGTATGTGAAGCAGGACGAGTTGGCACAATATAATTTGAACTTGGGATTCTTAAAGTCTGCCCCGCAAGTAATCGCGAAGAGCTCAGATTGTTATACGCTTGAAACTGTTTAGCAGTGCGGCCATATCGTTTGGCAATAACAGACAGAGACTCGCCGCTTTTAACTTTATGGTGAGTAGGTTCAGGTGCTTTAACTACCTTTTTAACTGTACTAACATTTACACTGTTTTCACCAGGTATTTTAATCTTTTGACCAACGTATAAAGACGTCTTTTTCAAGTTATTATAAGCAACCAAATCCGCTGTGCTTTGATTATATTCTCGAGCAATCAAAGATAACGCTTCTCCAGATTTCACTGTATGTACAACCGGTTTTTTAATTACTTTTTTAACAACTTTAGGAGAGACCGAAGACTGAATTTTTCCTCCCGGAATGTTAATCTTTTGACCAACGTATAAACTGGTCTTTTTTAAGTTGTTATAAGCGACTAAATCAGCAGTGCTTTGATTATATTGTCGAGCAATCAAAGACAATGCTTCACCAGACTTTACTGTATGTACTATTGGTTTTTGAGCGACTCTTTTAACTACTTTTGGTTCTGATGAAATAGCAGTAGATTGGGTAACTCCACCCGGTATTTTAATTTTTTGACCAACGTATAAACTAGTCTTTTTTAAGTTGTTATAAGCGACTAAATCAGCAGTACTTTGATTATATTGTCGTGCAATCAAAGACAATGCTTCACCAGGTTTTACAATATGCGTTTGTTCTTTTTGAACTGGCTGTTGTGCTAGTGAAGATGCTTCATTGCTACCTGGGATCTTAATTTTTTGCCCTACAAGTAGAGACGTTTTTTGTAATTTATTATGAGCTACTAAACCCGCGATCGATTGATTATATTTATTCGCGATAATAGATAATGATTCGCCACGTTTTACAGTATGTGTCGTTGCTTGTTGAATTGGTGCAGCAGCTTGCTGTGAACTTGCTTCAGGCTTATCCTCAATGACATGATAATTCTCAGGAATACTCAATACTTGGCCAATACGTAAAGAGCTCGATTTTAAATGATTAAAATCTTTCAACTTGGCACTGCTAACACTATAACGTCTTGATAAGACTGAAAGTGATTCGCCGCTGCGCACGGTATGTTTAATAGCACGTTTTTTCTGTGCAAATAAACTACCTTGTGGAGGTTTCTCACTAAAATGTGTGTAAATACCTTTGAAAACGGCATTAGCAATTTTGTTTTGAAACTCAGCTTGATTCAATAAACGCTCTTCAGTGCGATTGGTAATAAAGCCGGCTTCCACTAAAATTGATGGAATGTCTGGAGATTTCAATACCGCTAAACTGGCATGCACAGGTTCTTTTTTATGCATGGTTGTAACTTTAGACAGTTCACTTGTTACTAAGCTACCAATGTTAAAACCAACACCCATTGTATTACCCATGGACATGTCTAATAACATTCTATTTAAGAATGGCACACTATCCGAGTCTTGAATTAAATCGCCAGCCCCACCTAATAGCTCTGATTGCGCTTCATTCCTTTCCATCCAGCGTCCTAACTCAGTAGTCGCTCTTCGGTTAGACAATACCCAAACAGAGGCCCCTTTAGGTCGACTTGAGGTAAACCCATCAGCATGAATAGACACTAAGAAATCAGCTTTACCTTTACGAGCAATCTCAGAACGTTTATTCAAGTTAACAAAGTAATCACCCGTTCTAATTAAAAAAGCCTGCATGCCTCTTTGAGCATCAATAACATTCTTTAAACGTTTGGCAATTTCTAACGTCACTTTTTTTTCATAACTATATTTACCTAAAGCGCCCGGATCATCACCTCCATGACCAGCATCAATAGCAACAATAATATTACGTCCATTAGGCGTCGCAGAAATTTGGTTAGGTACCTTTGTTGCAATCGTTGGTAAATCGATAACTAGACGATGCCCATAAGGTTTTGCAGGCGGTAAGCTGAAAATTTTAGCTTTACTGACTTCTTTTAAATCAATAACTAATCTAAAAGTATTCGCTTTAGCCGTTTTACTTTCTCTTATATCAGTTATTAATTTGCCTTTGTTTTTAATTGTTTTTAAATTAGCTTTATTGATTGTCCCAGTAAGATCAATCACTAAACGATCAGGGTTAGTCAGGTAATGGGTCTGATATTGAGGTTTATTGCTGAGATCAAACACAACACGAGTATTATCTGGAGAAGGCCATGTACGAACGCCTTTTAATTCAGTTTGTGCGGCAGAAACACTTAAACTAATACTTTGAATCATCAGTAAGCTGCACAAAAAAAGCACTCTCGAATAGGATAATCGCTTTAATAATATCGTGAAAGTTTGCTTTATCATCATAAGTTATTTAATACTCTTAAACCATTTTCGGTATTTGCTTGTAAGGTAATTTCTCGTTGTTCGCCAACATAAACAAGCGTTAAATCAATATCCGCGTTAGGTAAAAAACCTACACCACGTTCTGGCCATTCAACTAAAGAATGGCTCGTTTCACCAAAGTAATCGCGGATCCCCATAAATTCTAATTCTTCAGGATCTGATAAACGATATAAATCAAAATGGTACACTTGCCAATCAGCTAACTCATAAGGTTCTACCAAGGTATAAGTTGGACTTTTCACATTGCCCACATGGCCTAAACCTTGTATGAACCCTCGCGTCAACGTCGTTTTCCCTGCGCCTAAATCACCGTGTAAATAAATACAAGTTGCAAGCTCACAGGCTTTACTTAAGCGTTGGCCAAACAGAACTGTTTGCTCTGCATTCTCTAATTTTTCTTTTAATATATTCGACATTGAGTTTTATTAACTTCCAATATAAGTAACCAATTTAGGTAAATAGTGCCATTTAATAATATCTTGTTAGATAGTTATAATATTTTATTAAGTAACTATAATATCTTCTTAAGTAACTATAATATCTCGCAAAACAAGCATATCAATAGATAAACAGTATTAAGTCATTATTTTCAATAGTATCAGAAAGCATATAGACCTCACTACCCCTAGCAAAGTTCGCTTTAAAGCTGCTCTATCATAAACTAAGTCACCTGTTAAAAAACAGTACTTTTAGTCACTCAAAAAATATAACGAGTATGGTAAACTTACGCTAATAAAAGATGCTTAAATAACGAGCCCTTATTTTTAATTTAAAGTGAATAATTTAAAACAAATAATGAAAAATAATCAACACATTGAAAATACATCGCCAACAGACTCAATTCCCCAAGTTACTTTATCTGAAACAGCGCTTTCTGAACTTGCAGATAATATAAAAAAATGGGGAAAAGCGTTAGGTTTTCAAAAAGTGGGTATTACTGATATCGACCTTAAAGATCAAGAAGCTAATTTACAAAAATGGTTAGATAACGATTACCATGGCGAAATGGATTACATGGCAAAACACGGAATGAAACGTGCTCGTCCTGAAGAACTATTGCCAGGAACAGTACGTGTTATTTCTGCTCGTATGGATTATTTACCCGATGATGCGCAATTTGCGTCAAACCTAGAAGATAAAGATCTCGCTTACATTAGTCGTTATGCACTGGGCCGCGACTACCATAAAGTACTACGCAAAAAGCTAAAACAATTAGGCGATAAAATTCAAAGTGAAGTAAAAGCATTAGGTTTTCGACCTTTTGTTGATAGCGCACCAGTATTAGAACGTCCATTAGCAGAAAAAGCAGGATTAGGCTGGGTTGGGAAACATTCGTTATTACTTGATAAAGAGTCTGGATCTTGGTTTTTTATTGGTGAGTTATTAGTTGATTTAGCATTACCTGTCGACAAACCACAATCTAACCAATGTGGTCAATGTGTTGCGTGCATCAAGATTTGTCCAACTCAAGCTATTGTTGCACCTTATGTTGTGGATGGAAGACGCTGTATTTCATACCTGACTATTGAATTACAAGGTGCTATTCCTAATGAGTTTCGTAAAGCGATTGGTAATCGTATTTATGGTTGTGATGATTGCCAATTAATTTGCCCTTGGAATCGTTTTGCAGAAACTACTGAAGAATCCGACTATCAAGCGAAAGATTTTTTACAAAACCAATCCTTAGTGAGCTTATTCGGCTGGTCTGAAGAAATTTTTTTAAAGAATACAGAAGGATCTTCCATTCGAAGAATAGGTCATCAACGTTGGTTAAGAAATATAGCAATAGCCTTAGGCAATGCACCGAGCAGTATTGAAACAATCACAACTTTACAAGATAAACTAGCAACAAGTGATGATGAGATGGTCAATGAGCACATTGAATGGGCGTTATCAGAGCAACAACAAAAATTACCGATGAATATAGATAGATTAAATAATCGTTTAATTAACGCCGTTAAAAAAGGCTTACCAAGAGATGCCTAGTTTAAAGACTTAACTTAGAGACTTAATTTAGATAATTAGTGTAGGTACTTACATTGGAAAGGTTAGTCAGTTTGATTGATTTAGTTTGTTGCTAAGACGAAAACACGAGTATTTGAGGTTATCAGCAATAATGATAAGTAGTGTTTAAGCGAGTTAATTAGCTTAAACACTACTTTCTAAATATAGGTTATCTATAGCGAAGCATTGACACTTTCTAAATCTTGCAAAGGCCAACGTGGTTTCGCTTTTATTTCTAACCCTTGAGTGTGCCCTGCTTTAAGACGTTGCATCCCAGCATAAGCAATCATTGCACCATTATCGGTACAAAATTCACTGCGAGGATAAAACACTTCTCCGCCTAACTTTTTCATCGTAGCAGCAAGTTGTTCACGTAAAGCCGTATTGGCACTAACACCGCCAGCAACCACTAAACGTTTCAAGCCAGTCTGTTTTAAAGCACGCTTACATTTTATTGCAATCGTATCAATAACTGCTTCTTGAAAAGCATAAGCAATGTCAGCTTGTGTTTGAGCATCTTTACCTTCACGTGCAATCGTAACAGCTGCAGAGGTTTTTAAACCACTAAAGCTAAAGTCTAAACCAGGTCTATCTGTCATCGGACGTGGGAACTTAAAACGACCGGCAATACCTTGCTCAGCCATTTTAGCTAAACGCGGACCACCAGGGTAATCCAATCCTAGCAATTTCGCTGTTTTATCAAAAGCTTCACCAGCAGCATCATCAATACTTTCACCTAACAAAGTATATTCGCCAATATCATCAACTTGGACTAATAAGGTATGCCCACCTGACACTAATAATGCAACAAACGGAAAGTCAGGTTTATTCTCTTCTAACATAGGCGCTAGTAAGTGACCTTCCATGTGGTGTATTGCGATTGCAGGCTTATCCCAAGCAAAAGCTAAACTACGACCAATACAAGAGCCTACTAACAACGCCCCTACCAGACCAGGCCCAGCAGTATAAGCAATGGCATCTATGTCATCTTTAGTACAGTTAGCCAGTTCAAGCGCTTCTTTAATAAGCGGAATTGTTTTACGAACATGATCTCGAGAAGCTAATTCAGGAACAACACCACCATAATCAGCATGTAACTTAACTTGACTATATAATTGGTGAGATAATAAACCTTGTTGATCATCATAAACGGCAATACCCGTTTCATCACATGATGTTTCAATGCCCAAAATTCGCATAATAAACAACCTCATAGCAGTAATATCAGGCTAACTTAAGAGACGTTACCCAGATAAAATAAAAAACTAAATAAAAAATTAAACGCATTCTAGCGGAAAAGCACAGTAAAGATTGCTTTTTTTAACGATCTTCATTATAAAATGCAGATCTGAAGATCATTAGGATCTTTATACTTTTTTAATTAAAATTAATGCGGAATTTCTTTACATTATCCCCTAAATAGGATTAAAATCTCGCACCAATTTAAATGCACTGGTCAATTTACGACCGTAACCATAAAGGTAATAGGCATATGCCAGTAATTAAACTTCGTGAAAACGAACCATTTGACGTAGCACTACGTCGTTTTAAACGTTCTTGTGAAAAAGCAGGTATCTTAGCAGAAACACGTAAACGTGAATTCTTCGAAAAACCTACTACAGTTCGCAAACGTGCTAAAGCAGCAGCTGTTAAACGTCACTTGAAAAAACTTTCTCGTGATAACGCTCGTCGCGTTCGTCTATACTAGAATAGTTAAAGGTTCTCGATGTCTTTAAAAATAAGATTACAAGAAGAGCAAAAGCTTGCAATGCGTGCAAAGGATAAAGTCCGTTTATTGACTATCCGCTCATTAATAGCCGCTGTGAAACAAATTGAACTCGACGATCAAGTTGAGCTGGATAACGATGCTGTTACGGCAGTTTTAGTTAAATCAGTAAAACAACGTAAAGATTCAATTAGTCAGTTTGAAAAAGCTGACAGACATGATCTTGTTGATATTGAAAAAACAGAACTTGCTATCTTAGAAGAGTTTTTACCTCAAGCACTCACTTCGGAAGAAGTTGAAACACTTATCAAGCAAGCAATAGCATCTTCTGGTGCACAAGGTATGCAAGATATGGGTAAAGTGATGGGGCTACTCCAAAAAGACATTCAGGGAAGAGCAGATATGGCTCAAGTTAGTTCGCTTGTAAGAGCAAACTTAAAGTAGACATCACTTCTCGTCTCTGATTAAAAAAGCCCCAGCTTAATTTAAGTCTGGGGCTTTTTTGTTTTAATAGATAAATTTGTAAAGTAAAAAACTAATCCCTTAAGGTTTATTAGTTATTATTCCTAGCATTAACCGTTTCAAATAAATATCAATATTGATTGAACCAATGACAGTAAACTTCTCTCTATAATATATTCAGTTTAGTTATCTTGTATCGTTATAATAGTAACGAGTATACTACTGACTTTTCTACCTACAGGACTCAAAAATGGCTGGCCGTATTCCTAAAAATTTCATTGACGATCTAATTTCACGTACTGATATCGTTGATGTAATTGACAGCCGTCTTAAATTGAAGAAAAAAGGCAAAAGCTACCGTGCACGCTGTCCTTTCCATAATGGTAATAACGATTCAACTTTCTCAGTAAGTCCAGATCAACAGTTTTATCATTGTTTTAATTGTGGTGTCAGCGGTAATGTTTTATCTTTTTTAATGGAATATGATGGCATTGAATTTGTTGATGCGGTTGAAGTACTAGCAGAATCATTATCCATTGACATACCTCGAGAAGATTCAGGACAAACACAATCAACACCCACTTACGTTGACAGAAAAGATCTTTATCAATTAATGAGTGACATCACTCGTTTTTACCAGCAACAACTGCGTACACATAGCAATAGCGAAAAAGTGATTAGTTACCTAAAAAGTCGAGGCTTATCAGGTCAGACAGCTAAATACTTTCAAATTGGTTATGCCCCTGATGGTTGGGATGAAGTACGCAAAAAGTTTGCAATAAACAAACAAACTGAACAGCAATTAGTTGATGCAGGTATGCTGATCAGTAAAGATAGTGGCGGTAGTTACGATCGTTTCCGTGACCGCTTAATGTTTCCAATTCATGACAGACGTGGTCGAGTCATTGGTTTCGGTGGGCGCGTTTTTGATGATACAACACCAAAATATTTAAACTCGCCTGAAACACCTATATTTCATAAAGGCAAAGAACTTTATGGTTTATATCAAGTCAAACAATACGAGAAAGACGTTCAACGTATCTTAGTCGTTGAAGGTTATATGGATGTAGTTGCATTAGGGCAGTTTGATATTAACTACGCGGTTGCATCTTTAGGCACAGCGACCACACCAGATCATATTCAATTATTATTTAGACAAACCAGTGAAGTTGTTTGTTGTTTTGATGGTGATAGTGCAGGACGAACAGCCGCCTGGCGTGCACTTGAAAATGCCCTGCCCTCTATTCAAGATGGCAGAACATTACGCTTTATGTTCCTACCTGACGGAGAAGATCCTGATAGTTTAGTGCAAAAAGAAGGTAAAGCCTTTTTTGAAAAGCTTATCGATCAAGCAATGCCTTTATCTGATTTCCTATATCAGCACTTATTATCACAAGTTGATATGCGCAGTGCCGATAGTAAATCAAAATTAGCACAGCTAGCGATTCCATTACTCACTAAATTACCTGATTCAGTGTTTAGACAAATGATGGAAACACGCCTAATTAGCTTATTAGGTATTGAAAAAGAAGGATTAAAAAAATTATTACCTGCCGCCACAACAGTTGAAAGAAAGCAAACATCACAAAAAATAACGCCGATGCGTTTAGCGATTTCTCTATTACTACAACAACCAAAAATGGCTTATCAATTACCTGAAATACCTGAATTTAAAGAGATACAAATACCTGGGATAAATCTTTTGAATACACTACTTGAAATGTGTAGAAATGCCCCCCATATAAATACAGGAACGTTAATAGAGCATTGGCGAGGTTATCCCGAAGAAAAACAATTAATTACCTTAGCAACTTGGGATAATCAAATAAAAGAAGATAAATATGAAGAGTTTTTCTTTGATATATTAGATACTTTTTTATCAAAATACTTCACCCAACGTATTGAATTTTTAAAACAAAAGTCCAGACAGGGCGAGGTTTTAACAAAAGAGGAAAGAGTGCAACTAGCACAACTTTTCATAGAACAAAAATAAGATTAATGGGATTAGCATAAAAATCAATTTAAGCGTATACTCGAGCGCTTATATTTTTTCCCATTTACACCACATTTTACGACTACTTTTTGGATGGTACCTATGGCGCAAACACCTCAATCTCTACTGAAAGAATTGATCATTAAAGGTAAAGAGAACGGCTTCTTAACCTTCGCAGAAGTGAATGATCACCTTCCGCAAGATATCGTGGATTCAGAGCAAATTGAAGATATCATTCAAATGATCAATGACATGGGTATCCGAGTTGTTGAAACAGCTCCTGATGCAGATGATCTTATTTTATCTGGTACAGATAACGACGAACCTGATGAAGATGCAGTAGAAGCCGCAGCACAAGTGCTAGCGACTGTAGAATCTGAAATTGGTCGTACAACTGACCCAGTACGTATGTACATGCGTGAAATGGGCACAGTAGAACTACTGACACGTGAAGGCGAGATTGTTATCGCTAAACGTATCGAAGAAGGTATTAAAGAAGTACAAAATTCAGTTTCTGAATACCCAGCAACTATCCGTAACTTATTAGATAACTACGATAGCTACGAAGCTGAAGAAATGAAATTAACTGATTTAATCAGCGGTTTCATTGATCCAAATGATGATATGACTCAAGCAGTCAGTGCAACTAATATCGGTTCTGAATTATCAGAAAAAGAATTAGAAGATGACGATGCTGATAAAGAAAATGACGAAGAAGAGGAAGAAGGTCCTAAAGGTCCTTGTCCTGAAGAAGCCGCTGAGAAATTTGCAGAGCTACGTCGTTTAAATAACATTGTTGAAAAATCAATTACAAAAAATGGACGTAAACATGCAGATACATTAGCTGCAATTAGCGAACAAGCTGAATACTTCCAACAATTTAAACTTATCCCTAAACAGTTTGACCGTATGGTAAAACTGATACGCGGTAATATGAATGCAGCACGTGTTCAAGAACGTTTAATTCTAAAAATCTGTGTTGAACAGTGCAAAATGCCTAAAGCAGATTTCATTAAAATGTTTAAAGGCAATGAAACGAACAGCGCATGGTTAGAAAAACTATTATCAGGTAACGAAGTTTTCGTTGCAGGTATTAAAGAGTCAGAAGAAGACTTAGAGCGTTGTATTCGTAAAATGTTAGCAATCGAAGTGGAGAGCACACTAAGTATTACTAACTTAAAAGAAATATCTCGTGCAATGAGCATTGGTGAAACTAAAGCTCGTCGTGCTAAAAAAGAAATGGTTGAAGCTAACTTACGTCTAGTTATCTCGATTGCTAAAAAATACACCAACCGTGGTTTACAGTTCTTAGATTTAATCCAAGAAGGTAACATCGGTCTAATGAAAGCCGTTGATAAATTTGAATACCGTCGTGGTTACAAATTCTCAACATACGCTACATGGTGGATCCGTCAAGCAATCACTCGTTCTATCGCTGACCAAGCGCGTACAATCCGTATTCCTGTACACATGATTGAAACGATTAATAAGCTTAACCGTATCTCTCGTCAAATGTTACAAGAAATGGGTCGTGAGCCACAGCCTGAAGAATTAGCTGAACGCATGATGATGCCTGAAGATAAAATTCGTAAGGTATTGAAAATAGCTAAAGAGCCAATTTCAATGGAAACACCGATTGGTGATGATGAAGATTCACATTTAGGTGATTTCATTGAAGATACAACCATTGCATTACCGGTTGATAGTGCAACAAGCGAAAGCCTAAAAAATGCAACTAATGATGTATTAGAAGGTTTAACGGCTCGTGAAGCTAAAGTACTACGTATGCGTTTTGGTATCGATATGAATACTGACCACACGTTAGAAGAAGTGGGCAAACAGTTTGATGTAACACGTGAACGTATTCGTCAAATTGAAGCAAAAGCACTACGTAAACTTCGTCACCCAAGTCGTAGCGAACAACTTCGTAGCTTCTTAGACGAGTAAACTCTGCCATTAAAGTAAGGTTTATACATTTTGTTATATAAATCTTATCTTTAACGCTGATTAAATAAGCAATCAAACGCAATAAGCTAGACAGTTAAAAAACTAGCTTATATAATCAGCGAACAAATTTAGGCCCTTTAGCTCAGTTGGTTAGAGCATACGACTCATAATCGTCAGGTCCCCCGTTCGAGTCGGGGAAGGGCCACCATATTGTAGAAAGGCGTAATAGATTAATTTCTGTTACGCCTTTTTTTATATCTTCAATTTAAAGTTTAATAACTTGCTGTCGCTATAGATCAAATCAAAGGGTTTAATAAAACCTTCTATTAAAAAAAAGATTAAGTGACTACCTATAAAAATATAATTTAAGATCTTTCCACTTACCTTTTTACTGATTACTTATAATAAGAAAATCAGACTTCAAACAAATACTAATTATGCACCTTCGATGACAATCATCATTTTTTTTAGCTTGATTGGTTTTTAATGTTTTGGGCTATAAAGCCTGATCAATAAAAGATTAAAGCATGTAAAAGAACTTAACCTCAAAGAGTTTGAGGTTGATTGACCGTGGTTGCATGATAAAATGAAATTCCCTCCTGACATATGCCTATGCCTAGGGTTTCACTACAATAGAGTTAAAATATTTTATGAGTGCTTCTGGTTTAAATAGTATTGAAAAAAAAGCAGCATTTTCGCTTGCTGCTGTTTTTGGTCTTCGTATGCTTGGCCTATTTATGATCCTACCTGTTTTTGCTATCTATGGAGAACAATTAGCAGGATACAGCCCGATGTGGATTGGTTTAGCAATTGGTGCTTATGGTTTAACACAAGCGATGTTACAAATCCCAATGGGTATTTTGTCTGATAAATACGGTCGTAAACCAATTATTTTAATCGGCTTGTTAATTTTTCTTTTAGGTAGTGTTGTTGCAGCAATGTCAGATACTATTTATGGCGTAGTATTCGGTCGAGCACTACAAGGCACTGGTGCAATTGCCAGTGCAATATTAGCATTAGCAGCTGATTTAAGCCGTGAAGAGCAACGCCCGAAAGTAATGGCAACGATTGGTATGTTTATTGGTTTATCATTCACCATAGCAATGGTAATGGGCCCCATCGTAGCGAAAGCTTTTGGTTTGAGTGGTTTATTTTGGTTTATCGCTGTACTGACTATTTTAGCGATGCTATTGATTCAATTCATGGTACCTCACTCAGTTAATAAAGCTCCTCGAGGCGATAGTGTTGCTTTACCTGCACAGCTTAAGAAATTGGTTCGTCACCCTCAATTATCACGTCTAAACTTTGGTGTATTTACTCTCCATATGGCGATGACAGCCTGCTTTATTACTTTGCCTAAGCAGTTTGTTGCTAGTGGTTTAATGCTTGAAGATCATTGGCAATTATATTTACCTACGTTAATTGGCTCATTCTTTTTCATGGTGCCATTCATGATTTATGCAATCAAAAAGCAGAAAGAGAAACAAATGTTGTCGGCTTCCGTTTTATTGCTGACATTGGCTCTGTTCCTTTTATGGTATTTACCGATGGGCTTTGCAAGCCTAGTAGTATTAGTGATTATGTTCTTCACTGCGTTCAATTATTTAGAAGCGACTATGCCGTCCATACTATCGCGAATTGCGCCTGCAGGTGTGAAAGGTAGTGTTATGGGCATTTACTCTAGTAGTCAGTTTTTAGGGGCGTTTACGGGTGGCGTTTTAGGTGGTCTAATTGCCAGTCGTTTTGGTGAACAATCTATCTTCTTAGCCATGGGTATTATTAGCGCAGTATGGTTATTAGTCACACTGGGTATGAAGCCACTTAAAAAATCGAAAAACTTCAGCTTTGCCATTAATGTTGAAAATGAAAAGCAAGCAGGTGAAGTAGCTGAGCAATTAATTAATATGCCAGGTGTCATTGAAGCAACGATTGTATTCACTGAAGCGATAGCTTATTTAAAAATTGATGAGAAAATAGTTAATATTGCAGATATTAAAGCGCTGCTTAACCAACCGAAATAATCAAGTTAATAGGCTGTTAAGGACCAATAGCAGCCTATTAACTTCCTCGATTCGACCTCGCCTTTACTTCTTTATACAAATATCATTTCACTGTATTGAATAACAAACTGATCTTGAATAACAACTAGCTCTGGTTAATAAACCTGTTCTGAATAATGGAAAGTTGGTTGTGAATAACGCAGTATTTTAAGTATTAGTTCAAACGAGTTTAGATCGCTTGAAAGATATTGAATATGCTGTTCTTGTCTATTCTTAGCTCGTTTAGTTTATTATACCAATCTAATACCAAAAGAATTAATAAGGTGATCATTCTTACTGGTTAAAATCACCCCTAACTGCGTTCTGCGTTTTGAAGTGAGAACAACTATCTTCTACAACTCACGCCTTATTAGTGTTAATTTTTCCTTCGCAATTTCTGATCACTTATTTAATTCCATTGGTATAAGTAATTATCTAGTCATTTATACTTGTTAAAATAAACCCTAGCTTCATTGTTAATTTTGTAATGAGAATAACGAGTGACTGCAATCAACACCTTGCTATCATTCATTTTCCCTAACGCCTAAATAGACCCTTTATTTATCCAGATTGGTATTATTCAATACAGTAAATATCTTCATTGCTTTTTCTTTAGAATTTTTTCTTTATAAGTTTAAACGCTTGTCTCTTGCGCTAATCACTCACTAGAGTGATTCAAGTAGTGAAGAAGCAACTATTCATTAGGCAAGAAAAAAGGCCTAGAGTGTTAACCCTAGGCCTTTTATTCATATCATTTACGCATCGCCCTTCGTAATAAAAAGAGCGAAAGATTGGGTTAGTTAAACCCGATTATATGTGGCGCCATACTCTGATAATCCACCGCCATAGCAATGCTCAAAGCGGTAATATTAACAATAGAGAAAGCGAACACTTGGCGAGCCCAACCACTAACATCAATATTACGACGGTAGCCTCTCAATGCCATTAATAACCACCAAAAACTAGTGGTACAAGCAACAGCCATAAAGGCAGCTCCTGTATAACCATTAATTGGCAATAACATCACAACTAACGTATATATTGCGATATACAATACGATATGGCGTTTTGCTTTATCGATCCCTTGCGCTACTGGTAGAACAGGAATATTCGCCGCTTGGTAATCTTTAAAGCGGAAAATAGCAATCGCATATGAGTGTGGCATTTGCCATAAGCTAAACATAACTAATAGTATTAATGCACCCGTATCAAACTGACCAGTCACAGCACAGTAGCCAACGACGGGTGGCACTGCGCCAGATAAGCTACCGATAAACGTGCCATAAACTGAATTACGTTTCATATACAGGCTGTATACACCAACATAAATAAAGTAACCAAAGGCAGCAAAAAGCACGGCAACTTGTGTTGTATAAACAATTAATAGACCGAAACCTATTATCCCTAAAACAATGCCGTGACATAAAGCAGTCATACCAGACATCTCGCCAGTCACGGTTACTCGTGTACGAGTTCGTGCCATTTTGATATCTATATCTCTATCAATCACATTATTAATAGCACAACCCGAAGCAATAACGAGCGATAAGCCAATTAACGTAGCGGTCATTAACCAAAGGTCTACATCACCTTTTGATGCGAGTAAAAAACCGCCCGCAACACTGATGAAGTTTCCCATGATAATACCGGGTTTAGTCACACTCCAATAACGACGAAACATCTTTAACCTCTTCTTACAAACTATCAGTTACTTTAAATTAGTACATCATCATTGCGTTAGATTCGTAAATAATCCAAACAGATAATCCCACTACCATGACGATAATCAAGGCACTGAATAAGAACGAGAACGTACTCGCTCTTCCATCTTCAGTGATGAAATTAAGGTGTAAGAAATACTTTAAATGCACCCAAATTTGCACAATAGCTAACGTAATAATGGTCCATAACGTGGTCACTTTTGAAAAGTCACCTGTCATTACCATATAAAACGGAATGACCGTCAAAATAACCGCTAACACAAAACCAATTAGGTAACCTTTAACGGTACCGTGAGATGCATCATTATGTGTTTCGTTATGATTCATTACATTACTCCCATTAAATAAACAACGGTAAATACACAAATCCAAACAATGTCTAAGAAGTGCCAAAATAAACTTAAACACATTAGACGTGTCACGGTTGGTTTACCTAAACCACGGCGTGCAACTTCGATCATCATTATCGCCATCCAAATTAAACCCGCTGTTACATGTAAACCATGTAAACCAACTAAAGCAAAAAATGAGCTTAAAAAAGCACTTCCCTGCGGGCCATTACCATGTTCAATAAGGTGAGTGAATTCATAGATTTCCATACCGATAAAGGTAGCACCTAGACAAAAAGTGATCGCTAACCACATTAAAGTGAGTGCTTTCTTTTGCCCTTGTGCGCAAATCATCGCAAAACCAAAAGTAATACTACTGATCAATAACGCAGCAGTTTCAACGGCAACAAAATCAAGTTCAAAAATATCTTTACCGGACACTCCGCCAACCGTATTCATAAATAACACGGCATAAGTAGCAAAGAACGAAGCAAATAAAAGACAATCGGTCATTAAATATAACCAAAAACCAAATACAGTATCGCCAGAAGTATCATGATGCTCATGTGCATGATCATCATGTGAGGCTAGTGCTGTATTTTCAGCCTCTACGTTGATAGATAACGTACTCATGCTTTTATCCCCTTACTGTTATTTTTAGCCGAACCGCTTAAGTTGAAGGCATTCTCTGTTGCTAACACTTCTTCTGGTTGCACGTAATAGTCAACATCATTGCTGTAACAACGTTTAATAAATACTGCAATAGCACCGACTAAACCAACAATCGCTAACCACCAAACATGCCAAATCATAGCGAAACAGAAGATAGTTAATGTTAGGCCCATCAAGACACCAGCAGCAGTATTTTTAGGCATATGAATAGGTTCATAGCTTGCTTTAGACTGATAAACTTGTCCCTTTTCTTTCATATCTGTCCATGCATCAATGTCATGTACTTCAGGGATCACAGCGAAGTTATACGCTTGTGGAGGTGACGATGTCGCCCACTCAAGTGTATGACCATTCCATGGGTCGCCCGTTTCATCATCAAGCGCTTCACGATCTCTAAAGCTCACAAACAATTGAACAACTTGACAAATAATACCGAACATAATGAGTACAGCACCGCCAGCAGCGATATATAACCAGATATTCCAATCAGGGTTATTAGTGTGGTTTAAACGACGCGTCATACCTAGGAAACCAAGTACGTAAAGCGGCATAAATGCAACAAAGAACCCAACAATCCAGAACCAGAAAGCTGCTTTACCCCAACGTACGTTGAGTTTAAAGCCCATTGCTTTAGGGAACCAAAATGCAAAACCAGCAAGGTAACCAAAGACCGCACCACCAATGATCGTATTATGGAAATGTGCAATTAAGAATAGGCTGTTATGTAATACATAATCGGCACCTGGAATCGCTAATAACACACCTGTCATACCGCCTACCGTAAAAGTAACCATAAACCCAAGTGTCCACATTACTGGGACAGTCATTTGTAAACGGCCACGGTAAATAGTAAATAGCCAGTTGAAAAGCTTCACCCCTGTTGGGACAGCGATAATCATGGTCATCACACCAAAGAAGGCATTAACGTTAGCGCTAGACCCCATGGTAAAGAAGTGATGTAACCAAACAATAAAGCCTAAAATAGAGATCGCACCACTTGCGTATATCATCGATGTATAACCGAATAAACGCTTAGAAGTGAACGTAGAAATGATTTCAGAGAAAATACCAAAAGCAGGTAATACTAAAATATATACTTCAGGATGACCCCAAGCCCAGAACAGGTTGATGTACATCATGGCGTTACCGCCACCATCATTGGTAAAGAAGTGGAACCCTAAATAACGGTCAAGCGTTAACATTGTTAACACGGCAGTTAATATTGGGAATGATGCTGCAATTAAGATATTAGCCCATGTACAAGTCCAAGTGAAAATTGGCATTTTCATCAAAGTCATACCTGGCGCACGCATTTTAAACACAGTCACTAAAAAGTTAACTGCAGTTAATAACGTACCAAGCCCAGATATCTGTAAGGCCCAAATATAATAATCAACTCCGACCCCAGGGCTAAACGTCAGCTCTGATAGTGGTGGATAAGCTACCCAACCTGTTTTAGCAAACTCACCAAAAACAAGTGAAATATTAATTAAAATCGCACCGCTGGCTGTTAACCAAAAACTTAAGTTATTTAAGAATGGGAAAGCAACATCACGTGCTCCAATTTGCAGCGGCAAGATGATGTTCATTAAACCAATCATAAATGGCATAGCCATAAAGATGATCATAATAACACCATGCGCTGTAAATATTTGGTCGTAATGCTCTGGAGGTAAAATCCCCGGGGCACCACTTGTTGCAAGCGCAAGTTGAGTTCGCATCATGATTGCATCACTGAAACCACGGAACAGCATCACTAAAGCAACGAAGATGTACATGATACCTAAACGTTTATGGTCCACCGACGTGATCCAATCACGCCAAAGTACGCCCCATTTTTTATATTTTGTAATCAGTGTTAAGAGAACAAGTCCGCCAATAGCAATGGCAGCCATTGTGAACACAAGAATTGGTTCATGGTACGGAATTGCATCTAAAGATAATTTACCTAAAAACGACATACTTATTCCTCGCCTTGGCTAATAGATGGTGTTGCTGAATGTTCAGCCATGTCATGAGGCATATCAGTCATTTTTTTCATACCTTTCATGTCTTTCATACCTGGCATATATTTCATGATAATGGTGTGGAACAACCCTTTATCAACATCGCCGTAATAGGTTACTGGGTTATTTTCACTTGCTTTAGCTAGTTCGTAATAATTAGCTTTAGTCAGTTTATTACCCTTTGCTTTTACATCACTTACCCATTTATCAAAATCACCTTGGGTAGGCGTTGCAATTGCATTAAATTTCATACCTGAGAAACCCGCGCCACTGTAATTTGCAGAGAAGCCTTTAAAGGTACCTGGCTCATTAGCAATTAAATGCAACTTAGTTTCCATGCCGGCCATTGAGTAAATTTGACTACCCAATTGCGGAATGAAGAATGAGTTCATCGTGCTTTCTGACGTAATTTTGTATTCAACCGGCACATTAGCGGGGAACACCAATTCATTTACCGTGGCAATACCTTGCTCAGGATAAATAAATAACCACTTCCAGTTTAATGAGACGACTTCAACAGTAAGATGCTTACCTTTCCCTTCGATCGGTTTATAAGGGTCTAAACTATGGGTTGATTCCCAAGTAATGACACCTAAAACAATCACGATAACGATTGGCACAGCCCAAACAAAGGCTTCAATTTTATTTGAGTGAGCCCATTTCGGAGCATAAATTTCATGAGTTTGTGTATCTCTATATTTCCATGCGAAATATAAAGTCATCACAATAACGGGGATCACGACAAGCAGCATCAGTACAGTAGCAATGATGATTAAATTCTTCTCATCAATACCGATTTGACCTTTTGGATCAAGTACTCCGCCTGAACAGCCAGACAATGCCAGCACTGTACTAGCTAACGCTATATTACAAAGGTTGCGAATTAACAATGGACTATCCTACTAATACCTATCAGCATCATTATTTTGTAAGCATCACTTATCCAAATGGGCGATAACACTGTTTTCAATCCTAATAGCTCACTATTGGGATTAAAAACACCTTGTATTTATACCAAGTACACTAATTAACTGATCTATTTTACTGGTTAAAATAACTTATTTCTTCGTTGTAAGTTTCGTAAAGGGAACAACCATTTACCTCAACTTACGCCTTAAACTAAATCATTTTTTCTGCGTAAAATTTAGACCACTTATTTGATGTCGTTGGTATGACTCATTTTTCATATGTAATGTTAAACAATTTAATTAAGCTAAATCGGTATAACCTAAATGTTGAAAGATGTTGTTTAAAAAATAAGTAGTTTAAAAACAACAGAGTAGATAATTCCCCAGTGTATTTTTATCATCAATAGAAAATGCTAACGATTAAAATAATGAGAAAATTAAGAGAGTTGGTTGAATCGCAAAAGACCGCTTTTATATAACTTAAAGATGAGTAATATTAAAAATAAAGCTCAACATGAATTAAAGAATATAAATAACAGTTAGCGTTCAACTAATTACAGAGGTGGTGCACGGCAACCATGAGAATTAAGTCCAATAAAGGACTGAAGTTTTTCACTAGTAGCAAAGGCCGCTTTTTGCAAAGCAATAGCGGTACGGCGGGCTGAAAAAAATAGAAATATTAACCAGCATAAGCCAATAAGTAATTGACCAGATAATGCAGGATCAGATAAAAAACTGAATATATTAACTAAAGAAGAATCAGCTAAAGTGCCTTCTATTAATAAAGTGCTTAACTCAGTAACATATTCAATAACGCCACTAAACATCATGATCGCATTAACGAATACAATAGTTAATATAGACAACAACTTTTGCTCAGCACAAAGGTATCGCGCACTCAAATAAAATCTATTTAGCATAGATAGTATTTTTATTTGCAAATAACGTTGTAAACTCAAAGCATTGGCCTTAGTAGTTATATAGATTTATTAAAAATAAACGAGTTAAACCCAAACGGCCTACTTCATTTTCAAAGCGTCCAATGTGATTCAAATCAAAAAAGCCTTAGTAAGCACTAAATTTTGGCAAGTATAACAAAGTCATTGTAGGCAACAAGTATAAAAGCCCTCAACAAGTAAGTTATTTAGTTTTAATTAAAATATAACAACTGACTAACGGCTATTACGTTATTAAAACGCTTAGCTGAAGTTCGCTATATTCCTCAAAACTAAAGATCTTATTTTTTATGAGATACCTAAGTAACCTCAGTTCTGGATAAGCAAAGCGATACAACACCGCTATTTCTATGGACTTGTGCGTTAAATTATCTCTCAATAACCCATTATTGCTTCAATAATTCACCTTGAACTAAGCAAAACTAACGGCACTGACTAGTAAAAAAATAGTACCTTATGATTTTAAATACAATTCCGCTTTCATTAACCAGAATTGAATCTGCCATTCAATATAAAACCAATGTATTTATATACTTATGAAATCTCATAATGGATCAAATTAACGATTAATAAGTAAGAAATATATTTAAACCATTAAGCTTTATTCTGCCTGCTAATAGTAGGAGATAGATTTTTCATTAGGAGTTTTTGAAGGGCATTTCTCTTTAACATCTAACAAAACATAGTAACGAGCGGACTATTCTTTTATAGAAGGTAATTGCCTGCGAAAATATTTTTAATTTTAAAACAAACACTTATAAGATTAAACATTACTAAGAAGCGACAGCAACACGCCCTTTCCCTTGATGCTTTGCTTGATATAATGCTTTATCAGCTTCAGACAACAATGTTTCGATGTTATGTACTTGTTTTGATAATGAAGAAACACCAATACTAACGGAAAACTTTAAATGACCAGCATCAGTTATAACGGTTAACGTAGCTAAATCTTTACAAAGACGTTCGGCAATTAACTTTGCATGTTCAAGGTCAGTTTTTGGTAAAATAAGTACAAATTCATCCCCTCCCCAACGACCAATAAAATCGCTTTCTCTAAGATTCTTTTTAGCAGTAATAGCAAATGATTGGAGCACTTTGTCACCGCTATGATGACCATTTTTATCATTGATTTTTTTAAAATTGTCGATATCTATTAATACACAACACAAAGCATTCGAATGCTGCTGTGCATAATTAAATTCTTCTGCCAATAATTCATTAAAGGCACGACGTGTTAATAGGTTAGTTAATACATCATAATTAGCTCGGTGTTCTAGACGTTCACGAAGTAGTTGTTGCTCTGTAATATCGATTACCGTTATTTGCGTGGCTTGTTCACCATCCCAGATAACTGTTCTTGATAATAAACTCACCCAGACTGTTGAACCATCAACACATATCCCTTTACTTTCAGTCTTAATAACACTTTCATCTCCTGCAAGTAATGATCTATTATCTCGGTGGGCCTGTTCATGGAACTCTGAAGGAATTAGCGGAAGAATAGTTTCACTATCAAGCAACGCTTGTTCATTCTTGAAACCAAACATTTGCGCATAAGCATTATTACAAAATAAAGGTTTGAAATTTTTATGTACAAGAATTCCTTGAATTGATCCGTCGACTAAAACTCGATAACGCTCTTCACTTAACGTCAAATTACGCTGCACCTCAAATTGATAACTTAGGTCAATAATAATAACCTGCATTGCAGGCTTCCCTTCCCAATCAATAATATTATCAATGGCAAGTACTGTTAATTCATTATTTTCTTTATCAATGTTTTTATAAGTACGAACACCAGGTTTCTGCTTACCAGATATAAGATCTTTATATGCTTCTATGGCTTTTGGATGTTCTGCTGGAGAAATTAATTCTAATATACTAGTAAGCGATAAAATGTCTTGAGCATTCTTATAACCATAAAAACGTGCGTAATTGTCATCACTATAAAGCGGCTCAAAGTCACGATGGACTACAACACCATAATGAGGGTCAATAAGTAATTGTTCAGAAAAACCCGACATGCTGTACCTACTCCATGATTAGCATAAACTCAATATATTTTAACGTGCCATTATACGTCTTTTGATACTCAATCGCTTCATCATAAGCGCTGACAAAAAAATAAGATGATCCATAAGAAACAGAAAATATCACATTTAACTGTCTTTTTGTTTACATTTATTGATTTAATATTGGCATGAACATTCTCAGGTAAGTAATAATCGTTATTTTTACCATAAGGTGTTTGTGCTATTAATATGCAAAAAATTAATTACTTAAAATATTTTCTCCTTCTTCAGGGTCTCGAGCTTTAGCTGCTTGTTCTTTTATATCTTGATGATCACTACTAATATCATCATCGCTGTAGTCTTCGAATTTGTTAGTCATTTTACTGGAAGCATTGTTAAACAGGGGATCTTTCTGTTGTTTAAAAGGTCTATTATCTTCTATACTTTGTGACAAAATAATTCGCTCTCTCGCATCATCTGGCATCGTAATATTTTCTTCCAGAAAAACCTCAACTACTTTTTTCATCAGAACCGATGAGATTTTTAACTGACTGTTAATTTCACTGTTAATCCAAAAATAAAGTCGTAAATTACAAGTTGATGAGCCCAATGAGTTAACCAATACTTGAGGAGCAGGCTCTTCCAATATAGCAGGATGTTGTTTCATAATATTTTCAACTAAAGACTGAGCATAATCAAAATCAGCATCGTAACCAATACCAATATCAAAAGAGGCTCTTATGTTTGGATTTGCAGTAAGATTACGTATCGCATTTTTATAAATTGTCGCGTTAGGCAATTGAATATGATCGCCATTAAAATCAACCAACGTAGTTGCGCGAGAAGTCATTTTCTTGACAACACCTAAATATCCGGCTACTTCAATAATATCGCCTAGTTTAAAAGGACGTTGAATACTTAATAATAAACTCGATAGAAAATTTTCAGCAATATCTTTAAACGCAAAGCCAACAATTAACCCCAATACGCCTGTACCACTTAATAAAGCAACAGCAAATTGTGTCAGTCCAACAAGCCGTAATAATATGTATAGGCCTAGCAAAACGATTAATAGGCTCATCGTTCTACGAATCACTAATTGTATTAATCGGTTACTCATCGTTTTAGTTAATGGTTTAGTGATCAAATTAGCAATAGGTTTTGATAGCCAAAAAAAGTGACAAAAATAACTAAACCAATAAATATTGAAGGTAATTTATCTAATACTACTTGAGAAAACTGAACTAAATCATCTATGACCATTTGAATTTTCATCATTTTCCACTCATTATTATTGTTCTGAATAGGGTATCTTTTAAACTACTTAAATAGCCTTTATATGTAAATAACCTCATTAATGAAATAATTCTTTTAATAATTTAATCATAAGTTTTATTTAAATACAGATAGCCTTAACACACCTTACTCGCAATAAATAATATAAAACTAAGCTTATATTCTTAAGCCAATTACCGTTTAAGGTGAAAAATTCAGCAAACAATGAAATGAACAGATTCTAGACAGAAAGAGGAAGAGGAAGATCTAACGAGTTATACCAATGGAATTAAATAAGTGATCAGAGATTGCGCAGGAAAAATTGACACTAATAAGGCGTGATTTGTAGGAGATAGTTGTTTTCACTTCAAAACTCATAACGCAGTTAGGGGTGATTTTAACCAGCAAGAATCATCACCTTATTAATTCTTTTGGTATTAAAATCGACACTTTCTAATAACGAAAACGTTTGCTTCATAGTTTGCCCTTTGGCCGGTTAGCTTGAAAACTAATTCAGCGTTGTAACTTTTGTTAAGGACTAGCGATTGTCATCATGTTACGCCTTGACTTGGAGCTCAAGCTAACGACTAAACAAAGCACCTTGAACGGTTACAGTTACAACATACGATAAATAATGGGATTGGCATCTTAATCCTAGAATAAATTTATTGTTCTCGAAGAGACCTTAAAAGTTGCTTATATTACATGCCCTCTTTTCTTTATTTAGCAACTAATCAACAGTTGATAAAATCGCATCAACTTTAGCATTAATTTCTTTCAAATCCTGTTCAGCTAAAGACTGTTTAGATTGCTGCTCTTTAATCATTTTGGTTTGTCTAATAACAAAGTGTTTTTGTTCATCATTACCAGCAAACATCATCAACTCCTGCAAAGAGACAAGCAATCGAATAGTCACTGATACATTATTATTTGCCTGCTGTCTTATTTGATCAAATGCAGCCTTAGCAATGTATTTAAACGTAGGCACTTTGCAAATGACTCTTAATATACCAGCTTGATCAACATGTTGTTTTTCTGGAAATGTTCTTTTAGTTAATAAGCATAATGTAGTATTAAGTTTATCAATACAGGTAATGGCAGAATACGGGTCGTTAATACCTGGAGAAAGCGCACGTAATGCTATTTCTACTAATTGATGAATTGCAAACTCAGGATCTTGAACTGGCGTTCGACAAGCGCCAAGGACAATCAGTGCCGCTATTTTTTTAATAGCATTATCATCAATTGAAGTGTCTGAGTGAGCAATCGCCATAACCGAGCCTTCAACGACAAAATCACCGGGCTTAAAATGGCATTCAATTAATATATCGCTTTCTTTAGCAAGCATTAACAATCCTTCTATATCAACTGTTTGAACATAACCACTGCATATTGATAATATGTTTTTTTGATTGCTTCGCGCCCTAAAACCTTCACCTATCGAATTAAGTGACGTTTCTACTTTATTCGTGTATTGGCAGCTTGGAAATAACTTCTCAATACCATTTTGTAGTTCGCAATAAACATCATCAATGACAATATCTGCTTGGATAGATTTAGCCACATGGTGAATAAAGTAAATTAAAACACCAACACTAATACAGGTCATAGCAACAGCGATGATAACGGTTAACCCAGGTTTAAAAGCATAAGGTTCTTGAAAAGAAATAGCACAAAAAACTAAAATACAAAATAAGAAGTTTGAGATAAAGGCGCCGAGAACAAATTGAGTGCCTATATCCATCATGAAATTACATAGTAAACGTGGTCCAAATTGCGAAGAAGCTAAGGTTAAAGCAACAATCGTAATAGAGAAGGCAATACTGGTCACTGTAATCATCGCTCCAGCAATCATCGCTAACAAAGAGCGTATCGCCTCGATGTCCATTTTATAAATAATAGGAATAGAGAGATCTAAGCTAGTAATAAAGAAAGCATCAATACAGACTGTAAAAATGGCCAATAAAATAGAGGCTAACACCATAGCACCTGGTAAAAACCAAAAACTAGAGCGTGCTTTTTCTATCAATAATGCATATTTCATAAAATTAAATTGCAAATTTTCACCTTCTTTTTTATTCGGTAAGGTCTTTAAAATAACTAGTTTTGATAATAACTCATTTACGTGAGAATACTTTATAAAGAAACTGTTCAACTGAAAGGAAAAATATGTGTGGTATACAAAAGGGAAACTTAGAAAGAACAATTAGACGTTAAGAGAGCTGGTTTAATATTTTCTACTGAAAAAGCACTAACAATGCTTATTTAAAAAAATACCGCCATAAAATATTTTCATGGCGGTATTTTTATCTAATTACAATGCTATTTAACAGAGTTTAGTAATTAACAATCAGTGTCTTGAGCTGCAACACCCTCTTTAGCACTTTCACAAGCATCTTCAATTGCATTGCCTGCATCTGTTGCCATATCGCTTGCTTTATCAGTTACACTGTTAACAGCATCATTTACCGAATTACCTGCATCTGTTGCCATATCAGTTATTTTTTCGCCGCTTTCTTCAGCAGCAACATCAGCACTGTCAACCATCTCAGTCATTTTTTTACCCGCAGAGTCTGCTGCTTGACCAGCTTCAAGAACAACTTCATCGACTTTTTCACCAGCTTCTTTAACTACATTGTTTACATCAGTAGCTACCTCGTCAACCTTTTTACTTGTTGTACTTTCAGGCTTATCATCACATGCAGCTAAAGCAAATACAGCAGTTAAAGCGATAATAGAAGTTGTTAAATATTTTAATTTGATCATGATTATTTCCGTTGGTTAATTGAATTGTTAAGAGTCATTATTTGTAAATCCTTAATCTTTATTAGGTTCTGTATTAGTAAACAAAGAACGGTTAATAACTAAGGATTTAAGATAATTAACTCAAATATCGCTGGTGAGACAGGTATGAATCAAGAAAGTTCGGCTATTTGTCAAATAAGTAGGTTAAATATCAATGAGTAATCAAATATATAGTTTTTGTGAGTCTATACCTGCATTGATAAGGTTGGTTAATAAATTTAATTTTTTACTATACGATTTCTTCCCGTTGCTTTTGCTTTATACAGTGCATCGTCAGCTCTGTGTAGCCAGTCTTTAAACTCTTCACCTTCTTTCATGGTTACCATGCCAGTACTAAAAGTGATTTGACCAACTGTATCTAACTGAATTTTTGAAATTTTTTCTCGTATCTGATCCATCCTATTAAACGCGCCATCAGCAGTTGCCTCCCATAATAAAATAACAAATTCTTCGCCTCCCCAACGGCATATGAGGTCTTCTGTTCGCATATTATTAACGAGTTCATTAGCAAACCGACACAAAACCTGGTCACCGACGTTATGACCAAAGGTATCATTTACTTTCTTAAAATGATCAATATCTAGAATAGCTAACGTAATAGTTGCACCATGTCTCTTCGCTCTAGCAAGCTCTTTATCAAGTAAAGACATGAAAGCTCGACGATTATAAAGATGAGTTAAAGGATCTTTAGAAACAAGTTCTTCCAATTTGTCATTTTGTTCACTCAACAAAGCGTTTTTAGTGGATATTTCTTCTGTACGTTCATTCACTACTTTTTCTAAATGTTCTGTGTGTGAACGAATTTTTTTAAAACTACCTTTGAAAGCTTTGGATAATTGGCCAATTTCATCTTTAGAATTAACCCCTTCAAAGTCATGATTTTTACTGCTAACCGCTACTTTTATCTCTTTAGTTAATTTAATAATGGGCCTTGTTACACTATTAGATAGTTGGCTAATAAAAATTAAAAATATCGCCATTAAAATAGATGAAATAATTAATATGTTATATAAGATTTGATAGATAGCGATAAAGATTTCAGACTCTTTTGTCGTCACAAATAGTGTCCAACCAGGTAAGTAGTCGACTTTAGAAAATGTCACAATTTTAGACTCATTAATGGCAGCATCCATATAACGACCATAACCATGATCTTGTAAATTAATTTGTTTTACTATTTTATAAAAACCAGGATAACTTTTACTTTCTTCAGTTGAAAGTGTGCTTTTCAATACAAGCTTTGCAGAGGGGTGTGAAACAATTAAATTGTTTGAATCCACTAGCCAAGCATAACTCTGCTTTGTGAGTTTAATCGGTGACAATTTTTTAGTTAAAGCAGATATAGGCACTGCAACGGCAATACTACCTATCCACTCTTGTTGATTATTTAGGATAGGAACAGCCACCATTATCACAGGTGTTTTTTCAAACTTACTCTGCATGAGTACTGTAATATTATACTCTTTTCCTCGCCACTGCTCTCCATGCACGAACAAAGGATTAGTTACTTTATTTTCATGTCCTAACACATCGGTTAAATTAAAGTTTTTATCAACATAAATAGCATTAATGAAATTTCCTTTGCCTATCATCATCAGCCTTTGTAGCTGCTGCATAATAAAGGGTTTATCATTGGTTTTTAATTGAGGGTTATCGCTAACCATTTGCAACATAGCAACATACTGAGCAAACTCTTGACTGAGTAAGTTAGCATGCATTTTTGAGATGTCAGTCGATTTTTCCAATTCGAGATCTAGCACTCGTTCACGCTCATTAATAAAAACAATCGTTAGAAGGAGGCAGGTAAAGATAATCATCGCGAGAGAAAAAATAGTGATTACTTTTGCTTTAATACTTTGAAACATAAAGCCCCTAAAAATTTTCGACTTTCAATCTACCTAACTAAAAACGTCGAATAAAAAAGAATATTAGTTGAATATACATTGTAAAGTTGAATAAAAAAATAATTATCAAGTTTCAATCAAAAATAGCCACTATTATTAGGTATTAAATTAGAGACTAAATATTAAGTTTTAAAGATCAAATTCGACATATTAGAAACAAAAAATACGATAATATTTACTTTAAACGATTCAGGGCTCTAGTAAGTGAAACACTTATCAACACTGAATAACTCACCTTCTAATACGATACGTTTTCCGTTAAATAGAATGGTAAAAGTAAATCATTGTTATCTTAAGTAGAGTCTAATAGTTAGCATCAAAAATGATACAAGTTGTAATTAACAATACAGCCAGTTAAATATATCCTAGCAAAACAGAATATTTACTTTAAGCTAATCAATTATTAGATTTGTAATGAACAGGACTGCATATGAGTGACTTATCTCCATCACGTATTAAAGAAATTTTAAAATTTGACCAACAACAACGCTTTCAATACTTATGTAAAGAAGTTAATAAACAAAGACAAATTTGGTTATTAATAGATGAACATGGCTGCGTTATGCTTAATACGGAAGATGAAGATTGCGTTCCAGTATGGCCTAACAAAGAGTTCGCAGAAGAGTGGGCAACAGAAGAATGGGCACACTGTAAAGCAGAAGCAATAAGTTTAGATAAATGGTCTGAACGTTGGACACGAGGACTAGAAGACGATGAGTTATCAATAGTGGTATTCCCAGATAAAGACCTTAATGGATTAATCTTTTTCCCTGATGAATTTGAACATGAAATAAAACTACAAGCTAAAAAGTAAGCGTGTAGATTATTGTAAGTGTATGGCGCGTCATACATTTACAATATCCATTCACCATAAAACGTTCCAATAAAAAATAGTCGACCTACTGTAGTATTTTTAGAGTTAAAATGTAGAAAACTTAAAAGAGCGAACCATAAAAAATAAGAGTTTATATGAACAAAGTATTTATTTTATTACAACAAAATTGGTTTTCAAAAATAAGTTTCTTTTTTACACTACTGTTTCCTCTTACCCTATCTGCACACCCTCATGCATGGGTTGATACCAACACTTACATCGAAAGTGATGACACACATATTACTGCTTTACACATGACTTGGACATTTGATGCAGAAACATCCACCTACATGCTACAAGGCGAAGATGTGAGCCCTGAAAAAAAGGATGCAACATTACATAAGCTAGCACAAGGAGTGGTGGGCAATATGTATAACGAACATTATTTCACATACTTGTATGACGGAAATGAGCCCGTTCGCTATAAAGAAGCGCGTCATCCACAACTCGTCCAAGATGGTAATAAACTAGTGCTTAGTTTTGAATTACCCTTATCAAACCCAATTACTTTTAAAGATAAAAAATTCAAACTCTATATCTATGATGAAACTTACTTTGTCGATATGTCATGGTTAGATAAAAGTAATATTCAACTATCTGAACAACTAACAACACAATGTACGAATGAATTACTAGCTCCTAAAGCGTCAGATGAATTACGTGCATATACATTATCGCTAGCAAGTGACGTAGCACCCGATAATACAATCGGCCAATTATTCTCTCAGAAATATCAGCTACACTGTCAATAAGCCAAAAAGACGAAACCAAGTGTAAGTAGCTCATTCGTTCACGATAAAAAAGCCCTGCTACTGACTGCCATGAGTGTTTACGATCATGAATACTTACTATCATGACCATCAGCACTCTTCCTCCCCTTTTCTAGTCCTAGGAATTATTATGCTGTCTATCTTTGATATTTATAAAATTGGCATTGGTCCATCCAGTTCACATACTAGTGGGCCTATGTTAGCCGCTTATTTATTTGCCACTGCTAATCAACACGCTGTAACACGTGTTACTAATATAAAAGTTCAGTTATACGGTTCTTTATCATTAACCGGTAAAGGCCATCATACAGACCGAGCATTGATGTTAGGGTTAATGGGATTTAAACCTGATACCGTTAAAACGAATACTGCTAATCTGCTATTAAAAGCAATATCAGAGACAAAAAAATTGCCTTTTTTAAACCAGTACTCAATTGCTTTCGACCCTGATATTGATATTGAATTTCTTCGTGAAAGCTTGCCTCTACACGAAAATGGCATGCGTTTAATTGCTTATCAAGGCGAGCAAGAAATAGATTCGCATACTTACTACTCTACTGGTGGCGGCTTTATTAGCACGGCAGAAGAGTTATTAAATCCCATTAAAACACCTAAAAATACGGTGCCGTTCCCGTTTAACTCCGCTGAAAGTTTATTGAATCTAGCAGACCAAAATGGCTTAAGCATTGGGGGGTTAGTGTTAAAAAATGAACTGAGCTTTTGTACTGAACAACAACTTGATGAAACAACCACTAAAATTTGGAAAGTTATTTCTCTATGCCTAGAACGTGGTTTACAAACTGAAGGCATATTAGAAGGTGGTTTGAAAGTAGTACGTCGAGCGCCAGCTTTATTCAAAACACTCAAAGCCAGTGAAGGGATAGATAACGATCCAATGAGTATTTTAGATTGGGTCAACTTATACGCATTTGCAATTAGTGAAGAGAATGCCTCTGGTGGCCAAGTTGTTACCTCGCCGACCAATGGCGCAGCGGGTGTTATCCCCTCAGTATTAATGTATTACAACAAATATATTCGTGAAATAGATAATACTCAGTTAAAAGACTTTTTGGCAGTATCCGCTGCCATTGGCATGTTATACAAAATGAATGCCTCCATTTCAGGAGCTGAAGTCGGCTGCCAAGGTGAAATCGGTGTCTCTTCATCAATGGCGGCGGCAGGTTTAACGGCGATTCGTGGCGGTAGTAATGAGCAAATATGTATTGCCGCAGAAATCGCAATGGAACATTCACTCGGAATGACCTGTGATCCTATTGGAGGTTTAGTACAAATCCCTTGTATAGAGCGTAATGCGATGGGTGCAATGAAAGCAATCAACGCGTCTAGAATGGCATTGAAACGCAACAGTAAATCACTAATCTCATTAGATAAAGTAATAGCGACTATGTACCAAACAGGGAAGGATATGAACAAAAAATATCGAGAAACATCACAGGGAGGATTAGCTGTCATTCACATGGCGCCACCTTGTGAGTAAGCTTTATTTGTGGTGTTTTTTTGTAGAAGTTTTTAACCGCTTTCTTTAATGTATTTTTTAGTGTTTTTTGTGATTTTTTAATTCATAGCCAGTTCATCGCTCTCTAATAAAAAACCTCTAAGCATCTAATAAGGTGCATAGAGGTTTCTATTATAAAGCCAATTAATCTGAGGTATTTACCTCAGCATTAGTCTTGCTTTATTTATTGATTTTTAATAACTCAACGTCAAAAATCAATAATGAACCAGCAGTTATTTTACCTGCGTTACGGTTACCATAAGCGAGTTTACTCGGAATGAAGAAACGGAACTTATCACCTTCAACCATCAATTGAACGCCTTCAGTCCAACCAGGGATAACTTGATTTAAACCAAAAGAGATTGGCTTGCCACGATCGACAGAGCTATCAAATACCGTACCGTCAAGTAATGTGCCGTGATAATGCACTTGTACGTTACTTGTTGCAGTCGGGTACTCAGTCCCTTCACCTTTTTCTAGTACGAGATACTGTAATCCAGACTCAGTTGTTTCCACGCCTTCTTTAGTCGCATTTTCAGCTAAGAAAACCTCACCTTTTGCAATATTTTCTGGTGCGTTTTTTCCTGCATTCATAGATTGAAAAATGAAAAATGCGACGATTAAAATTGCTGCGATTAAAATAAATTTGACCATTATAAATACCTATTGTTATTCAAATATAAAATGAAGTGCGACTGTACTAAATTTTAGAGCTTAGTTTAAGAGTTGTATAAGAATAGTTTTAAATAGTTTGATAATAATTCAGTTATGAAAACTATGAAGTGGGTATAAGACTCAATGATTGATATTAAAATAGAATGATTAATAAGTGCTTGAAGGCTATTGATACTTTAAATAGAGTCACTAATACTATACTGCTAAAGTGCTTACAGCATTACGTCTTATGCAATTAAAACGACAGGCAATAAAAAACGAGGTTATTGATATAACCTCGCTTGTAAAAATAAACTTATCTATATTTGCTATCATTCAAGGTGCAAAATATAGCAAGCAGTGAAGTCAACAGATGTTAAGCAGAAAGTGTCGATCTAACTGGTTAAATCGACACTTTTTAACAACAAAGATGTTTAATCTCTAGATGTTACTGTTTTCTCTTCGCTTACACGTAACTCTTCATTAAGTAGTTTTTCTACATGGCCAGGTGAATGCGTTCCACCAGAAATTAAACGATACATGGCAGGAATAACAAATAAAGTCACCACGGTTGCAAAAGCCATCCCGAAGAACACCACGGTACCGACAGAAATACGACTTTCAGAACCTGCACCATTAGACATAATTAACGGAATAGAACCAGCTAAAGTAGTAAATGCTGTCATTAATATTGGGCGTAAACGACGTGCAGACGCATCAATAATAGCAACTTCTAACGCATGGCCTTTATCTCGTAGCTGGTTAGCAAATTCAACAATCAAAATACCGTTCTTAGTCACCATACCAATTAGCATGATCATACCAATTTGACTATAAATATTAAGCCCTTGCTGCATCACAACCATACCAATAAAGCCGCCTAATACGCCCATAGGCACGGTAAGCATAACCACTAGAGGATTGATAAAACTTTCAAATTGCGCCGCTAATACTAAGTAAGCCACCAGCAACGCTAAACCAAATACAATGAAGACACTGCTTCGATTTTCTTTGTATTCTTTTGATTCTCCAGTGTAAGAAATAGTAATATCACTTGGAAATAACTCAATGGCTTTAGCATCTAAATAATCTAATACCTCACCTAATGATTTACCTTCTGCTGCACTACCACCTAAAGTAATCGATTTTTGTTTGTTGTAATGCGACAGTCTATTTGCCGATGCAACCTCTTCAATATTAGCCAATGTATCTAAAGTAATTAACTCACCATCTCTAGTACGCATGTAAATTTGACTTAAATCACTTACATTATTAAAGCTATTTTCATCGCCTCGTAAATAAACGTCATACTCTTCACCACGCTCAACATACGTCGTTTCACTTCGACCGCCTAACATCACTTCTAATGTTTCAGAAATATCATCCAAACTAATGCCTAATTCAGAAGCACGCTCTTTATCTAAAGTAACCACCAGTTCAGGTGTTTTTTCCGAGTAATCAAGGTCACCACCAACAACCATGCCATCAGCTTCAGCCTGTTGTCTTAACAATTCAGCATACTTTTCTAACTCTTGGTAATCTGAACCACCTAATACAAACTCGACTTGGTCGCTCGATCCCCCTCTGAATCCAGGTAATAAAGGGCGAACACGGATATCAGGTAAGTTTTTTAACGCTTTATTAACTAGCCCTAGAGCTTGAGTAGCTGAAACAGCTCTATCATTCCAATCTTCCAATACCATGATAACAAAACCTGTTTGGTCACCAGCATTACCACCAAAAGCAGGCGCTTGAGTACTAAATGATTTAATAACGCCCTGCCCTAATAAAGGCATTAAACGCTCTTGCACAAGATCCATATTCGCAGACATTCGATTAAAACTGGTTCCTTCAGCGCCTTTTACGAAAGCAAAAATCACCCCTCTATCTTCTTTAGGTGCAAGTTGAGAAGGCACTTGTTGCATCAAGAAATAACTACCTGCAATACAAGCAAGAATGACTAATGGTGCCGCTAAACGCAATTTCATTGCACAATGTAAACCACGGCGGTAAACATTCTCTAAACGGTTAAACTGCTTATCAACCCAACGATTAAAGCGATTCTGTTGTTGATGTTCTTTCAACATTTTACTGGCAAGTACTGGTGTTAAGGTTAATGCAATAAATGAAGAGAAAATAACAGACATGGCTAATAACACAGAGAATTCAGTAAATAATAATCCCACCATACCGTCCATAAAGGAGATAGGTAAAAAGACCATTACTAATACTAACGTTGTGGCAATAACGGCAAAGCCAACTTCTCTAGTCCCTTTATAAGCTGCCATTAAGGGTTTTTCACCTTTTTCCAGATGATGGAAAATATTCTCAACAACAACAATCGCATCATCGACCACCAAACCAATCGATAAAATAAGCGCCATTAATGTAATCAGGTTAATTGAAAAACCAAAATAATAAGCAGCAATAAAAGAAGAAACTAATGAAACAGGCACGGTAATAGCAGGAATAATAGTCGCTCTTGCTTGGCCTATGAATATATATAAAACCAAAATAACTAAACCACCGGTTATCATTAAGGTGTTATAAACTTCATCAATAGATCGTTCAATGAAGACCGTTGAGTCATAATTTAAGACCAAATCAGTATTATCAGGTAAGAATTGTTGGATATTATCCACTTCTTTGCGCACAGACTTCGCAACTTCAAGTGGGTTTGCATCTGTTTGCGTAATAATCCCCAAGCTCAGGTTTACAATACCGTTATTTTTAAACGCAGAATTTTCATTTTCTGCACCAACATAAACTTTAGCAACATCTTTTAAATAAATGGGTGTGCCGTCATTAGCGGTGCGGACCACTAAATAATCAAAGTCTTGAGGTTCTGCATACAAACGAGCGGTTCGAACTGACATCACAGTGGTATCATTTCGCACTTCACCACCTGGGCTTTCAACATTTTCGGATTCCAATGCTGAAATAATGTCACTGACGGTCACCGAACGTCCCGCCATCATATCCGGTTGTAATTTAACGTACATTACTTTGTATAAGCCGCCAGTAACGCTAACCGAGCTAACACCAGTTATTAAACTAAACCTGTCTGTTAAAGCACGTTCTGCATAGTCGGTTAATTGTGTTCTATCCATAGTGGATGATTTAAGATTGATGTACATGGAAGGTTCACCAGAACCATCATCTTTGGACACAATAGGTTCATCAGCTTCGTCAGGTAAAGCACGTTCCGCTTTTGCCACTGCATCACGTATATCACTAACACCTTCCGTTAAATCCCAACCAATATCAAAGGTAACGGTAATACGAGACATGCCATTACGCGTAACAGAATCTACTTCATCAATACCACTGATCCCGGTTACTTGATCTTCAATAACAGAAGTCACTTGGCTTTCCATAATGGTGGCGCTTGCGCCTTCATAGCGGGTAGTGATTGAGACAACCGGGCTTTCAACATCTGGCATTTCTCGCACCGCGAGCTTTTCAAACGAAACAATCCCGAATACACACAGCAATAGACTTAATACTATTGCCATTACAGGGCGTTTTACAGATACATCGGATAACCACATTATTTGCTATCCTTTTTAGACTTATTTAATTTTGCCGTTTTATCGCCCTGTTTTTTAGTCGTACTTAAGTCGTCAACAGTTAACCCATCACGCATATTAACCAAACCTTGTACAACAATACGTTCACCTACTTTTAAACCTGATTCGATGATTGCTTGATCTTCAATGCGTGCACCTAACTCAACTTCTCGGCGCTCTACTTTACTGTCATTTGTTACAACGTAAACAAAACGTTTAGTGCCTGAATACTCAATTGATTGCACGGCAATGATAGGTTCATTAACCGCTTTAAAGACAAGGCGAGCAGACAACAACATACCCGGTTTTAATTGCAGGCTTGTGTTATCAAACAACAAGCGTACGCGAAGATTTAATGTATCGGGATTAATACGAGAATCAATCGCCATCACTTTCCCGGTAAAAGTACTATCACCCCAAGCGCGCGTCGTTGCAGAGACATCCATCCCTACTTCTATCTGAGATAGATAACGTTCAGGGACAGGAAGATCCAAAGTCATTTGCGATAAGTTATCTAATGATAATAACGTTTCACCAATTGAAACATTCTTGCCTTCACTAAAATCAAGTAACCCAATGGTGCCGGCAAAAGGAGCAACAATACGGTGATTATCGACAAACACTTGAGCCGCTAATAATCGCGCTTTACCAATCGCCACAGCTGATAATTGTGCATCTAATTCAGTTTGAGTAATCGCCTGCTTTCTAATAAGACGTTGGTAGTCTTTTAATGTTCGTTGTTCGTTCGCTAAATAAGCTTTCGCTTCTGCCAATAATGCATTCGCTCTAGCGTTATCTAATGCAATTAATAACTGTCCTTTTTTAACTGTCTGATTGGCATCTACTGCTATTTTTGTCACTTTAGCGGCCACTTCTGATGCAATGCTAACGTATTGTTTCGCTTGTAACTTACCAATTAAAGACAAAGATTGAGAGACCTCATGCGTTGCGACTATCTCACTTTTGACAGAAACAACCGGTGCAGCAAAAACAGAATGACTAAACGAACTCAGTAATAGACTAATTAGTATAAAAACAGTATTTAATTTATTCATTATTTTATCTTCTAAATAAGTGGGTAAGACGAGCAAAAAACAATCAACAGCATCCAGCTATTACTTCCTATCATAAAGTAAAAAGAGCAAAAGATTGTGAAGAAAATATGGAGAAATCATAATAAATTTGAAACAAAACAAATAATTAACAATATTTCACTTATCAAAAGCGATAAAACCCGCTAGTTTTTTTGTAAATAGCCATATTAGTTCACAACAACAAATAACCATCGATGCTTATAATTAAGATCTATAGTAAATAACAATAACTGTATCGAAAACAGTTAAAGCATAATCAAAAAGAATGAAAGCTAAAGTAATTATTAGGAGCATTTATGGTCGTTATATTATTTCGTTGGGAAATTAACCCTGTGCATGAAAAAGTATTTAAGGAAGGTTGGACTGAATTGGTACAGCGTAATATTGAAAAATATGGCGCATTGGGTTCTCGTTTACACAAAACAAAAGATAACCAATGGGTTTCTTATAGCCAATGGATTAGCGAAGATCATTATTTAAAAGCACAGGGGCTAGAAGATAAACATGAAGGGGCAAGAGTTAAAATGCTAACCGCTATTATTAGTGCAGCAGAACCTTTAGTGTTAGTGCCCGTATTAGACCATTTAATATCCAGTAAACTCTAGCCGCTCACAATATGTAGCCTCCTCGTATATTGCTTACTTAGATGTAAATTTAGACTTAACCCTAAACGTTAACACCAATGTAAATAGACTCAACAGTCCACTCTAAACAGTAAATATTGGCATCGTTGATCAAAGCTCATTAATATTGGTGCCCTCGGTTTAACAAGATGAGTTAAAGATAGATTAATATCTTTAACTCATTTGTCTCAGTATTCACTATATTTGATTTAAACGATTTTTAAGGCTTTATCATTTAAATAACGTTTAGGGCTTCATTCTCTAAATAACCTTTAAGTTAAATAACGTTTAAGACTTTATCCATTGTTAAACGCGTTTTAGCCAGTGAAAAGTTATAATCTTCAGACGGATGATGATAACCAATAGCTAATGCAACATGACATTGATAGCCACCTAATTCATCAGCAAAAATCTCACTAATTAGCTCACTATCAACCCCTTCCATTGGTGTTGAATCGACTTTCAGACGAGCTAAAGTGTGCATTGCGTTACCTAATGCAATATAAACCTGGGATTTAGTCCAACTTTCATTATTGCCTTGTTCGTCAGTATTAATATCAGCAAAAGCATAACTACCAAATGCTTTTTCTTTATCTTCCAATTTAGTACGTTTATCAGCAATACCTTGGTCGACCACTTTCTCATAATCAGCACGCGTGTAAGCTGGATTATGTGCAAATAAAATAATATGTGAACAAGCTAAAACATGATGTTGGTTAAATTGAAATTTATTAGCAAAAGAACCGACCATTCTTTGTTTTGCAGCATCACTTTCAATCACAATAAACTTCCAAGGTTGTGAGTTTATTGATGAAGGAGAAAGGCGTAATGCTTGATACAACACATCAAGATCTTGCTGATCTACCTTTTTACTTGCATCATATTTTTTCGTTGTGTAACGCGTTTCTAAATCATTAATAATTTGATCATGTATTGCCATAATGTCGAATCTCATTTATTGGGTGGATAATATAAGTTGTCATTAAACGTATAATTGTTATTAAAAGATATCGTTGTTATTGAAAAGGTCTTGTTGTCGTCACAAGGTCTCGTTGTCGTTAACAGTGTCGTTATAATCATCTCAACTATTTTAGAAAGTGATATTTTGAAAAGTGATTGTTCACCGCTATACCGCTAATAATGAATAAACATATTGTACACTTGATTCTTTTATTTGATAATCACACTTAAATTTGAATAACTTGATAATTATTTTTGAATATATATCACTTAAACGATCTCAAATTAGCCATCAGAATTGCTGACCTACAAAATATTTCAGCAGCCAGCCGTGAACTTAATTTAACACCAGCCGCAGCCAGCGCAGCATTAAAGCGCCTTGAACAACGATTAAACTGCCAATTATTTGTTCGCTCAACACGTAACATGCGATTGACAGAAGAAGGCCAACTGTTTATTGAAAGTAGCCGTGAAGCAATCAATATCCTAGAGCTAGCAAGTAATACATTAAACAATAATAACGACCAATTAAGCGGTGACTTAGGGTTAAGCATGCCTTCAGATTTAGGCAGAAATATTGTGAGTGCTTGGATAGATGAGTTTTTAGTCTCCGCCCCTTCTTTAACCCTCACCTTATATTTAAGTGACCACATGAGTGATTTAATGGATCAAAAAATCCAACTTGCACTTCGATACGGGCATTTAACGGACTCAGTACTTAAGCGTAGATATTTAACTTCATCACCTCGTTATGTAGTCGCTTCACCAACTTATATAAAAGAGTTCGGCCAACCAAATAGCCCTGCTGAGTTACAACAACATAAATTATTAAGCTGGAATCTAGGCAGCAAAAATCTTCAACAATGGACATTTAATAAAGACAATCAGCGTATACAAACTCCTATATCTCCAATCAAAACCACCAACGATGGTGCCTTATTAAGACAATGGGCAATAGCAGGACAAGGTATTGCTTATAAAAGTTGGATAGATATTGCAGAAGATGTAGAACAAGGAAGGCTAAAAGTACTATTAACAGATTACCTAACTGAAGATGTGCCCTTACAGCTCGTTTATTTACAAACCGATTACCCTAGAAAACAGTTGCGTATGGTGATTGATTTTTTACAACATAAATTCAGTGAGTTTAGTAAACGATATCCGCCGCCTTAGCTAAGCCTTTATTAATGTTTAGTGTTTAGTGTTTAGTGTTTAGTGTTTAGTGTCACAGTGAAATATCCCTCAATTAACGTAGGAAGGTTAACTTGAGATGATAGACATAAAGATAGGTATAGTATTTAACCTACGGTATTCAACTAATAACACCATAATCAATAGCATCAATAGCATCAATAGAGCTAAATAATAGATGTTGTCCAGAGCCTGTCCTGAAATCTGTGTAATTGCCTATCATTAACTTAATCAGATTAAGGATAGGTAATTATGAAAAAAGAAGAATTAGAAGCATTCGCCCTTAAAGCATCAAAGGGATTAAAGTATCAAAAAGACTTACTCGATTTCACTCAAATGCTCACTAAAATCACCGTCGAGGCAGCACTGAATGCTGAACTTGACGAGCACCTTGGATATGAAAAAAACCAACAGAGCAACGTTGATAACTATCGAAATGGTAATACATCTAAAACATTAAAAACTGAAGATGGGCAATTTGAATTAACCACACCACGCGATAGAAAGGGTACCTTTGAGCCAGAGTTAGTTAAAAAGGACCAAACTCGTGTCTAAAATCACTAACGCTGTCATAGAAGAAGTGACTGAGTGGCAAAATAGACCATTAGATGCTATTTACCCTATTGTTTATCTTGATTGTATTGTCGTTAAAATTAGGCAAGATAACCGAGTGATTAACAAGGCTGTATTTCTGGCTTTAGCCATTAATCTAGATGGCGAAAAGGAATTATTAGGGCTTTGGTTTGCAGAGAACGAAGGGGCTAAGTTCTGGTTAAATGTACTCACTGAATTACAGAACTGAGGTGTTGAAGACATATTAATTGCTTGTGTAGATGGCTTGAAGGGTTTTCCAGATGCGATTAATACCGTGTACCCAGAAACGCATATACCGCTGTGTATTGTGCATATGATACGCAATTCACTCCGATTCGTCTCTTGGAAGCACTACAAAGCCGTCACCGCCGATTTAAAGTTGATTTACCAGGCTGATACAGAAGAAATAGCACGGGCAGCACTTGAGTCGTTTGGAGATAAGTGGGATGGACAATACCCTAAAATATCAAAGTCTTGGAGTAACAACTGGGATAACTTAAATACGTTTTATCGTTATCCGCGAGATATCAGGAAAGCGATTTACACAACGAATGCGATAGAGTCATTAAACAGCGTCATTCGTAAGGCCATTAAGAACCGTAAGGTGTTTCCAAGCGATGATTCAGCAAAGAAAGTCATCTATTTGGCGATTAGAGCCGCGTCGAAGAAATGGTCAAAACCGATCCATAGTTGGAGAGCTGCCATGAATCGGTTTATAATAGAGTTTGAAGACCGCTTGAAAAAGCATCTGTAAAAATGGTAATTACACAGAATTATTTACAGGGTCGTTGTCCACCAGCGAAAAAGCGAATCAATGATTGCCTAACCGACCTTCATCTTTCCCCTATACCATATCCATATAGTATTTCCATATAGTATTTCCATATAGTATTTCCATATAGTATTTCCATATAGTATTTCC
>NZ_JBAKBA010000017.1:0-84074 GCF_038155225.1 Psychromonas arctica | reverse complement strand
AACTAATTCAACTAATTCAACTAATTCAACTAATTCAACTAATTCAACTAATTCAGTTAAAAGGTAATTGATTTAACTGGGTGTGGAAATGAAACTTGGTATAAATTATTAAGCAACATGGTCGATCCTGATGGCTTTAAGATTCAGGCTATGATGCCGACCCATCCGATGGTATTGCTTTAGATAAAGATGTTTCTTATAGCATTACAGTCGATGGCGATGATATGAATGTCACTATTAGCCAAAATGGAAAAACATTAGCTGATGAAGATATTGATATATTTGAGAGTTGTTATGATGATTCTGATAATTATATGTATTTCAAAGTAGACATCTTTTTATAATATTGTGATGATCAAGAAGAGTGTGAAAGTGATACAGATGATTACACTAAAGCGACTTTTTATGAGTTAAGTAATAGTCATGATAACTATAGTTATGAACATGGTGATTAAATGAACTTAGCTAATTTATAGCTTAGGTAATTATTTTAATTAATTAGATAAATGGCCACTGTTAACGTGGTCATTTTTGTATCTCGTCAGATTTTAATTAGCAGTTAGTTAGAGAATATTTTTGAGAATTCAATAATACGTTTTGCATTAACACCTCTGTCACCACGTCCAATACGAGAGATACTTCTAATATCAATACGACTACCGCTTTCTTCAGCTGATACTCTAATAACTATATCATCTGCGAAATTAAAGAAGGGGGTTCTTGCTGTGGCTTCAAAAGTAAATGGGGTTGGTTGATCTGCGATAATTTCCCACCCCATCGATTTTGCAATGGTTAATGCTTTATCGTAGGCTTGTTGGGCTGTCATATTAGATATTAAAGGTTCAATATTGGGAAAAGCTTGTCTTTGTTGTTGAGCAATATTTTCGCCTTCATAAACTAACGTATTCTTTGCACCTGGACGGTTATCTGTTAAAAATGAGAATGTCGGAGGTGTTTGAGTATCAGTGGTAATGTCTTAATTGCTGGGTAACGAGTCGGTTCATTGATAATACTCGCTATTGTAGGGCTTAAAATGACTAACCCCAGTACTAAAGCAATTAAAGATTTCATAGCAAATTTAAACTGTTTACTGTAGAGATTCAAAATTAGTGTGCTGATAGCTGTGGCGATGGCAATATAACCTAATATATTATTATAATTCCTACTCGCTTTAAAACCGACAATTGGCTCCCATAAATTAATAGAAGAACCAAACATCATTAATGCAGCAATTGAAATACACATTGTTGCCACGAATAATGCTGTATTACTTAAATCTATTCTTTTCATAAATTCCTCTTCCGGATTTCTATAATCAGTTTGTTAAAGTGAATACTTGTTTATACCAAACTGTATCTGTACCGGTTACCATTCAGCTGCAAAACTCAGCAAATGTTGAAGTGAACAGATGCTAGGCTGAAAGAACAACATTTAACGGGTATAATTCTTTTTTGTTATTCCCAAACATTGATGATTTTTGCTAATAACGTATTTAATTGTGCTTTTTCATTTTCGCTTAATATTGACATTCTTTTTTGTTCATCAGCATGTAATTCGACAATAACTTTATTAATTAAGCGCTTACCCGTTTCTGTTAATTGAACGAGTCTTCCGCGTTTATCGTTAGGGTTATCAATACGTATGATCAAACCAGCCACGTTAAGACGATTTAATACTTTAGTTAACCCGCCTGAACTGAACAACATAGCAGTAGATAACTCTGTGGGTGTTAAGCAATGCGGCTGGTTTTCTTTCCTTAGTGTTTCTAGTACAGAAAATTCAGCCGGCTGTATAGTGTAATGACTTAATACTTGTTCAAGATTACGGTGTAAATAAGTGCTAATTCTATGAATACGCAATATTTCAGGTGATAAGCCTTCATTTGAATCGGGCCAATTATTTTTGGTTTTAATTAATATTTCACTAACAGGTGTTCGTTTGATCATAAGGTTACCTCTTTTACTTATTTAATATACCTTGCTAGAAAGATAAAATACACTTATTATTAGCTTTCTAGAAAGCAAGATTAAATCAATAGACAAACAATTTAATCGATAAATGCAAAGTGAGTTAAGAGGTTTTATGAACAAATATATATCAGCACCATTATTATTTTTATTAGCGGGTATTTCTGCATTAACTCCATTTGCTACAGATGGATACTTATCTGCGATTCCAGTGATGGCAAAAGATTTAAATACAGATATCTCGATGGTATCCATTACGGTTAGCCTTTATATTTTCGGCTTAGCAATAGGGCAGTTAATTGGTGGACCATTATCAGATCGCTTTGGTCGTAAATCTATTATTGTACTGGGACTTATCATATTCAGTATTGCTAGTTTTTTTATTCCGTACGCGACTTCTTTAGAAATGTTATGGGTGGTTCGAATTATTCAAGCCATCGGTGGGGGTGTTTCTGTGGTCGGTGTGCCAGCTATTATCCGTGATAATACAGCTGGCAAAGATTCAGCTCGGTTGTTTTCATTAATTATGCTGATCACTATGTTGGCGCCTTCTATTGCACCTTCTGTGGGAACTCTTATTTTAAAAGCATTAAATTGGCAGTGGATTTTCACTTCATTATTCGTAGTGGGGGTCATTGTTACAATCGCGGTTGTGATTATTATGCCAAAAGACGTTAAAGCGACTAATAACATTAAAGGCGGCGGTTATTTAAGTGTCTTTAAAGAAAAAAGGGCATTAGGCTATTTAGTGGCACAAGGCTTTTGTTTCTCTGTATTAATGACATTTTTAACTAATGCACCTTTTGCTTACATAGAACATTTTCAAGCGAGCGAAACTTTCTTTTCAGGCTTATTAATTTTAAATGTATTGGGAGTATCGATTGTGAATAGAATTAATCATCATTTATTACATCGTTATGAACCAAATCAATTATTAACATTATTTTTAAGCGTGCAGTTAATTGGTATTGTTGTTTTAGTTGTTGCGACTGTCTTTTTTCCTGATAATTTATGGTTTACTGTGGCAGGTTTTGTACTTACGACGGCAACAATTGGCGGCGTTATACCTAACGCTAGTGCCTGCTTTATGCATTACTTTGGGAAGAATGCAGGGATCGCGGCTGCAACATTAGGCGCGACACAATACATATTAGGCGCTGTTGTTAGTGCTGTTGCGGCAATATTAAGTCATGACTCATTGTGGCCAATTGTATTAATTATGATGACCGCAACCTTAATTGCGCTTCTTGGAGCGACTTATCGCTCTCAACCACAATTAACTTCTGATTTAGAAGAGCAAGTGTAAATAAAGTATTAGAAAAGAAGTTAAGTGCTTATTGACGAGGCTTTATACTTTGTTGAGGATACCCCCTCTATGTAGATAGAGGGGTATTTTTAAATAAAGGCAATGATTAGGGAAACATTAATTACTTTTTATGACGACAGCTAATTACTTTTTTAAATCAATCTGACTGCTATTTATCTATTTATCTATTTATCTATTTACCTATTTAATTATTCAATTATTCAATTATTCAATTATTCAATTATTCAATTATTCAATTATTCAATTATTCAACTATTTACCTACTAACTTTTTCAATAAACTGCTAATAATCGACATAAAACTGACTGTTTCAGCATCTGCTGAACTAGCAGCACTTTCTGCTTTAATTGCTTCTTTGTTCTCTGGGATTGCACGTATCATATCCGTTAAACTTTCTTCATCGAAAATGAACCCATCACTTTCGCCTTCTTGGGATTCATATTTATCGATTAACAAATCAAGTAGATTAACGATAGTACTGGGTTTGTTATGTGAACCTATATTATCAAAGACGGCGCCATCACCTAATTCAACAATTCTACGGCGAGGACGGAATTGGCTTTTACGGTCACTTAATTCTTTCCACGTTAGTTTATTAACGGTGGTTTCAATTTTATGATCATTCTTCCAATAAAGCGCATCACGACCAATGATTAAACCTCTATGGAATTGAGTAAAAGATGTCCGCATTGCTGCCAATACATATTCATCATCGGGAATGTCTAATACCGCACGTGCATAATGCTCGATTTCACGTGGTACAAGAGGGTTCATGTTAAAGTTATTTTCCCCATGGTAATACGTTAGGATCTTAATTATCTCATCCAGCATATTCATTTGTAACTCCTTGATAAAATTAAGGTGCTTATCTTACTAGATTTATCGTTTTTAAACAGGATAAAAGCACTATGCTCATCTCGTTTTAAGCTATTGAATAAAGGTTTATAAGAAGATGTTCGAATACTGGTTTCCTTTCACTGCTATTTGAATAAATAATTGTTCATATAGCCATTAAAATGACGGTTTATTTAAAGCATCTTTGTTGATTAACGGTGCTGCCTGTTTTTGTTGGCTATCATAGTATAGAATCCACTTTGTAATTTTTATTTATTAACTATTTAAAAACCATCAATTCAACATTCGTGACTACTTCTTATCTCTTTCTAAAATGACATAAAAAATGACTCAAACAACTATAGCAACGCATAACGGTAACTTTCATGCTGATGATGTTTTTAGCATCGCGGCTCTTAAAAATATTTTTCCTTCTATTAATCTGATACGTACACGTGATTTAGAAGTGATTAATAAAGCGGATCTTGTGATCGATGTTGGTGGAATATATGACGCTGATGCAGGACGTTTTGATCATCATCAACGTGGCGGTGCTGGTCAGCGTGAAAATGGTATTCCGTATTCATCATTCGGCCTTATTTGGCAGAAATATGGTGTTGAGATCTGTGAAGGAAATGAAGACGTCGCTAAATCTATTGATTCAGGTTTAGTGTCTACCATCGATGCGATTGATTGCGGCCATGTTGAAGGTGTTGCTCAAGGTATTAGCTTGAGTCAAACTATTTCAATGTTTAACCCTACTTGGCAAGAAGACAGTCATTTTGATACTTGTTTTGATGAAGCCGTTGAATTTGCATCACGTGTATTAGCTCGATTTATTGCTTCTGCGAGTGGTGGTATTAGTGCAAAAACAATCGTGGCAGCCGCGATTGATGATGCAGAAGACGCAAGAGTGATTGTGTTAGAAAAATACATTCCTTGGAAAAGAACAGTACACGCTTTATCTAAAGAAGCGCTGTATATGGTTTATCCTTCATCAACAGGGCAATGGAGAATTCAAACGGTTCCTGTTGAACCTGGATCATTTGAGGATAGAAAGTCATTACCTGCTCCTTGGGCTGGACTGTCTGATGAAGCGCTTAAAGATGTGACTGGCATTGATGACGCAATGTTTTGTCACAACGGCTTATTTATTGCTGGCTGTGAGTCTTTTGAAAGTACGATGAAAATGGCTAAAATGGCATTAGAAGCATAATATTTTAATGTAAGAGATGGAGTTTTTCATCTCTTACTGATCTTTAAAACCTAACCCTAATCCTAACCCTATAACTGTTTCCCCAAATTCACTTCTTATTATACCTTTTGATATTTTATTTTTACTTTCATGCAATGCTTATAACGCTCACACTTTTATTATCTTTGTCTTCTGGCTATTATCTTATTAATCAAAAAATATTTGCAAATGATAATCAATTGCATTAGTGTTTTGTTAATAATTTATTGAACTGGATAAAACATGAAACATTATTGGAAAAAAGCATAGGGTGGTTAAGTTTGTTTGAACAATTGTCTTTAAATTTACCTCATGAAATATGCAAAGAATTTCGCATCGCATTAACACTGGGCTACTGGAAGAACGGCTTACAATTAAGTGACAAACAACGAAAAATTTGTGAACAAGCCTTGTTTTACAGTGAAAAGAATAAATCATCTATTATGCATTAATCGTTAAGTTATTTATTTTAATGCATTAATAGATAGCTATTAATCATAAAGGAGTCTGTTAGATGGACGCACTTCATAGAAAGATTAGATACGCAGAAGAAGTCGATAACCCATTACTCTTCTCACATTTTCTCAGCACTGACTTTAATGCTGATATCGACAATGATGGTTATCATGAGCAGTGCCTAGTCACTAAAATTGAACAACGAGCCTGTTTATTAGCACAATTTGAGTTGTTATTGGTGACATTATCAGATCAAAGTATTCCCATGCATTGGCGTCTTCAATGTTTAGACCATATTAATAAACCTTTATTTACATTACAGCGATTAGTGGATGATGAAGACAGTGCAGAACAGGTTAAAGGTTTGTTTACTGAGCTTAAAATGATTAATCAGTCTTTATTGCATAGTCTATAGATTTTTAAATTAAAAATAACTATCTGTGATACTTGGGCTGATTCAGTTTGTCTTTAATGAACCATTTTAGCCTTATTAAAGCTATAAAAGAAATACAAGTAATACAAGTACATTATCGAAACATCGTCATAAGAGACCATTAAAATGAAAAATACGCGTATTGAACAAGATAGTATGGGTGAGCTAGAAGTCGCATCAGAAGCGCTTTATGGCGCTCAAACACAACGTGCAATTAACAACTTTCCAATCAGTGGTAATCAATTACCCAAGTCATTTATAAAATCCTTATTATTAATTAAAGCTGCCGCAGCAAAAACCAATGTCACATTAGGCCAAATACCACCAAAAATGGGGGATGCTATCGAACAAGCCGTAAAACAGCTGCTCAATGAGCCTCAATTAATGACACATTTTCCCGTTGATATTTATCAAACTGGCTCTGGTACGAGCACTAACATGAATGCAAATGAAGTGTTAGCCACCATTGCTAGTGGTATCTACGGAGAAAAAGTAGGGGCGAATGATCATATAAATTGCAGTCAAAGCAGTAATGATGTGATACCGACGGCTATCCATGTGAGTGCTTCATTAGCATTACATCAACATTTAATCCCTTCATTGCAGCGATTAGCTAGCACCACTCGTATCAAAGCAGAGACTGTCCATCATCATATTAAAACTGGGCGAACTCATTTAATGGATGCAATGCCAATTCGCTTAAGTCAAAGTCTCAATGGTTGGGCTTCACAAATAGAGCTTAACATAGCGCATTTGAAAGGATTACAAACGAGCATTCAAAGTTTAGCTCAGGGTGGAACTGCAGTGGGAACGGGTATTAATGCCGATCCACAATTTGCTGCACTTTTTAATCAAAACTTATCAACCATGACAGGTATTCACTTTACGCCTGCAGATAACTTTTTTACTCATATAGGTACTCAAGATATTGCCGTTTCATTGTCAGGGCAATTAAAAGCAACCGCTGTGTCCATCATTAAAATATCCAATGATTTACGTTGGATGAATTCTGGCCCATTAGCAGGTCTGGGTGAAATAGAGTTAGAAGCACTTCAACCGGGCTCATCTATCATGCCTGGTAAGGTTAACCCTGTAATAGCAGAAGCTGCGGCAATGGTTGGTGCACAAGTGATAGGTAATGATGCTGCGATTACGGTCGCGGGTCAGTCAGGTAACTTTGAATTAAATGTTATGTTGCCATTAGTGGCTAATAATTTACTATCTAGTATTGAATTATTGGCTAATGTAAGTGTTTTATTAGCAGATAAAGCGATTAAAACGTTTACTGTTAATGAACAAAAATTAAAAGAAGCATTAACCAGAAATCCTATTTTAGTGACTGCTTTAAACCCTGTTATTGGTTATGAAAAAGCGGCTAAGATTGCAAAAATTGCTTATGCAGAAGGGCGTCCAATCATAGAGGTGGCTGATGAATACACCGATTTATCAAAAGAAGAGTTGATGGTGTTGTTAGATCCAACTAAATTAACCGAAGGTGGGATAAGTGGGTAATAGGCCTTAGATCTTCAATAAGCTGCTTTTAAACGGTTTTACATTGTTTGAAAGTCGCTTATTACTCATTATTATTTACAGGGTCTATTTTCTACTTATTAATATTGAAGCTAAGTAACCATTATCGAGTTTATTTATTTTAGCTTTTAGTATTTAGTCTTAATAAAAGTACTACCTCCTTTAGATTACCTAGCCCATAAACGATTCTTGGTCAATAAATTCTATAAACGATTAAAATATCACTTACTTTCACTCTTCTTTTTATATCTAAAATCTATACTTCGAATCTTATACATCAAATCTTATGGAACATATTGTATGTCGTTATAGTGTGCAACTGCCTACTTACTAAACACTTAAAATGAACCTATCTACTATTTGCTCGTCCAAACCAGGTATAGAGTTGATTAATATTCTTCATTGTTTAATAAAAACTAATTAAGATCTTATTAAATGCTTTTTACGTATATTAACGTCAACTTACATTTTATGTTTTATTAGAAGATACAATGAACAATACGATTGCTACATTTATGAGAAATTTCTTCTCAAAAGTACTTACTATTATCTTTTTTGGGCTAGCGGCAGCGATTATTTTCTCTTTATTTCAACATATTATAGATGGCATTATTAACCAAGTTGACCTTACTGAGCTTTTATTAAAGGGGATTAACACTGGGATTATCGCATTGGCCGTTTTTGAATTAGCGTTAATTATTCATAAAGAATATTCTGAACCAGAGGACGACAATAAAAAAGATGCAATAGAAACATTGCGTGGAACATTACCTCGTTTTATTGGCACTGTGTGCGTCGCTTTAGCATTGGAAGGGTTGATCATGGTGATTAAATACAGCCAGTTAGATTTAGCTGGTAATCTTTATTATCCAGTGGCAATTATAATGAGTACTGCATTACTATTAACATCACTAGGTGTTTTCTTATTCTTAACTGAAAAACGTAAATAGTTCTGTTAAAAATACTGGAATTAAAAAAACAATCATTGATCAATATGTATTGATGGATAAGTCATTCATTAACAGTAAGAGTAAGTACTCAATGTAAAAGCTTTGTTTATATTATCGACATCGACATCGACATTAAGTTTAAGTCGATAATATACAAAGCTTTTTTATAATTTCTTTTTAACAAAATAGCCGTTAAGTTTTAATTAGCTACTTAATCATTCATTACCTCTCTATTCGCCTTATTACTGCTTCAATAACCATTCGTTTTATACTCGGTTAAGGCATGATTCTGAACTGTTAAGATTTAAATCGATTAACTAAATTGTCTAAACTTGAGGCCATTGATTTTAATAAATCAGTAGAAGATTCAATACTTTTAGATGCTTCTGCACTTTCTTCCGTTCGATCGCTAATGTTAACAACATGTACATTAATTTCATTGATAACCGCAGATTGCTCTTCTGTCGCTGTTGCAATTTGAGTGTTCAAATCAGAGATATGTTGAACATTTTGTACAATATCATTTAAAGCTACATTTGTTTTCTTTGCTGCATCAAGTCCAAGGATTGCTTGTTTACGACTTTTATGTACCGAATCAACTGCCATTTTTGAACCATCTTGAAGTTCAGTAATCATTTTATGAATTTCATCAGTTGAATCATGAGTTTTCTTCGCAAGGTTTCTTACTTCATCGGCAACAACAGCAAAACCTCTACCATATTCACCTGCTCGCGCCGCTTCAATCGCCGCATTAAGTGCGAGTAGATTTGTTTGATCTGAAATACCACGTATAACATCAAGCACGCTACTAATGGAATCACTACGTTTTGCTAATATTTCAATATTAGATGAAACATCTTCCATATCATCTGCCATATGACTAATAGTTTGGGTTGATTCATTAACTACTATTTGTGCCTGTGATGTCATGTTTGTTGCTTCATTAGTTGTCTGTGCTGCAACAGCTGCATTGTTAGCAATTTCAGCAATCGTACAACCCATTTCGTGAATAGCAACAGACACTTGGTGTGCTTCATCACGCTGTTTATCCAGTGAAAGTTTTGATATATTTGCATCTTGATAAACACTATCAGAGGCATCTTTGATATTTGAAGACGTTGATTTAACATCTTGAACGACAGTGCGAATGTTTCCTACAAAAGCGTTAAAACCTTTAGCTAATTCAGAAATCTCATAAGCACCATCCTCATCAACTTTACTAGTAAGGTCACCTTCACCTTCACCTAAGATACGAAAGTTATCAGCCATTTTTTTAATCGGCAATACGAGTTGATTAGCAAGAATGATACTAAATCCAACAAATATGATAATAATGACGATAAATATGATGATTATATTGTTACGTGACTCATTGAGTTGAGCATATAGCTCTGCTTTAGGAACTTCAGCGATGATATACCAACCCAAGCTTTCAATGTAACTAGTCGATATTACGAACTCTCCTACTTGTTGAAATGCAAAAGGCTTTTTTGTAAACAATGTTTTATTATCTAGATCAGGATAAATATCATTAACATTTTTAGTTTCTGCAAAGTCACGGTTTTTGTGTACTTTAACTAGGCCATCTTGATTAGCTAGATAAACAAATCCTGTTTCTTCTATTTTAAATTGGCGCAATAAATTTGCAATGTCAGTGAATGTTCTTGATACACCTGAAGATCCACGACCATTGATTTGTTGGTAATTCACGAAAACATTAATAGTGCCATCACTTTCAGTATAAGTACTCGCTGATTCTGCTAAACCACTATTTTTGAATTTGTAATACCATGCATCATGATCATCATTTTTTAATGCACGAAGAAACCCATCTTGATTCCAATATTTAGCTGAATCCCTTTCTATATACGAAGCATTGCTCAAGGTATTGCTCTTAGCAATACCTTGTAAATATTCAGTAAGTAAACGATCTGTTTCTATAGAATTATTATTATCAATTAATCTGTAAATGAAAGGGTTGTTTGCAATCGCTTTCGTTATTGCTTTCATTTCAGAAATTTCGCCGTCGACTGCCTGTGAGACTCGTTGAACTAAATTAGGTAGTTCTGAATTCTCTAGCCTACTTAATAATAACTCTCTAGATTTCATTTGCGAAACAAAGGCAATAATCCCTGTAGAGACAAAAACAGTAAGTAAAATGCTAAGAATTAATCGATTTTTTATAGATAAAGAACGCATAAAAGCCTTAATAAGTCGTCATAGTTGAGCAATCTTGGAATTAGATGTTAGTGGTGGAGAAACTGTAATCACCACAATAAAATAACCATTAGGAGGTAGTGTAGCACTTGGTAAGTTCTTAACAATTAATTATTTTTATTAATTTCGCATATTATAAATTCAAAAAAACTGTAGTTTTAGGGCTAAATTTCTCATTTTTTAGTTTTTTATAAAAAATATTTCAAGATAAACTTTAAGGTTATTTACTCATTAACGTCATCTATATTTATTTAGATGTAAATTTAACTATCTGTATTAATTAGGATCGTTTTTAATTTAATAATTAATTGTACAAATTAAAATTACTGAACTACCTTTTTAGAGGTAGTTAATTTGCTGCCAATAAATTTAAATATAAAAAATAAATCATTTAAATGTTTGCATGTTATAGCTTGAAAAAGGCAAAATAAGGGAAACCTTATGACGCAAAACCACCGGCCTATCGACTTTTTAATGTCTATGGTAGCGGAGTTACCGAGGCGATGATCGTTATCTTCCTCCACTTTAAAATATAAGCCATACCGCATTAATAAATGATAATCCTGTGGAGGGAAAAGTGAATAAAACATACTTTAATATAAAAAGTGCAATTGTTGCTACATCATTGTCATTCTTAATGAATGTACCGATTTTTGCAGAAACATTACAAGTAAGCTGGTCAGATAGTTCTTCAAATGAAGACGGTTTCATAGTAGAAAAACGTCTTTTAGCTAATGGTGAATTTGAAATTATTTCAACACTGACTGCAAATATTAGTTCTTATATTGACTCAGATGTAATTCTCGATGAGACTTACTGTTATCGTATCATTGCTTATAATCAAGCTGGCGAAAGTCCCTCGGAAGAATCTTGTTTAGCTGTTATTGGTGAAAATGACGTGGAACCCATCACTCCTAAAACAGGAGGTAAAGCATCTACTCCTGAATATACATATACAGACATAACCATCTCACACCAGTTTATTAGTAAACCAAGTGCTATCGAAATTGGAGATAAAAAACTGTATTCGTTTAAAAGTGATGAAACTTATAATGAATCTTATAGTGACAGCAGTATTGAGAATGCTGAGTTTTATACTGAAAGTGGAAGAGTCAAAGAATATAGTCGTGATTACTTCAGTTTCCAAAAAAATAGTAATGAGTTAGTTAATGGTTATGTCCACATGGGCTTTAACAGTGGCAACAAGCTATCGTTCGATATCGAGTCTAATGGAGCGAAACAAGTTGCAACCCTCTACATGCAAGCAGGTGTTTGGACTAACGAAGCTTCATCTATTGTTGTAACAGTGGGGGATACTGAGCAGTATATTACCTTACCAAGAGGTTACTCATGGCAGTATATTAGTGTTGACATTACTTTTGATGGAACAGCACCTGTAACAATATCGACTGATAAAGATCAAGGTGGTTATAGTGGTTTAATGTTTGCAGGTATTGTTATTAATGATCCAGTATTCCTTGAAGAAGTTGATATCGAAGAAGCGATTCAATATGCATCTTTGTTATCTGTAGATACTGGGGTAGATACCACTATTGATGTCTCAAGCGTTGAGTTTACAACATATACGATGCAAAAAGGTAATGATGACTTTTCAGATGCAAGTGTAGAAAGCATTTCATATTTCGGCACTAACAGAACATCATCTAATACTTATAAATTTATTACACAAAACGATGTCACCTATTCAGGTTATAAGTCAATGAATTGGAATGAAGAAAATGGTGTAACAATTAAGTTAGAAAGTGGTGAATCGCAAATCAATATTGTATCGTTATATTTTTCTGCCGGTGCTTGGTCTAGAGAAACAGCTATGATAGAAGTTGTCATTAACGGTGAGAGTGAATTTATAGAATTAAGCTCAGGTTATTCATGGAAAAAAATGAAAGTTGATATTGAATTTGAAGGTGAATTAAATCTGAGTATTCGTCCATCAGGTATATTAGGTGGTTACAGTGCATTTAAATTTGCTGGATTAACACTGTATTAAGATAACCAATTTTAATATAAATAATTTTAAAAACCGAATTTGTAAAATTCGGTTTTTTTATGTGTTTAATTTCACTTTTAAAATTGACGTAGAGAGAGACTTTAATAGGCTCCGCTTTTCACTTATATGAGATATCAAATTTATATCTTTAATTAAATTGAAAGTGCTACGTTAGGCGTTTGCTTTATCGCAGTGGCTCATTTAATTATAGCTAGTATCTTAGTTACAATTTTTATTGGTGAAGGTATCTTCCCAAGTATTATTGCTTTTATCATTACAGGTATTTTCTTTTCCTAGTTATTCAAAAAATACGGTCATCGGCTTTGTACTTGTAGGGATCAGTATTGGAGCTCAACTTCTATTATCGCAGGATTAGGTTTTGCTCTTTCTTAAGTTGTTAAATGCATTAGTTTATTTAAGTAATGACTCTAGATACCCGTTACCATTAAAGGTGTAAAATATAGCAAACAGTACTTAGTAAACAGTGAAGAGAACAGATTCTAGGCATAAAGAGGAAGAGCTAACGGGTTAAATCGGCACTTTCTAACAACGAAGATGTTTAATTCACTTCTTTGCTTCTGAGGTGCTAGCTTGAAAGCCAACTATGTGTTGAAACCTTCGATAAGGACTAATTATTGCCATCAGGTTGCACCTTGATTTGACTAGCTAACGATTATAAAGCACGTTGAACGGTAACGGATATACGTGTAAGGAAATTAATTTAATTGTTTATTCTAAATGTTCTGTTCTATCTCTTATTTTCTACAAATAATTATCCTCTTTTACACCTACGAACTTCACTTTCAGAGCTTATCAAACCACATAAAAACTACATAAAAACTACACAAATACTATATCTGTGCCATATGAATGGTAGCTGCTTAGAATATTTTGTGTATTATTCCTAAATATTTAATAATTAGGACTATCCATCATGACGAAGCAATCTCCCAAATTCCTAGATTTAGCCCTCACTTCAAAAGTGGTAAAACCAGCCTTGAAAGTTGCATTGTTTGTAGGGACATTACTTGCTCTAATAAATCACGGGAGTGCTATCTTATTAATGGACTTAGATATTAGTCGATTCTTTCAGATTGTCTTGACCTACTTTGTACCTTACGGCGTATCAACTTATTCAGCTGTTAAAGCCATACAGAGTATTGAAAAAGCAAAATAACACATATTAATAAATTGATTAATCGCTTTTTTATAAAACACGTTTGTAATTTTTGTTTAGTTTTAATGGGATTTCCTTATGAAGATTATTTACCTTTTTAGTTTTTTATTTTTTAATACGTTTAATGTAATGGCACAAGAAGAAGTCATGGACCACTCTCACTTGCCTATTAACGTGCCTGATAATATCGCGACGCCAGCTTTGAGTTTACATCTCGTAAAAGATGCAATGTCTGGTTATAACCTAACATTAGAATTACAACGCTATACCCTTATACCGCCACCGGAGAGTGTTTTATCGATGATGGAATTAATGAAAGCCAGTATCAATAAAAAATCTGGGTTTGTTGAAGGGCATGCTCACCTTTATGTTAATGGTATTAAAATTCAACGAATTTATGGTAAACATCTTCATATAAATAAATCGATATTCAAAAATGGCATTAATACTGTTTCAGTTACCTTAAATAACCATGGTCACATGTATTGGGTTGCACACGATAAAAAAGTGTTATCCACTTTATATGTTGATATAGCTAAAACACCTTTTATTACCTACAAGTTTGAAAGCTTCCCTGTTAAATGATTTTTCTGTTTGAAATATTAAAAAGAGTCCAGCTAGGTTTTTTCTTCATTTTTGCAATAAGTTAAATCATATAAACAAATTAATTGTCATTAATTCTTAAACCCTTTTATTTAATTTTTAATAGTTACACATTCACTGCACATTATTTGCACATTGTTGTTATAAATTAGTTAAATATTATTATTATTAGAGGTTTAAAAAATGAAAAATAAGGAGAGTTTAAAAATAATATTAAATATATTTTTAATACTTGGTTTATCAAGCTGTGGTGATTCTTCGTCTGATACAACGGATACTGATGATACGAGCGTCGAAGAAAGTACTACAACAGCTGATAATTCATCACCTGTTGTAGATGCGGGTGAAGATCAAACAGTCTCTGAAACTGAGACAGTAATACTAAATTTAACGGTTACAGATGATGATGAAGTGACAATAACTTGGTCTCAAACATCTGGCACTACAGTCTCTTTGTCAGAGACAAGTAGCTATAATCCTACTTTTACCGCACCTGATGTAGATGAAGCAAGTGAGTTAATTTTTCAGGTAAGCGTGGACGATGGTGAAAATGCTGCGGTAACAGATAGTGTCAGTATCACTGTGTTAGATGACAGCGATGAAGATACTACTTGGATTATTAATAATACTACTACCTCTACGTATATTATCGATGATGATGGCGTTGGGGTGATTGAAGACGTTCAATCAACGGAAACAGTAACCGTTGATGATGTAGAATATACTTATGTTTTAGCGAAAGGTATCCCTAAATACGATGTGACGATTACTTCTGATATGATTGAAACATTAGATGATCGCCCCAAAGCTGCTACTGATTTCGAGGATGGTTACACAACGACAGCTGCTGGTGATATTGTCCTATTTGGTCAAGATATTGGATATAACAGCAGTTCAGAGTATTGTGACGATACAGGCGGAGCTGGTTATTGGCCTCCTGGCCCTGGTTGTCCACTTGAACAAAGTGTTGAAGCTTATTTACCAGTAACACCAACTGATATACTAGATGATGATGAGGTTTGTGAAACAGGGCTAAACACCGTTGGACTGATGGTTAATGGTGTTGCGATCTTTAATTGGGGTGATGGCATGAGCTATGGTGAGAGCCAATGGTACAATTTAGCCCCCGTTGCTGAACAATATGATGTTGATATTTGTGAAGGACACGCAGCAAATGGGACATACCATCATCACTTTTATACTAACTGTTTAGCAACATTATTAGATGATACGGGAAACGATCATTCACCTATTTATGGTTTTGCTGCTGATGGGTATGCATTATATGGTCCTTATGAGAGTGATGGTCAATTAGCAATCAGTGGTTGGAAAATGCGTAATTATGGCGCTTCAGAATCTGAAGGTGGTTGTGATACAGAAGGGCAGCGTACATGTGTACTCGTTGATGAATACGATGTTGACGCTGGCGTGGTTGATGCTGATTCAGATGGTCCTGATATTGGTGAAGATGTTACAACATTATCAGATAATACTATTGCTGCCGATGATGGTTATTATTACGAAGATTATTATTACGCAAAAGAAGAAGTCACTGGCGCAGTACTTGATGAGCATAATGGACATGATACTGGCGATGGGAAAGGCTACCATTATCATATTACCTTAACAGAAGATGAGGATGGCACATTAACTGCTTCTTTCCCTTATCAAATGGGGCCTAGATTTAAAGGTGAGCTCCCTGATAATTCATTTGCTTCTTGTGATACCGATGCAGATAGCGATGTTGATTTAGGACCCGGTACGGATGGCGGACCACCACAATAAACATTAACTTTTCTTTATGATTTTATTGTTAACAAGAATTCAAACTAAAAAGGTGCTGTAATACAGCACCTTTTTTTATCATTAAAACAATAATTTCTAACGATAAAAAGCTTCTACAGTCCCTTTTTTCATCACTAGTAGTGGATTTCCACGACGGTCTAGTGCTTTATGTGCAGCGACTTTTACCCAACCTTCACTAATACAATATTCTTCAACATCAAAACGTTCTTTTCCATTAAAACGAATACCAACCTCATATTCAAAAATTTCAGCGATATGGTGAGGGCTACGTGGATTGCCAGAAAAGCGATCAGGTAGAGCTGGTTTTGATTTAGTGTCGTTCATATTTATGCCTGTAGTAAATAAAAGTGCATCATTGTAAGCAATATAATAAAAACGCTCAAGAAATGTATTTATAAATTTTAACCTTTGTTTATTTATAGTAAAAAGCATATATAGAAGGCATTAAAAACTTCATCATTGATACATTAACTACTTTCTTAATAATTAAATTAACTGACGTTACCAATATCTTGTTTTTGTTTTTTTATGGTTTAATATTTATTTTTATTTTATGTTGTTGATGTGGAAATATATTTAACGTAATCTTACAGTTAGGTTTTGAATATCGAATTTTAATCCCCTTACTCGTCTCCTAAACGATCTACTAAACATTAAATATTGAAAAATTAACTATTAGCTCAATAAAACGAGTCTATTTATTTGGTTTTATACTGAGAGTAATAATGAAAAATTTGTGTGTTTATCTTGCGCTGTTGGTCTCTATCAACGTGTTGGCAGGTCAAGAGACGTCAATTGTTAATATTGCAAAAGAAAATAATTTCAATACTTGTATTCCACAACTTAAAATCGCTTCAGATTTTATAATTGGCAATAAAAAACATACAACTCATGCCTATTGGAACACAGATAAAGCAGATCAACGTATGTACTCAAGTTTGACATCAAAAGGCTATAGTGACGGCGATTCCCATGTCACAATCGCTGCAGCACAGACTATATCAGGTAAATGTGATGTATTTTATGTAGAAACATATGCTCTACCTAAAGCCTGTTTGGTCGCTCGTGAAGATACCTTTCAAGGATTTAAGTACAAAGGTACGATGAACGATAAAACATTATTACTTGAAAATGAATCTGGTGCGGTAAATATTTATCTTACTCCTCAAGGTGATTCAATCTGTCTTGTGTCTAAACGAGAGGCTTTATATCAATAAATATCTTCATATATATACCTTTTAAAGTATTTATTCTGGTTAAATATCATATTAAGAAAAATTGTTACCTTCATCAAGTACGATACTCATTGATGATATTGATACTACCTTCTCTAAATCCACTTACTTACTAATTCAATATTTTATTAATTCACTTAGTAGTGAAAGTCACCTTTAGTCAAAAGTAATAATTGCTAACAAAACAACTCCCTCCATTGAAGTAACGTTTTTGTGTTAATAAAAAATAATAAAATTAGCTAGTTATAAACTTCAAATGGGCAAGACAAAGTGAATAACAACATATTTTGTAAGTAAGCAGGATGAAATAATTATTAATTTAACCATAGTGATTAAAGTCACACTTTAGAGGTAGATTGATCATTAGACTGAGTGCATTAGCGAGATAGAAATATACCGTTTTTCTTGCTTAATCAGCACGTTAAGTTCCAAATTGTCATTTAAAAACAACTTTAATTTAATTTGGATAATTACTTTTTGCTCGCTGAAGCGACAATATTACATCAATATATGGAAATATTATGAAAGAAGTTCAGTTTAGAAATGTGGATAAATTATTTATTAAAATGTCTCTTAACGATAAGTTTTGGGTTATTTTTGGCTTATTTCTTATCGTATTAAGTAGTGTATCTATTAAGAGTTATCAGGACACATTAACGCAAATAGAAACACAATCTATGGTAGCTGTTGAACAACGGTTAACGGGAATGGTACAGGCATTAGAAGCAACTAAGCAACTCGAAAAATTAACGTCACTGGGCGTTCAAATAACATCAATTTCTCAAGAATCCTATCGTCAAAGCGATCAAGTGACTGCAGTCACTAAAATCACATCTCAACAATTTGCATCACTCACGCAATCTGTTTCTTCTTTAGAACAAGAAATGAAGCAACAAGCCTTATATTCATTAGCTTTATCATTTCTGTGGGTTTTACCATTAGGACTCATTCTTTATTGGACTGCAACATTCCTCAGTGGTGCATTATGGGTGCTATGGGATACGACGTTAAAGATTATAAAAGGCGATTTAACTTCTCGTTTAGGCTTCATAGAAGGGCGTGATGAATTCGGTACTATCGGTGCTTCACTTGATAAGGCAATGGATACGTTATCTGAGCTCGTTGATACGGTAAAAGAAAATACATCAATGTTGCATAATACTTCGTCTGAAATTGCACAACATAGCAAACAAAGTGAACAACAAATTAATCATCAATATACTTCATTAGATTCAGTAGCAACAGCGATGGAAGAAATGACTGCTTCTTCACTAGAAGTGACTACTATTTCACAAGGTGCTTCAAAACACGTTGAACAAAATTCTGACCACATCAAACAGAGCGATAACCGAGTTCGACTTGTTATTAGTGAGATACAACAATTATCGAATTACATTGAAGAAACATCTTATTCAGTGGCTACATTAAAAGCAAATGCGACAAAAATAGATGAAGTGATTACAACGATCAATTCAATTTCTGACCAAACTAACTTGTTAGCACTTAATGCTGCTATAGAAGCCGCTCGAGCGGGCGAAATGGGCCGAGGTTTTGCTGTCGTTGCTGATGAGGTTAGAACACTAGCAAGTCGTACACAAGATGCGACAGTTGAGATTCAGTCGATGATCAGTGACCTACAGTCTGAAACGAATAACATATCAAATATTACTAATAATACAGTCGAACAAGCACAAACCAGTACTGCCTTGATCAAAGAGATAGGTACTGATATCAACGCTATCGCAGAGTCTTCGCAAGCGGTTATCGAAATGACATTTCATATTGCCACCTCGTCAGAAGAACAAAGTTCCGTTGCTAATAATATTTCTTCCGAGCTCAGTGGAATTCGAGATCAATCGAACTCTATTCGTGACTTTGCACATCAGTCTTCATTAGGTACTAACAACTTATCAAATGGCACTGAGAATTTAGGACGAATATTAGCCTATTACCGTACTTCATAAAAAGGCTATGAATAAAAATAGTTGAAGACTGTAGTGAGTATGTACTGTTAATACAGTGCATACTTTACCCTTCAATTCTCTTAGAAGTTTAGAACACCTATTTATGTAATTGGTATAACTTCAAAGGGTTAAATAGTGTGATGATACAAGTCATAAGTGAATTATTGATGATATTAAAATATGAGGTATTAATTTTGAGTCTTACTGCAATAACTTTTTTTGAACGTTTTGAAGCTGATATTTTATCTGGTAAGAAAACCTTAACTATTAGAGATGATACCGAGAAGGATTTCCTACCAGGAAGTATTGTGCAAGTTTCAACTTATGAACAAAATCGATGGTTTTGCGTATTAAAAATAGAATCAGTTGAAGCTATTTTATTTTCTGATTTATCAGATATTCATGCAAAACAAGAGAATATGACGCTATCAGCACTAAAAAATGTCATCAAAGAAATCTATCCAAGTATTAGTCATTTATATGTTATTTCATATAAATTAATAAAAGAAAAAGTATTATAAAACCACTTCGAGTAAGCAGTTAAAGAATTTGTATTATTCTTGTTGATTTCGTTTTTTTGAATAATTCTAATTGTTCAATAGAGTCGATAAGACAAGGATAGAAACTTCATAAAAACCTATCCTTGTATCTCGCTACAATTTAGTAGAATTTAACTATTTCCTAACCAAATATCTGCATTAATTTGCGGTTGTTTTTTATTCTTTTTCTTACCCGTGCCTTCAGGTTTAGCCATCGGTTTGTCACCTGAAGCAAATACATCTTTAACAAACTCAATCGTTTCAAAGCCTGCGATTTGTTCTCTTTCAAGGCGTAATTTGTTCTTTTTTTCAATTACGTTGAAGTGATGATAATCTTCATGGTCAATAATAGATAACGCTAAACCGATTTCACCAGCACGGCCGCTTCGACCTATACGATGCATATAGTCCGATGGACTTCTTGGTAAATCAAAGTTGATTACAACAGGTAGTTTATCTATGTCTAAACCACGAGCTGCAATATCGGTAGCAATTAATACTTGAATTTCGCCAGCTTTAAAAGCATCAAGAACTCGAGTACGAGCTCCTTGCCCTTTGTCACCGTGAAAAACTTCAGCAGTAATACCACGTTTAGCTAGTTTATCTGCTAAATGATTACAGCTGTTTTTTGCATTTACAAATATTAAAGCTTGTTGCCAGTTATGTAACTTAATCAAATGTGCTAATAGAGCCGTTTTCTGGCCTTTATTTACTGTAAATACTCGTTGTACTAAAGTACTTGAGTCAGCACTTTGTAATTGAATTTCAATTGGATCATTTAGTAATGCTTCGGTTAATAACTTTACTTGTTCAGGGAAGGTTGCTGAAAACAATAAAGTTTGTTTTTGTGCCGGTAATAAAGCAAGTATCGAAGTTAATTCGTCAGTAAAGCCTAGACTTAACATACGATCGGCTTCATCTAAGACTAAGGTTTTTACTTTATCAAGTTTGATTGCATTACTTGAAATTAAATCTAATAATCGACCTGGTGTCGCCACTAATATACCTGTGCCGCCACGTAAGGCGAGCATTTGAGTATTAGCTGAAACACCCCCGAATACAGCAACCGTTTTAATTACACCATTAAAATGTACTGCATAAGATTTAATACTATCAGCAACTTGTTTAGCAAGTTCACGAGTGGGTACCAAAATTAGCCCTGATACATAATTACCTTCGCCGGTATTACTATTCGTTTTTTTACTCGTATCTGAATGTAAAGACAGTTTTTGCAAAAGAGGTAATGCAAACGCTGCGGTTTTACCAGACCCCGTATTAGCACCTGCTATCAAGTCACGTCCCGCTAATATATTTGGAATAGCTTTGGTTTGAATAGGGGTGGCTTGGTGATATTCAAGTTCAGTTAATCGTGCGAGTAAAGGTGAAATAAGGCCAAGGTCAATGAAGTTGGCTGTACTTGTATCTGTTGTAAAATTCGTTGTATCAGAGGTCATTAATATAAAAGGCTCAAAGCTGAAAATAATAGTTTTCTATTTTAACTTATTTATACAAGCTTGAGTTAATTAAATCGATGCAGTTCACGCTAACATAATAACCAAAACACAGAGCATTGAATTTTAAGTTAATATTCTTATTAAAAAATAAAGTATTTAACAAAATTAATGTGTTCAATGAGATATTAATAAGCAGGTTTATTTAACATATTTGAACGTTATTGGAAAAGCAGACGTTAATTACATTGTTTATTATGTAAAAAATGCATTAGGAGTGTAAGAGGAAAGAGTCAAAGAGACTGTTATAAAAATGTGTAAGCATTTTGATAATGTATTTTTATGCTGAAACCTTGTTTCGGCCATTTTGCTTTGCAATATATAAATTTGCATCAGCAGCATCAAATAATGCTTCTGCTGATTGGTCATTTTCTAAATAATTAGCGACACCAAAACTGCAAGTGACATCCCGAGCGAAAAAAAACGCATCATTAATATTTGCTTCGTCAGGTAACATTTGCGATTTTGAAAGATCGTAGGCTGTTACTTGATTAAGACCATAATTTCCTATTTGTAAACGCTCATCAATAACCATTCGTAACCTTTCAGCCACTAATATTGCATTTTCTAAATTGGTGTTAGGAAGTAAAATTAGAAACTCTTCTCCTCCATATCGATAACCAAAATCAGACGGTCGTAATGTTTCACTTAAAAGTAAGCCAAAAAGAGCTAAAGTATCATCACCTACAGAATGTCCAAATTCATCATTAATTGTTTTAAATTTATCTAAATCACACATTATCATCGAAAAATCGGTAAGTAGACCAAGGTATATTTCATTTTCTAAGCTTAATAGTTTTCGCTCTAAGAACTCTTTTTTCTTTAATCCAGTGAGATGATCTAATGATAAGTTATTAATTGCATTTAAGTTTTTAGCTGCTAAATCGATACGTCCATCGGCAAGATGCTGATTGTGAGAGTCTATAAATGCATAATTCATGGTGTCACGATAAAAAAGATCACATTGCAGTTCACTTGTACAACGCAAATCATCATCAGGACAGGGGATTTTTACAAACTCTAATAAAGAAAAAAAAGCATCCGAAAAACGAAACCCTGTATCTAACTCGATCACTTCACCTTGCTGATTTAAAACGTTCATGGAGTACCTTTTACGTGAAATGAATTAATTAAATGCCTATGATACTTTAAGATATAAAAACGGTAAATAAATTCAGCAGTTTTGTTTTCTAAATCAATAAGTAATAGGTTGTTCAAAGTAGCTTAATTTGCATATGTCAAAGCTAACTCTAATCAAATATTAATACTATAATTGAAAAGTTTTACTCGTTATTTTAAATACATAAAATAAACGATATATGAACAGTATAAGCTAATAAAAATAATTGTTTTTGTGGTAATTAATCTGTTTATAAAAAATTTACTAAGTATATTGTTTATCTTATTAAATAATTTGCTATGTAGTATTAAAAATTCCCTACAGATTACTTAATCATCATATATAAACAACATTAACTACCACTACTTTGGATTATTGAATAAATGATAAATACCATAGATTACCAAAAAATATTTTTTGAAATAACATCTGATTTTAAAGAAACTGATGATATTGGCACTATAGCAACTTATATACCTGAATTAGGAAAAGTAAATCCCAAAAAGTTGGGTATTCATTTAACGACCATTGATAACCAACATTATGCATTTGGTGACTCAGAGGAATCTTTTTCAATTCAAAGTGTGGCTAAAGTATTGTCATTGACACTCGCTTTGAAAATTATGGGCGGAGAGATATGGAAGCGTGTAGGTGTTGAACCATCAGGCTCTGCCTTTAACTCGTTAGTACAATTAGAGTACGAAAAAGGTATTCCAAGAAATCCTTTCATTAATGCGGGGGCTATTGTTATTTGCGACATTTTAGTAAGTTGTTTAGATAAGCCTAAGCAAGATTTATTAACATTTATTCGTGAAACATCGGGTATTGATAGCGTCAATTACTCATATCAAGTAGCAGAGTCAGAGAAAAAATGTGGTTATAGAAATTATGCGTTGGTTAATTTAATGAAAGATTTTGGCAATATTCATAATGATATCGATATTGTTTTAGATTTATATTTTTACCTTTGTTCAATTGAAATGACCTGTAAACAATTAACTCAGTCTTTTATGTTTCTTGCGTCGGGTGGTGTTAATCCGATTACAAATCAAAGCGTTATTAGCCCAACAAGAGCCAAACGTATTAACTCTGTTATGTTGATGTGCGGATTTTATGATGAAGCTGGTGATTTTGCCTTCAAAGTCGGACTGCCTGGTAAAAGTGGTGTTGGCGGTGGTATCGTTGCTATCCATCCGGGTAAGTTTTGTATTGCGGTTTGGAGCCCTAAATTAAATGCTAATGGTAACTCTTATAAAGGAATGAAAGTGCTTGAAGCACTGACGTCTAAAACGCAGTGTTCTATTTTTTGAGGTGTTTAAATCATCTAGGGTAATTAATGTAGTAGATTTATAATATTGATTAAAGTAGTTTCAAATAAGCTGCTCTCATAGATGTTCTATTGTTAAGTTCCCAATATCTTATTGTTAGGTTAATCACTTTTACTTAGCAGTAAGAAATGTAAACGAAGGACGACTGTCACTGTCCCTACAACTTAAGTCACATTATATAGCTCACATAATATAGCCCACCTAATAAAAAATAGCCTGAGATGTGCTTGATACCTAGAACACGCTGTTACACAGACATGCCTATTAAACTGCCAATAGTTTCGTTTGCTGCTATAGGTTTATCAGCTGAAAATGATCGAAATTCAGATAACCGAGTACTCACCACATCTTCACTTACAGATGTCGTTTTTGGGGTAGGTTGTTCAGCTGTTACTTTATCTATACTTTGTGTTTCTTTTTGTATTCTTGCCGCTTGATGATGGGCATTAGAGGTGTTCGGATCATTTCTCAATGCAGTTACTGCTTGAGCATGTATATTTACACTACCATTAATGTCCATTATTACCTCTCAAATTCATCGTAATCTTAAATAATTCATCGATCAGTATAAATTAGTTCCTCATCATTTCCTATATGCTAAATGTTAATGCTTATCACATTAATTACTCAATTTTGATCATTCAGAGGCCTTTATTTAGCTGTTAATTTGTCATTTTAATCTTTTTTATTTGATTTTGATAATCATTATCAAAGTAAAGTCAATAGCAAACAATTGATAAAAATACTTTAATCACATAATACTGATGATATTTATCTATATTGTCTGTAACCCTTCATATTTAAACTCGTTCTCTTTTCTACTTCTTTGTAGGTGCTATTTTCATTCCAGGTTTTCATTATCAGATGCCATAAAGCAGGAAAGAATAACCATTACTTTTTGTTTTTATTGATATTTTAATGTGATTTCTGAATAACCGTTTTTGAACAACTACTTTGTCTAAAAGTTGAATAATAGGTTCGTTTTAAATAGAAGACATTGGTTTGTGCACAAGGCAAACGAATAGCTCAAATATTTATAACTTCCTTTTTTACTTACTTTACAACCAATTAATAGTAATTCTAAAATTAAGGGAATAACTCAATGCAATTAACTACTCTCAATAAATCAATTGTTCTAGCATTATCAGTATTCAGTGGCAGTGTACTTGCTGCAGATACAGCACCTTATAATTATAAAAACAGCTCAGGTACAGCCATATTTCAATCTGCTCTTGACCAAGTTAAATTAACATCGCCAGATGGATCTAAAAAGCTTGCTGATGCTAGTTCGAGCGATCCTGACCTTTCTTTTGATGGTTACGTAACAGATGATTTTAGAGTGCCTAGTGGTGAAAATTATATGCAAATTACCCATGAAGGAGCAAAATCTTCACGTACTGAATTTCGTCATTTAACTGATTTTAATCGCTCAGATACGAATACTATGGAAGGTATTATAAAAGTAAATTCAACAACGAATGGTTTAGACGAAGTAACCGTATTGCAAGTTCATAATTCAGATAGTGAAAATATCGGTGCACCGTTAATGCGTATTGCTCAAATAGTAGAAGAGGGTACTAAATTCTATGAAGCTAAAGTCAGGTTATCGGCTTGTGATAAAGATACATGTGATGCGGAATATGATACTTATCGATGGTTAGACAGTAGTGGAAATCCTACTGTGAGCACAAATCAACATCGTTCTTTCTATGTACAAGTAAAAGATAGTGTAATAGAAATGAAAATGGATGGATTAAATGGCACGTTAATGTGCCAAAAAAGTGGTGAATATGCTGCTGCTAATTGCGATGATACAGATAAAGAGCATACTAATAGCGATGGTGATCATGAAATTGATAGTGACTGGCCAGAAGATGGCTTCTACTTTAAATCAGGGGCCTATATTCAAGATGCAGGCACAGCTGTGATTCGTTACAAGTCGTTATCATTTGATGTTGTAGGTTCTTAATTAATAAACGTACAACCAACACTGTTTCAAAAAATATATCATGCCCATTTGCTCAAAGTAGATGGGTATTTTATTATTGATATCTATCATTTTTAAAATAACTTTTATTTAATTGATTTAAAAAATATATTTTTTCATATAGACGCGTCACTAAGTGTTCAATGGGAGTGGTTTGTCTGTCTTATACTATGACTTGAACAACCTTCCTATCAATATCTTTCGTTCATTCTTTTGGGGTTAATCTAGCTACAAAATTCAGTTAAATTATTTTTATTTGAACGATCGGTCCAACAAGCCTTGAATTAAAAAAATTAGTCCTCAGTTATATATTCTCAGTTGCATAAATACAAGCCGATTGAAGTACGATAAAGCAAGTTGATTTTCTACCAATCAAGGATTTATAAAATGACTAACGCATTACTTTCTCCATTCAAATTGAATGACACAATTACCCTTAATAATCGTATATTAATGGCGCCTTTAACTCGTTGTATGAGCGATGAAGATTTAGTACCGACACAGGCATCTGTAGACTATTATGCACGCCGTGCTGATACAGGATTAATCATTTCTGAAGCAACCATTATTAGACCTGATGGCCAAGGTTATCCGAATACACCTGGGTTATTTACACAAAAACAAATACAAGGTTGGAAAAAAGTAACTGAAGCTGTTCATGCAAAAAAGGGGAAAATATTTGCACAACTTTGGCATGTAGGGCGTGTTGCACATCCTCATTTTTTTGATGGGGACGTACTAGCACCATCGGCTATTGGTGTTGAAGGTTCAGTGCCGCGTATGCGTGAATTAACTTATATTACGCCTAAACCAGCAACATTGGATGATATTAAATCATTAATCGCTGATTTTGCAAAAGCGGCAGAAAACGCAATCGAAGCAGGGTTTGACGGCGTAGAAATTCACGGTGCAAATGGCTACTTAATTGATCAGTTCTTACATAATGCAGCGAATGAGCGTACTGACCAATACGGGCAAACACCTGAAAACATGGCTCGTTTTGCATTAGAGATTGTTGATGCAGTTACTGCAGCGGTGGGTAATGATCGTACGTCAATAAGATTATCACCGGGTGCTTATTTTAACATGACCGAAGACGCTCGAGATAAAGCAGTATTTGACTTCCTATTACCACAATTAGCAGATAGAAAACTTGCCTATGTTCATGGTGGTATTTTTGATGACAGTATGCAATTCGATACATTAGAAGGTAAAACGACATCTGAATATTTACGTGCTAATTACACGGGGACACTAGTGGGTGTTGGTAGTTATAGCTATGACAGTGCAAAAGTAGCAATTGAAGCAGATAAATTTGATTTAATTGCGATTGGACGTCCTATTATTGCTAACCCGGACTACATTAGTAAAGTAACAAGCGGTGGTACACTGCTTGAATACAGTGATGAGATGCTGACTGAGCTAGTTTAAAGACTCAGCGTGTTCACTTATATTGGTGTCTGATACATACTGGTTAAATTTGAAGGGTTATAAGCTTTTATGAGTCTATAAAAGCTTATATAGATAATGACTTAGCTTATTCAAACAAGGCGGTTAAGTCTCAATAAGCCAGATCAGCGCCAATAATTAAAAAAGCGAATCGAATTTGATTCGCTTTTTTGTTGCTTACCGTTTTATTGTTTCAAGTGTTTATTCTGATGTTTCGTCATATAAATTCTTATCTACATTTTTAAGACTCAAACTGTAAAGTTGAGAGCATACAATTTAAACTTAGACCAATCACTTAATGCAATGATAACTTCGTTTGTGGGTGGAGCAATATAAACTAATCCAGCAATCGATATTATGGTTATCAAGGTTAACAATTTATTATTAAAGTCCGCTAATTTTAATGCCGTTCCAAAAGATCGTTTAATTCTAATATTGCTTAAATCGACACTATACATTTCATCTAATAATAGATGCACCAAGCCGCCAAATAAAATAAATCCACCAGAAAGCCAAGCAAAAGTGGCTGATGTTAATGTTTCTTGTTCACTGAGTTGCCACGTTATTTGTGTCGTTAATAGTGCCGAAAACAATAGAAAGAACAATGAATGACAACTGCCGCGATGCACTGTTATCTTTTCAAAGATAGGTCTCACTATGTATCTCATAAAACAATAAACCATCAAAGGCAGCAGAATAATTTCAATGAAGCTAATTTGGAGCAGTAAGTTAGTGGTAAGAAAACTGAGTACGATGAGAACAGCACTTAACGCGAACAAATTAAAAATCATATCTAATGACGTAGAATTATCAGAATCAATATCAGGTAGTAGGCCACCCATGGTGCCTAAAAACCATAACCAAAGTGCACTGTTAAGGTCAATATGTTCTGCGGACAATAAAGTCGCTGAGCCAAGCCCGGTGGTAATGATGGCTGTATTGAGGTGAACGTTAAAATTTGCCATTGTTTCTCTTTTAGAAAGTAATAAGGTGGCATTCTAACAATTGCAAAGAGGGCACTTCAATGTTTACTGTTAGTTAAGCTACTAATAAACTTTTTTCTTATTTTATTTTGCCAATTAAACAAATCCATTAATAAAAACGACTAATAAAAAATCATCATAGAAGCACAATAATTCAATTTCCGAAGTTTATTTAAAAACTTACTTGAACGATCGTTACTTTCGTGTTTGAATAAGTGTTCAATCAACAAGGAGTGTCACATGATCAAATTTTATTTTCACCATACACCTAACCCAATGAAAATTGCTCTTTTCCTAGAAGAAACAGGTCTTCCTTTTGAACTCATTCCGTTAGACACTCTAAAAGGTGAACAACATACACCTGAATATCGTGCAATTAATCCAAATGCTAAAGCTCCTGCGATTGTTGATGGCGAGACACGAGTATTCGATTCGAATGCGATTCTTATGTACCTTTCTGAAAAAACAGGAGAATTAGCTGGTAAGCCTGAAGATCGTGCTGAAATGCTATCTTGGTTAATGTTTATCGCATCAGGTCTTGGTCCATACTCTGGCCAATCAGTTCATTTTAGACATGCAGCTCCTGCTAACTTAGACTATGCAGTGAATCGTTACTTACGTGAAGCACAACGTCATTATGAAGTGTTAGACACACATCTTGAAGGACGTGAATTTATTGTTGGTGATTCATACTCTATTGCTGATGTTTCAGCTTGGGGCTGGATAGATAAAGCACCGGTTGTATTAGGTGAAGAAGGTTTGACACCTTATCCAAATCTACAACGTTGGTTTGATAGCATTAATGGCCGCCCAGCAGTTGAACGTGCTCGCAATATAGGCCAAGATATAACTTTCAAGAAAGAGTTTGATGAAGAAGCAAAACGTGCATTCTTCCCATCTAACTACCCTAAAGTTTAACTTTTTATTTGCGTAAGGAATTAAAATGACTGAGCAATATGTACCACCTAAAGTATGGGTTCACGATACCAATGGCGGGAACAAATGGGCAAGTATTAATAGACCTGTTTCTGGTTCAACACATGATAAAGAATTACCTGTTGGTGAACACGATTTACAACTTTACTCTCTTGGTACGCCTAATGGCCAAAAAGTAACGATCCTTTTAGAAGAGTTATTAGCAGCAGGCGTTAAAGAAGCTGAATATGATGCTTACTTGATTAATATTGGTGAAGGCAATCAATTTTCGTCTGGGTTCGTTGGTGTTAATCCAAATTCAAAAATTCCTGCTTTAGTCGATAAATCGGGTGATGAAGATGTTAATGTATTTGAATCTGCATCGATCCTTGTTCATTTAGCTGAAAAATTTGGTCATTTTTTGCCTGAAAAAGGAGCTGCTCGTACAACAACATTCAACTGGTTGTTCTGGGCGCAAGGTTCTGCTCCATTTTTAGGCGGTGGTTTTGGTCATTTTTATGCTTATGCAGATGAAAAATTCGAATACCCAATCAATCGTTTTGCAATGGAAGCCAAACGTCAGTTGGATGTTTTAGATAAACAGTTAGCTAAAAATACGTTTGTTGCCGGTGATGAATTCAGTATTGCAGATATCGCTATATGGCCTTGGTACGGAAATTTAGTACTTGGTAAATTATATGATGCAGCAGAGTTCTTACAAGTCGATACTTACACAAACGTAGTTCGTTGGGCTAAATTACTTGAGCAACGTGAAGGTGTTCAACGTGGACGTATTGTAAACCGTTCTTTCGGTGAAGAGTGGGAACAAGCACCAGAGCGCCACTGTGCTGCCGATATCGATGTGGTATTAGCGAAGAATCCAAAATAAGTTAAAGTTTAATAGAAATAACTAAAAGCCAAGTAAGTATTATTCCTACTTGGCTTCTTTATATATTATATGATTACAATGTATAACATCCAATATGTGTTGCTTATTTACGATAATCTTTAATTTATTATTATCTTCAAACTTTAAGGATCAAGTTATTTGGAATGTTTTTTATAAAATATATAAAACAATCTGCCATTGAATGTTGAGTAATAACACCTTCATCTTCCATCATTGTTATTGCATCATAACCTTCTTTTCCTTTCATTGTATAAGCCGAAGAGCTCCCGTAATATACTGTTTCATCATCAATACTTTGCCAACGATTATCTTTCGTATAAATACTAAGTTCAACAATACGTTTACCAATAGGGTGGTCACCATGATAATTAAACTTCAGGTTATGTGTATAAGGGTAGCTTCCTGAACCGCTTCCAATCACACCATTATTTGTAGCGTTATTAATGGCGCCTTCTAAAGCCTGAGCAATATATTTTCCTTTAAGACGATAAACACCAATGGGAACAACGAAGGGAAGTAACTTACCCGCAATATCTGCCACAGTAATATTGCCACTGTTTAGTGAGGTTCTCACACCGCCTGCATTATGTATTGCAAAGTCTATTTGATGACCATTATGATTCATCATATGTACAAATGATTCGGCAACTAAAGGTGCTATTTCACTGCCTCCTTTAAGATCCGGTATGCGAATGTGCCGCATATCTTCAGTTATAGTTGCAATGACTGTTTTTTGAAGTTGCCGTACTTTTGGAATATATTTATCCAATAGCAAACTTTGTAATTGAGGATCTTTTTTGCATACTATTACATTGTCATGTTGGGCTAGATAAAGTCTAGCTTTCTCATAGTATTGATCATCGTGAGTCGTTAGTAAGGTTTTATCAACACATAGTCGTCTGCCAATAAGAAGTTCATTTTTACCATTGAAAGTACTGACTGACCCATCTGCATTAAAATCAATTTCGCAATGCCCTAATGCTTGTGAATGACAACCAGCTTGAACAATATAGGTATCATTGATTCTTAGGCCATATTCAGACTCTTTTTTAATCCCTAAGTCTGTAAAGTCTCCTTGCAGGACATGTGTATGACCACCGACGATTAAACTAATGCCATCTACTTTATTGGCTAATTCACGATCACCTTCAAACCCTAGGTGGCTAATTAATATTATTTTGTTAATACCTGTTTTTTGAATTGATTTAACGGTATTTATGGCGGTATTAAAAGCGTCTACAAAAGGGGTGTCTATATCTACATTTGCAATATCTGCCATTTTATCGATTGAAAGCCCAAAGATGGCAACAGGTTCATTATCTACAATACGTGTCATCCAACGTGCAGTTTGTTCGTGTGACTGATAAGAAAATAAGTTTGAACGACCATTTAACTGATGTGATTTAGTGTTAAGTTCTTTAGATAAATCCCAGTTACCAGCTAATAAAGGAAATTTTATTCGATCTAGAAAAGTCGCAACAGGTTCATTACCCATATCTAATTCATGATTACCAATGGTCATCAAATCAATGCCTAATGCATTGAGCATATCCGAATTAGCTTTACCTTTGAACAACGAAAAAAATAAGGTACCTTGAAAACAATCTCCAGCATGTACAAATATAAACTCTCGATTATTTTGTATAGCAATAGACTTAAGTTGTTTAACTCTTGTCGCAATGCGCGAAAATCCACCATTACTAACATAAGGAGATAGATTTATTCCATCAATATTAAGCTGTAATTGTAACGGTTGGGGTTCAAAGTAAGAGTGTGTATCATTTATATGTGCCAATGTTATTTTCACTGGCTTATTATTTTTTATCATAAACCTTCAATTTTTTCTTTTATTAAATCGTTTCTTTAATAATTATTTCAAACAATTAACTTGATTGTAAGACTTTAAAAGTGACTGTATACCTGTTAAATATATTCATTAAGTTAACATATAGTGGCGGCCGATACAGGTCATTATTTATTAAAAAAATATTTTATCAATACGATGCAATACTGTGTTGATGTTAAATCATATGAAAATAGTAATGAAATTGATCTATGTGATTTTAATAGACTAATTTGAAAGGTTAACATTATATACCCGTTACCTTTCAATGTGCTTTGTTCAGTCATTCGCTTGGATTCGACATGAAGCAAAATATGATGGCAATATCGAGTCCTCATCGAAGATTACAACGCAGAGTTAGTTTTCAAGCTAACGATCCAGAGGGGAAGCAGTGAGTTTGCACCTTGAATGGTAATGGGTATAAGTAGGCTTATAGAAATATTACCTGGTAAAATGTAACCTAACTTTTAGGCAATTTAAAAATATAAAAAAGGGCGGTTGTTAATATTAACAACCACCCTAAAACAATATTTTTGCAGGACTCAATCAGCATCAATATTAATAATTATTTTTTCCAAGCAAACGATTCAAACATTGGGTCAACAGGTGTTTGAGCTACATGGTTTACATAGTTACTGATCACTTTTTGAGATAAACCTAGAATAACTTCAAGTACTTGTTGTTGGCCATAACCAGCCGCAAAGAATGCTTCCATTTCTTTTGCAGGAACATTACCACGCTCACGAACCATGCTTAATGTGAAGTCTTTTAAGGCTTGTAGTTTAGCTGTAGGTAAAGCCGTGTCATTACGTAATGCTTCTGTGATAGCAGGGTCTACTTTCATTGAATGTGCAATACCTGTATGTGCAGGAACACAATAGTGACATTCATGCTCCACATTAATTGTTTGCCATACAACTGTTAATTCTTCAGCATTAAAAGATGTATTAGTAAAATGTTCATGAAGTTGAGTATAGGCTTTTAAAATACTTGGAGATTCAGCCATTGTTCCAAAAAGGTTTGGTACAACACCCATCTGTTTTACTGCGCCTTCAAGAATCTGTTTACTACCTTCAGGAGCCGTTTCTACTGTATGGATTTTAAATTCGCTCATTATTTACTCTCTCTAGTTTAGTAATGAAATGAGAAGCTCTTTCTCATTAAGTGAATCTACTATAACTAATCATGAACGTTTGTTCAAGTTATTTTGGAACATTCGTTCAATTAAGGTTTTAATTATTTTTAATATATAAAGTTGTATTTTTTATATAAAACAAAATTAGAATATTCGAAAAAATATCAAACAGCTAAACGGTTAGAATTAATGAAAAGCATTCGTTTAATTATTACTTTAAAGGTATTTAAATAGACACTTACAAACTTAGATATTAACAACTAAACAATAATACCAATGGAATTAAATAAGTGATCAGAGATTGCGCAGGAAAAATTAACACTAATAAGGCGTGAGTTGTAGGAGATAGTTGTTCTCACTTCAAAACTCACAACGCAGTTAGGGGTAATTTTAACCAGCAAGAATGATCACCTTATTAATTCTTTTGGTATAACTAGAGGGGGCAAAAGCTCGGTTCATTGAAGAAACGAGCAATAAGCTAAATTAGATAAGGTTGTTTTTTGAAAATAAAACAGTAGATTAATGAAAAGGTGAGCCTATGAAGATTTCATCAACAAATTTATTAATCGTCTCTTTATTACTATTAACTCGGGCATAAGTACGTAAACCAATGATTTGTACTTGTATATAACTGGCGAGTTCTGATGCATCTTTATCAGAATCTATCTCACCTTGTCCCATCGCTTCAGTTATGATTTCAGAGAACTTATTTTCTACGTTAGCAAGTAGTCTTTTTGCTTCATCTAATAATTCTTTATTATCAGTTTCTGTTAGTTCAGATATCGACTTAACAATCATGCACATACAACTCGGCTTACCATCCAAGTTATCAATAACAAGTTTTCTGATAAATAATTTAAGCCCTGTCAGAGGACTCTCAGATTGCGCTAAGCATGTTTGTAATAATTCACCCGTTTGGTCTGCATAATAATTGATAGATTCTTTAAACAAATTATCTTTACTACCAAAAGTAGCGTAAATACTGCCAGGTCGAAGATCGATTGCAGTCTGTAAATTACGCATAGAAGTACCGTGATAGCCCTTATTCCAATATAAATTAGTGGCTTTATCGATGACTTCTTCACGATTGAATTTTGCAACTTTACTCATCTGTTTATCTTAATAGTTTTAATGGAACACTCGTTCATTATACAGAAAGAACTTATAGATACTATGGTCTCTTTTATTTTGCATAGCATTTTTTGATTCTTATAGAGGCAATATTGTTGACTACATCTTAATAATAGGTTGGATAAACAAGTTAAGATAATTTCTGGACAAAGGTCATTTTTGTACAAACACCTTCGAATAAAAACTTTCGCTGATGCTAATAACATTAAGGGATGATTGACGATAGTAGTCGTTGATAAAAGATAAACACAGTTATTGTTTGTCTTCCTCTTTAACAATACGTCTATTGTCCCTTTTAGTAGTGAATGCACTTGGCATGACTTCAACGCCAACTAATCTTCCTAGCTTAATGATCACTGGTATTGTGATAGGTGCAAAAGGTAATACAGCGAATACACCTAACCCTATGCCTTTTAATACATCGACAAACTGCTCGTTAGCTATTTTCATTTCTTCTTTAGAAGCTTGACCTTGTGTATATTTTTTATATATTACTAACATCTCTTTAGTTTCTTGTTTCTCTTGGGCTAAGGCCAATTTTAGCTTGAGCATCGTTCGTTTTGCTTTTAACTTTGTAGAAAGCCTTTTAATACGATAAACACGTATTGGGGCTCGATGAAACTTTCGTAAGGTCTTCATTATTTACTCATTATTTTTTCAACGACAAAAGTAAATTTGAAGCTAATGTTACTGATAAAAAACACAAAAGACCGGCAGACATTCCAACTAATCCAGTTAAAATGGTCGGTGTAATGTATTCAAGTAAAGCCCCCATATTTAAAAAGGGCTGTTCTATATGGTGTATAAAATCTGTTACTAAAGGAACATTGTGAACAATGATTCCTCCTCCTACTAAAAACATAGCGATAGTGCCTACAATCACTAGGAATTTCATTAATAATGGTGCTGCATTTATGAGAAACTCACCCATTATATTTTTAAATTTATTATTGTTTTGTTGCGCGGAAGAGATTAAATATAAGCCTAAGTCGTCTAGCTTTACAATAATCGCAACCAAACCATATACAAAGATGGTTAAGGCAATAGCAATGGTAGATAACACTAATATTTGAGTTAAAAAGCTTGCTTGAGGTATCGTACCTAAAGCGATAACCACAATTTCTGCGGATAATATAAAGTCAGTTCGAATAGCACCTTTTATTTTACTATGCTCTAAGTCAACTAAATCAATACCTTGATTTGCATTCGCTTCTTTACGCGCTTGTTTAGCTTGTTGATTTTCATGTCTTGAAAACAAGGAATGTATTATTTTTTCAGTTCCTTCAAAGCATAAATATATTCCCCCAATGACTAACAAAACAGTAATGGCAGTCGGTAAAAAAGCACTTAATATTAATGCAATAGGGACTATAATCGCTTTATTTAAAAAAGACCCTTTAGCAACGGCCCAGACTACTGGTATTTCTCGTTCCGCTCGAACGCCAGAGACTTGCTGCGCGTTTAATGCTAAATCATCGCCCAATACACCTGCTGTTTTTTTAGCTGCCACTTTACTCATTAGTGCAACGTCATCTAATACAACGACGATATCGTCTAGTAACGTTAATAAGCTTAAACCTGCCATATTTGTTAATCCTAATTAAAAGGGAGCCTAAAATAGTTGGTTGAATGATGTCATCTTTATGAAAAGTAGGAAGCATGCAATAGGTGCAGTCTACCGTTTATACCTCCAAACAAATAGGCTTATTAATAAATTAGCTAACCCACAAGTCTTACTTCATAAAAGTACAATAAAACATTAATATACAATGACTTATATTGATTTTATTAATTTTAAATAAAATATATTTTTGAGTTGCAACTCAGTTTAAATACTTAAAATGCAATTTAAATATAAAATAAATAACAAGTCGTATATTCTAATCTTATTTAATTATCTTCTATTAACGAATATTTTATAAGGACTTAAAGATGAGTAAATTAGCTAACCCAGATAACTTTGAATCAATGCAATCTAAACTAAGTTCAGCTTCTTTCGTCGGCCATGTAGCAACTACTGAAGCAAATATATGGGTTCGAGTTTATAGAGAAGGTGATTGGCGACTTTTTATATCAGACATCCCCCTCGATATTGACCCTTATAGCATTCAACCTTCTGATCCTATATTTAGTAGCAACTCATCAGTAAAGTACCAAGACAAATACATCTCTTCTGACACTGGACAAACACATACGTTCAAGTTTGAACATTTACTCGCAGGTCAAAAATATTATTATTATTTAATGGCTGTTGGTGAACTCCATTCTTCAATAGATCGAAAAATAGAGTTAGGTATACGTACTTCTTATATATTTAAGACTGATCTTGTTGATTACCCGAAATTTTCATTTGGCTTTTATAGTTGCCATGATCCCTTCGGACATCGATCTTTTTCAGAAGGTTTATGGCCACATTTTGATGAACAATTAAGTGAACGGAATGCAAGTTTTGTGATCGGCGGAGGGGATCAAATGTACTGTGATACGCATGGCCGCTATAAACAATCTAGTCACCAGCAAAATAAGCCTCAAATAGAAGATTTATGGGATTGGTTAGCTAAACATAAAAAAACATTAGCATCTGCATTTAATATAAATGAAACCAATAATGATTCGATTGATGAAAATGGCATAAAACAATATCTTAAACAGCTTTATCGTACTTATTATAGAATTTATTGGAATACACCTGCGATGTTAGAAACTTTTAGGAAATTCCCTCAATATATGATTTGGGATGACCATGAAATTATGGACGGTTGGGGGTCATTAACGAAATCAGAAAGAGCAAATAAACTAGACCATATTTTCCAATGGGATAATCATGAACTAAATGAAAAAATTTGCCAACTAGCTTTCAAAGCGGCAAGTGAAGTGTATTTAGAATTCCAACACGACCATAACCCTAGCACGCCTTCTAACCAATGGGATTATAGTTTTATAAAAGGCGAAACAGGATTTTATGTGCTCGATATGCGAGGCCATCATGATGTTGAAAATAATGATGGCGAACGCTTATTAGGCAAACAGCAAATGGCTAGATTAGTCGCTTGGTTAAAAAGACCAGAAACGATGTCACTTAAAGCCGTTTTTATCGTATCACCAGTGCCTGTTGTACATTGGAACGACAAAATAATGAATAGTATCGATTTATTATTGGCTGTAGGCGGTACAAAAGATGATGCTCAAGATGAGTGGGGTAACGATACGAATATCGCTGAACGAAATATTTTATTAGAACATTTAGGTACTTTTTCACATAAAAATACAATACCAGTTACTTTATTGAGTGGTGATGTACATTGTGCAAGTGCTTTTAAAATTCATCTTAAAGATAAGCCTAATGCGAGGTTAATGAATATTACTTCAAGTGGTATTTCCAGAAAGCCTGCCCCTGGGTTCCTAGATAAATTAATTGAAGGTGATGGGCCATTATATAAACACGAGAATGCATTAGTAGAAACAGTGTTTAGTTTAACAGGTAAAAATAATTTTTTAATAATCAACGTCGATACAGAAATTACACCTTGTCGGATAAGTGTAACGATGAACTTTGGTGAACCTGTTGATGATTTCATTAAACAAAAAGTGTTTTTTATAAATGAACAATAAGACATTTTTATGATGTCATAGTACAAAACAAGATAGGGGCATGTAGTAAAGTAAATTGCAAAAAAATGCTACAACTGTTGTTATCAATAACAAGATAAATGATTTTTAGTCTCTAATAAAATGATGTCTCTGTTTATCTTGTTTGAGTTAAACGTCATTTTATTTAAACTGTAGATACTTATTATCTGAACCTAAGAAACGTATATTGAATATGTTTTTTTTATTATCGAACGGTAAAAATTCTTTTAATATATTATATCAAACCTTCCAATAAATCATAATTGGAAGGTTTTCTACAATATTTCAAATTAAGTATTTCAACTAACCACTCAATATAGACAAATGTCATGATTAACCAATATGTTAAATAAGGTAAAGTCTGTAGTGGCATAGTTAATCTTCATCTACATTACTATTTTTCTAAAGTGAGAATAAATAGAAATGCAAAAACTCCCATGTAAGTATCTTTTTGACATTAAAAATATCTTAGTTTATGTATATTGATAAATATGTTACTTTAAAAATATTATTTTATGGCAGCTGCTTAGGTATGGATCCATCTTAGAGTTTATTGAATTATTGCAAAAGGATTGGCTGTGTTCTCAGATAAAAATGTTAAAGTCATTATTGGTTTATTCTGCTTATCTATCATGGCATTTTTATCACATCGTTTGGGCATAGTGGACACCTCATATCCCATTTTAATTAACACTAATGAAAAGCCTAAAATTCTAATAAATAGTATATACGTTGATGCAAATGTAGATGATAAACAGGGTATATCGATACAATGTAAATTAACAAAACAAGAAGGATACAACTTTTGTGGTATTGGTATCCCATTGACTGATGGAACCAGAAATAATGGTTTAGACTTAACTAAATTCAATAGGTTAGGTGCAATAATTAAATACACAACACCTTCTGATAAAGCCAAATTAAAAATTACATTTAGAAATTTTAATGATACCTATTCTAACTTAACCGATACTGTATCACTCAAGTTTAATAGTATTTCGTATAATCCTAGCTTACATGAACTGCCTGTCGTAATCCCTTTCGATGCATTACAAGTCGATAATTGGTGGGTCGAGCAATATAAGGTTGGCTTTAGTGACAGCCAAGTCGAATTATCAAACGTTTCATATTTAGAAATATTAACCGATGGTATGCACACACTTGGTGACTATCATATTGAAATACAGTGTATTGTTTTATATGGTCAACTCATAACAGAAGCCAATTTACTTAAACTTATATTATTAATTTGGTTAATCACTGTTATATTCCTAGTCACTTTTCAGCATAACATTTTAAAACGTATGTCAATTACAGACTCTTTAACGGGATTATTTAACCGCCAAGGCATAAGTAATTGGACTAATAAAAAAATTTCATCCCGTGTTAATCGTCAAAAACTATACATGTTTTATTTAGACTTAGACGACTTCAAAAAAGTAAATGATACCTATGGCCATAAAGTAGGAGACCAATTACTTAAAGGATTTTCCCAACATATTCAGAACTATTTAGACTGTATTGAAAATATTCAATATTCATTTGCTAGATTATCTGGAGATGAATTTGCATTAGTTATTTTAGGCTTAAAAGAAGGCCAAATAAAAAACTTTGCCGCCAGTTTACTGTGTGTTTGGGAATCACCTATTTTGCTTGAAGAACATGAGCCCTATGCACGAGCAAGTTTAGGTATTGCACATTTAAGTGAAGAGATTAATACATTTGATGAGTTATTAGCAAGAGCTGACTCAGCAATGTACTATGCAAAAAAAGATGGGAAAAATCGTTTTAAGATCTTTAACCAAACAGTATCTCAAGATATCTTTTTTCGTAAACAAACAGCTGAAAAAATCAAAAATGCCATCATACAAGATAAATTTTATTTAAATTTCATGCCAATATTTGATGCTAAAAGTTTGAATATGGTCAGTGTTGAAGTGTTGTTACGGGCTAACGATCAGACATTACAATCTATCGGCCCCGAAGTGTTCATTCCAATAGCAGAAGAATATAACTTAATAAAAAACATAGACTTATGGGTTATTGAAGCAACTTTTAAGCAAATAAAAAGTGAGTTCTCTTTATTAAATTTAATACCTTTAATCTTCTGTATTAATATTTCATCAGTAGAATTACATAACCCTAACTTTGTTAAGAAATTAACAGAGTTGTTAGAATTATATCAAATAAAGCCTCAACAAATTGAACTAGAAGTCACTGAAACTAGTTTAGTAGAAGCTGATTTAATGAGTGTCTCAACACTTCAAGAAATTAATGCGTTAGGTATTAATCTTACATTAGATGATTTTGGCACTGGATATACAGCATTTTCTCAGTTGATAAACTATCCCGTGAGTTGTTTAAAAATAGATAAAACTTTTATTGATAACTTAAATTCAGCAGACAAAACTAAGTCAACGATGATTAAAGCTATTCTTTCGATCGCAGAGTCATATAAATTAAAAACAGTAGGAGAGGGTGTTGAATATTATGAGCAATATTCATTTTTGTTAGAACAAGGCTGTGACATGATCCAAGGTTATTTTTTCTGTAAACCTTTATCTTGGGAAAATTTAAAAAAATCATTAAACGATCCTAATCAACAAAAATTACGACAAGAAAAAATCATTAATCTTAGTAAACATTCTATTTAGTAGTAAATATCGCCATTACATTATTTTTCGAATTTATAATTATATTCGTATTACCATAGCCGATATAATAAGTAACAATGAAAGAAAAGGGCACATCCGCAATCATTTTGGTGATAGTTTTGGATATGCAAATTAAGATAAACTCTATTCTTTAGCTGATTATTAAAATAATTTACCAAAGAACTATAGTAAATAATGGGCTATGAATTTTTTCAACTTTGATTATTGTATTTGAAGATCTTTGTTTTACATTTTGATGCTTCTGTTCTACTACTCGATGAATAACTTTTTTATGCGTAACTTGTTTTTTATTATTTTGTTGATGGTTATTTGAATTTTTATGAGTGCTCTTTGAATGATTATTTGAGTGATTGTGTGAATGATTATAGTTATTTGCATTAGCTTGTGACGTGAAAGTAAAGCTTAGTACTAATATTGATGCTACTAATGTTAATTTATTTTTCATTTGTATTTCCTCACTTTTAAATTATTATTTAAGATTTCGTTTCAATGAGTACACTATAGAAGTGAAATATGTAGTAAGTTTGAAGACATTATGGAGGTTTATCTTTTTATTTTATGATAATTAATTGCTCGGGTGTGATATTTATGTTGAAAACTGAAGCGCGACCTGTGAAATATGTAATGTTAATAATGAGTTTCTTGCTTTCTACAGTTGTTTACTCTGGCCAGGACGAACTTCAAAATATTAATCAATTACGTTGGGAAAATAGAATCATATTAATTTATTCAACTGGTAAAGATAACGATATTGTAAATATAAGGTTATTTACTAAATATGAAGAAAAAATAAATGAACGTGACCTCGTCTGGTTTATCATCAAAGAGTCAGAAGTAATAACAAATTATTCAAATACGCTATCAAATGAATTTCTAAGTAATACTAAAAATAGATTTCCAATCGAAGGAGATAAAGCACTACTGATCGGTAAAGATGGTCATATAAAAGCTAAAGGTGCTGAGCTTAATTTGAATTTCATTTTCAGAGAGGTTGATAGCATGCCGATGAGACAACAAGAAATCAAAAATAGCGTCCAGTAGAAATTAATATTCTGAATAAGAAAATAAATAGCGATTGATATATTTTAAAAATACTTACTTACAAGGTAAATGATGGAATCTAACAATGTAGGATACGGAATAGGTGATAGCTCTTATAAAATGGCGGGCGAATTACCCGGCATTATAAAACTTGTGAATGAATTTTATGACAATATGGATACGCTATCAAAAGCAAAAAATATAAGAAGTATGCATTCTACAGACTTATCAGATTCTAAAAAAAAGTTATCTTATTTTTTATCAGGTTGGTTAGGTGGACCTAAATTATATACGAAGCACTATGGAAGCATTAATATTCCTATGGCACATAAACATTTAAAAGTAGGTATTGAAGAGAGTGAAGCATGGCTATTATGCATGAAAAAATCTGTCGATAATCAACCTTACGAAAAGGCTTTTAAACTTTACTTAATGGATCAGTTAAGCGTGCCTGCAGAAAGAATTAGAATGATTTCCAACCAATAAATTAAAAGGGTGGTTTGATACTTAAACTATTTTATTTAATGATTTTATTTTTCTCTTTTGCATCTTTATTCTCACACGGTATTTAAAATGAAAATAGTTTCCACTAACATTTCAAAAGTAAAAACAATATTTCATAATAATAAAGAAATTAAAACTGGTATTTTTAAATCACCAACCTCGAATGAAGTTGTTATTACTAAGACTAATATCATTGGCGATCAACAAGCCGACCTTATTAACCATGGTGGAGAACATAAAGCAGTTTATGCTTTTTCATCTGCTCATTATGAATATTGGATAAAAGAACTTAAAAATGAAAACATTTCATTTGGAATGTTCGGGGAAAATTTTACCATTTCTAATTTATCTGAGAAAGACATCTGTGTTGGAGATCAATTTAGGGTTGGCACTGCACTGCTTGAAGTGAGCCAACCAAGAGTACCTTGTTTCAAACTTGGTATCGCTTTCGATAATAAAAGTATCTTAAAACTTTTTACTCAACATTATTGTACCGGTGTTTATTTTCGAGTTATAGAATCTGGCGTAGCAAAAACAGGTGATCAAGTTGTTCTTGAAAAAGAAGCTTCACATAACATTTCAATTAGAACACTTTTTCAAGCTTACTTTGATAAGAGTTATATAGATTATAAAAGTGTCTTGTCTGAAGCTTATTCTTTAAAAGAACTTGCACCTGAATGGAAAGAGAAGATAAAAAAGAAACTCTCTTTAAATTAGATTTAATAATAAAGAATAAAAGAATAAAAATATTAAACTACTTAGTGAATTAAATTTACTTTTTAATAGGGCACTTAAAATTATATGTATTTTTAATTTAAAATTATTTTAATTCTTAAGTTACATTTATATTGTATTTTAACATTTAGTAATATTTTTAGAGCTTAATGGTAACCAGCTTTAATATTTATTGTATTTTAACATTTAGTAATATTTTTAGAGCTTAATGGTACCCAGCTTTAATATTTAAGATAGATTACCTTAATAAGTTTACAGATTTTAATGTACAGCGAACATTTTAAATTGAAAATAACGTTAATATCATGTGTAGCAAGGGATTCAGAGTGTTTTTATATAAAACGAATGAACTTAAATTGTCTTATATTGAGGTCTATAACGGTGAAAATATAGCTATTATTGATTTATTCACTGATAAATCCTGTTTTATTGGCTTGTTCGAGAGCCTGTAAAAACTATTTAATCGTTAATATTTTGAAATATGATTAAGTTTATCTATATAACTTAATAAATAAGCATTAGTAAATAGTCTGTTTAAGCGTTATAACTTTGTATTTAACGTAAAACCGCCGAATAAGGATAATAGTATATTATACATTTTATGTTAAATAGGATTATGTTCAATACGATAGGATATTTGAATAGATAGCGAATGAGTCTATCTACTTAAATATCCTATTTAACATAATATACATTATGCGCAGTTGTTGATATTGTTGTTTGAGTCGTTGTGAACTTAGTATTAGCTAATTTTAGCAGTTAAATAATTACACTACGTTTTCATTTATATTTACAAACTAATAAACTATTAACTTTGTGCTAAGAGATTTAATAGACACATATAATCTTGAAATTAGTTTTATTCATCAGCCTACTGAGTCATATTTATTTACTGTTGTTTGTTTTAAAAAATTAATTATTTAAAATAATATGTACGCCATTCTGAATAAAAAAATAACTATAAAATAATTTAAGTTATTACTATCGGATTTAGTTTTATTTTTTAATCTTCACTACGATTAATAATCTATAAATATAAAATACTTTATCAACACTAAATTAAATTATGTATTTATTTCCGATATAAAATTTTTAAGCTGATCTGTCTCTACATTATTTTATCATTTATAATTTTTACGTAGACTTTATTTTAATAAACAATATTATATTTTATTTAAGATAAATTAATTTTAGATTATGTATTCATACCCAACATTAGTTTTTAATTTAGTTAACCAGAATAAAATAATGCTCATGAACTTTTAAAACAATGAAACTTTATTTCTGTTTACTAGAATAAATATAAAATAATTAACGCTTAGTGTTATAAATTAAAAATACTAATAGAATAAATTATAATTATTTATATATACTTTGATTACTATCGGTAATAGAAATTATTAGTTTTCTATTAAAAAATAAATATTATTTATATACTAACAATAGAAAAGTTAATTAAATATAAGCCGTATTTTTAAATTTAATAGAAATATTGAATCTATTCATCAACATAGAATATTAATTTATTATCGTAAAATTATTGAATCTAAATGTTATTGATTTTTCTAGTATTATATTAAATAAAAGTTAAAACAATATAGACACCCTTTTATAATTTAAATTGGTATAAAATAAATTTTGCTGGATACTAAACTATTTTATGAATTGCTTTTTATTTCTATTAATAAAAAATCAATTCTATGAATAATAATATTGAGGCTTTAGTTTTAAAGGTATAGTTAACATATTCAATTGCTTATAGTAATATGGATATAATTAGCAATGATAGATTAGTCATTAATAATGGTAAGTAATAGAGATGAAAAACCTCATAAAAAGAAATAGAATTACTTTTATGAGGCAGAAAATAACGAAACTATTAATCCCAATCCCATTCATAGTAAGCATCAACTGCTTGGTATAACCCGCTTGATGCTTCTATGTAGAATTGTTTAAACAATTCATAACGAATAGCAAAAATGGTAAATGAATCAAAAACACCAACGCCATAACTTACTTCAACACCAGGTGCTATTTTTCCTTTAATACCTACAGATTGTTCACTACCTTGGCCACTTGACGTTAAAGACAAATCTTTAATTCCTACTTTGTCTCCGATATTATTTATGACACCATCTGTCTGCCCTGCTCCTAAATCTATTAAAATTGCAGCCAGTTGGCTGGAGTTACCATCAGCAGTAACATTTTCAATTGAATATCCACGGGTAATATACGAAAGTGCATTCTGCTGTGACATTGCAGGATCTGAGAATATCGTAAGCTGTATTTGATCTGGTGTGCCTGTTACACGTACGCCAGCCGTTACATTATCTTCAATATCCGTTGGATCTCGTATGGCTTCAATATTCAAATATGGGGAATCGGCTTGGCCTTGGAAAATAATTCGGCTATTTTGTAAAACTAATTCTTGAGACAAAGCACGATAGCTACCTTTAGAAAAAGATAACTCCCCATTAACAGTCAGTTCTTTGGTTAATTCTTTTCTTACTAATAAATCTCCATTGATATAAGAATCTAACCCTATTGCTTTAATATGTAACTTATCACCTAAAGATACTTTTACATTCATCTTCATTGGTAAATCAGCACTATCGGTTTGCTTTTCTGCATCGACTACAATGACATCTTTTGAAACATTAACCGCGCCTGCAGGTAACTCTTTAACAGTAATATTGCCTTTATCAACGTTAATAACACCTTCAATACTAATGTGTTTATCGTAAATTAAGTCTATATTGGGGCTAAGAAAAAGCTCTATTTTACCGTAATCTTCAATACGCATTTGATTTGCTTGAAGGTGTATTGTAGCTTTAAGTTCATCTACCCAATCGATCAAACCAGTAATATCAACACGCCCGTCAGTTTCTACTAGTTCTTTGTTTTCATTCGCTAAATTGGCGATACGTTGTGGAATACTCACCGTACTAATCGCAGTATTTTTAAGTGAGATTAATTTATCTATAAATGATTTTCGTTTTTTCTTTGTCTCTTTTTTACTGTTAGTAAAGAAAAAACCATTAACGGTTGCAGTGTTATTATCGATACTAATTTCAGTATTCAAATCAGAAATTTGGACTGGTGAGCTTGGTGCTTTCATTGAAACATCTGTAATTACTACTTGTCCTTTAACAGATGGTTTATCAAGTTGCCCACTAATACCCACATCTGCTTTAAGGTAACCTGCTAACTTATCTACTTGAGGAATAAGAGCAGAAAATGCATCAAAATTTGGTAATGATAAATCTAGATTAGCCTCAATTACTGGTGTCGCTTCATAGGGTTTTATTTGCCCTTTTAAATTGGCATTTAATAAACCATCTGATACAGCTTCTAAAATGAAATCAGCTTTTTCTTGATCTGTTTGCATTTCAATATGGAATGCTTCAACTGGATAATTTATTGGTTTTTGGGTATTCCCATCTGCCATTATATTAAGAGCAATGTCTTTGCCATCTACCGTGAGATCAATACTTGGTTTTTTATTTTTCGTCCATGCCACTTTAATACCAGCATCTAAAGCGCCTTCTAGTGAAAGTGTTTTAGGAATAAATGGCGATAATGTGGAAATTAAAAAGTCGTTAACATTAATGTTAATATTGCCATTATCACCAGCATTGAACTTATTAATACAAAGTTGGCCATTCTTGGCATTATTATCGTTAGTCGCAAACCAACAATGTTCCGTTAAATTGATGACTTCTTCTTCCATTGTCACCGTGAAAGACTTTTCTAAAACAAGTAATCCCTGCGTTGTTTTTATTAAGCCTTCATTGAGTTTTGCTTGCCAACTCTTTAATTCTTGAGTAAATAATATGTTTAAATCACTACTGGCTAGATCACTTTTTAATGCAATATTAACGTTATGCTCTACTTTTTTAGTTGATACATTTTCTGGATTGATAGAGACGGATAAAGATTCAATTTTTTGTTTATTGGCGACTATGTTTTTAGCATCAACATTTAAATCTGCAAAAGGAATATCAGCAATAGTTGCTTTTCCACTTAAACTTAAACGCTCAACATTGTTTTCTAAGTAACTAATATTAGAAGCCTCTAAACTAGTATTAACCTGCATCTTTTCTAAACTACCAGCTAGCGTTACTTTACCGATAATTTTTCCTGTTGTTTCTACGACAATTTTACTTAAATCTTGAATATTTAAGTCTAAAACAAGATCATTTTTTTCAGCTACTTTTCCGTTAACTTTAACATTATTATCACCATTAATGATGTTGAGATTGTTGACGTTAAACCCTGCTTTCTCATCTCCATTAACTGCGCCGTTAACCGTTAATGGCTTATTTAAAAATGAGCCTTTTAAATCAATGGTAGGGAAACTAAATGCCCATGCAGGTTTACTACTGTCATTTAATGGGACAGTAACTGATTGTTTAATGTGTCCATTAAGTGTTGCAGGGTAAGTATCACTAAGTTCTTTGAAGTCGAGATTATTAATATTTAAATCACCCAACCAAGTAATATTATTTACCCAATTAAGTTTTCCTGTTAATAATATTTTACCTTGTAGTGTGTTAATCAATAATTTTTTTAATGCCATAGACTGAAGATCACCCTGCCCTTGAAGACTTATATCTCCAGCAGGTAATTCAGGTAATGCATAATGAGTTTGAATATCTAACGTATAATTATTAAGATCTCCACTACTCGATACGTTACCTTTACTTGTTGTTACTTGTTCAGGACCGGTTAAAGGCCAAGTAAATTTGTCCCATTGAATAGTTAATTGATGTGGTAAATTCTCGCTATAGAGATCAACTTCATTATTAATTTTGGCGTTAATTAAATGACTTAATGTTATTTCAGAATGTAAGTCAGCTAAATCACCTTTACTTATTAATTTTATTTTTTGACCTTTTAATAAAGTGCTAGGTGCTAACTCTTTAACTTCTTTTACGTTAATAATGACTTCCATATCCATCGGGTAACGTTTGCTTAAATCAATATTACCTTTTATATCTACATTGGCTTCGGGTATATCTAATTTAAAGTTATCAATTTTCACTTCTGAACCAATAAAGGTAAATTTACTTTTTAAGTCGTTAATAACACTAATATTTTCTTTATTTTGAATTAGTTTAAAATCATTGATATTTAATTTATTGGCAATCAAATTAAATGGTAATACGACTTCAGGTAAGGTTTGATCAGTTAGAATTGCAGGAAAAGAAGTGATTGGGTTATTAAGGTTAGGCGTTGTTTTTTGTACTGTCGTAGGTTGATCTTCAACATCAGCTAATACAACCGTCAATCCACTTATACTCGTATTTAAGGTTAAATCGTGACCTTCTCCATCAGCAGTCAGTAATAATTTTTTTAAATCAATATCAATACCAGCAACATTGACATGAGTGTTATTAATATCAAGGTGTCTGATATGTACCGGGAGTGGAAACTCTAATATAAAAGGTTCACTTTCTTCTGCTGCTGGTTCATCACTTTGGGGAATATGAATGTTCGCATTGTTGACGGTTAGAGAATCAAGGCAGAACTCTTCTATTATACAACCCCAGTCAAACTGATAACTCACATTATTAAGCTCAATTAAAGTATCACCATCTTGCCAACGAATATTTTCATATATAGGCGAATAAAATAGGCTACCTTCCGTTAAACTAATATTTAAGCGTGGTTCAATTTTTTCTAATACACTGATAATAAGAGAATTACCTGTATGGGTATTTGTCAGCCAAATAACTAATACGACAAGAACAAAAAAAACAAATAATAAACGCTTTGTAAACTTAGCGAGTGATACAAAAAACCTCATAATTCAGGCCCAATCATTAAGTGAATTTTATAAGAGTCATCGGTATCCGTTAGTGGTTTTGCAATATAAAAACGAATGGGCCCGACAGGTGAAGCCCACACCACACCTGCTCCTGTACTCATTGATAATTCTTCAGAAAAATCATCGGTTGCTGTACCTACATCAGAAAAAACAGCAAACTTCCAATTTTGTGTAATAGGATAACGATATTCTAAACTTGTTGTAGCAAGATACTTACCGCCGATCAAATCATCGATAGAATCTCTGGGAGCAACCTCTTCAAAGTCATAACCTCGAATGCTTTGGTCTCCGCCAGTGAAAAAACGCATAGAAGAAGGGACATTAGTAATAGAGTCAGCAAAGATTGCCCCAGCTTCTGCCGATGCAACAAACTGATGTTCATTGTAAGTACGAATAATTTTAGCTTGAGCATAAACTTTAACAACATCATCTGTTGAAAATAAGCTCTCATTAGCAAATTCAACATAGGCTAACTGTTTATCACCCCAATCTACATTGATACCTCCTCGACTTCGAGTCCTACTAAAGCTAATGCCCGGCAGTATTAAAGCTGTAGAAAATACTTGTTGTCCTTGAATACCTGACTCTTTATCGTAGCGAATATAAATAGTGCGTAACCAATTATTATCTAACAACCAATGCCGATTGAAGCTAAGAACATATTGGTCTGTATCCGTATCGTTTTGGTCAAGCATCTTATAACCACCTTGAATAGAAAAATAGTTATTGATTGGATCTTCAATGGGAATTTTATAGGTAATTGAAGCTTCTTGTTTTGGAACTGATGCAATTATATTAGCATCGATTGAATGACCATATTGATTTACCCATGGTCTAAACCAACGAAATTTACCACGAATACCTTCATCAGTACTAAATCCTAAACCGGTATTAAATGAGTCTTCAGGGCGCATGTAAGTAATAACATGTAATGGAATTAATCGACCTTGTTGTTTTTCCATATTCGGTAAAATAGTAATACTTTTAAAATAACCGGTTTGATTTAAACTTTGGTTAAATGCATTTAATGTTGCCGTATCAAATGGATCGTTAACTTTAAAATTAAGCAATGAGCGAATATATTTTTCGGCTGGGGTATCTATATCGAATATTAGTTCACCAAATTGGTAACGGATACCACTATCAAACCATAAATGAATGATGGCAGTATTGTCTTTTTGTGTCACTTCAACAGAAGACTTTGTATAGACGGAATCAAAATAACCATAACGTTGAGCTAGGCTTTTGAAACGACTTTTAGCTGATTCATATTCTCCATGATCTAAAAATTGCCCCTCTTTTATTGGAAAATCAAGTAACAATGCTTGGAAATTACGATCATCTAACGCTTCACCTGTTAGCTTCAAATCAACCTTTATGATGGTGGTTCTCGGACCTAAATTAACATCTAGCGTTACAACTTGTTTAGTCTCTTCACCACTAATAGAGGTTGTTATTTTTGATTGATAAAAACCTAAAGCAACTAAGCTTTCTTTACTGGTAATAATGACTTCATTTAAATAATTCTCATTATCTGCATTATCAGGTGCAGACAGACCACTGAGATAAACGTTTAAGTTGGCGATCGCTTTTTCATTATCTGTACCTTTTATAGCATAGCTAATGGCAGCAGTAACACTAAAAGACGCACATGTTAGTACACAGCAAATACAAATTCTATAAAGTTTATTCATTAACTCTCTAACTTTTTGGTTTGACGGTTTCATTTAAAAGAATATGTTGAAAATCGTAGGCTGATAAAGGTTCTCCAATAAGAGCCCCCTGAAACTGATTGCACCCTTTATCAATTAAGAAATCAAGTTGATCTACATTATCGATGCCTTCTGCAACTATATCTAAGTTTAGAGATTTCCCCATATTAATAATGGCACTAACAATAACTTGTTGGTTTTCCTGTTGTAATAAATTAACAATAAAAGACTGATCAATTTTCAATGTCGAAACAGGTAATACACTGAGGTACGAAAATGATGAATATCCTGTACCAAAGTCATCAATCGCAAATTTAAACCCAAGTTTACGTAGTTCGTTTAATTTATTAATGACTAACTCTGTGTGTGAAACTAAAACTGTTTCAGTAATTTCTAATTCAATTAAGTTTGCATCAATACCCGTTTCTAATAAATATTTTTCTAATGAAGTGATAAACTCTTGTTGTAATAACTGTTTTGGACTTACGTTCATTGATAAAGTTTTAAAATATTTTGGTAAACCTTGCTTAATCCATCCTTGTAATTCTAAGAAAGCATGTCTAATAACCCAATCTCCTAGGGGGATAATTAAACCTGACTCTTCAGCAACAGGTAAAAAATCAGTTGAATCAATCCAACCTTGTTGGCCATGTTGCCAATGACATAATGCTTCAATACCAACTAAATTACCGTCAATATCAACTCGCTGTTGAAAGAATAAAGAAAACTCTTCATTTTCAAGACCTTTTTGTATCTTTGCTCGTAAACTATGTTTTAAATGTAGTTTTTCTCTTATATTTTTAGAATAAAAACTTATATTACCAAACTGACTATTTTCAGCTTTCATTGCTTCAGACGATTGTTCTAATAACTCATCTGGTTTAATGTCTTCTACTGGAAATAAAGTGATGCCAAAAATAAAACTTAATGTTAGTTCCTTATTATTGATTTCAAACGGTAACGTTAATGCTACATCTAATTTTTTAATAAATGTTAATGTAAGCTCTGCAGCCTGTTCTGGACATGCATGAAGATCAGGTAAAACAATAACAAATACAGCACCTTGTTTATGGCAAACAAAATCTGGGCTGAGTTTATTTCTTTCTAATCTCCGTGCAATTAAATACAAAAGTTCATCACTTTGATATTGACCTGCTAATTTAAACTGCTCACAATCAAGTGTGATTAACGCACCTTGTAGCTTTTTATTTTGTAACCTAATTATTTCTTTGGAAATATAAGAGACCAGCTGGACTTGGTTAGGTAGTTCTGTAATTTTGTCGAGCTGTACCTCTGCCTTAGCTTGTTCATGTGATTTTTTATATGGGGAAACATCTGTAATTGTTCCTATTACTCGCAAAGGATTTCCTTCTGTATCCCAAGAGACTGTTTGACCACGGCTCAACACCCATAGGTATTCTTCGTTATTACATTTAATTCTATGAGTACTTTCAAAAAAAGAAGTTCGCCCAGAAAAATGCGAGCCTAGATCGTCCGTAACTTGGAACACATCATCAGGGTGGATTCGGCTTTCCCATTCCAGTATGTCATTACTGATACTTTCTTGTTGGTAACCCAACATTTCTTTCCATTGATTAGAATAATAAACTTGACCCGCTACAACATCCCAATCCCATACACCATCTCTTGCAGCATTAATGGCATATAACCAACGCTCTTCACTTGCCGCTAATTGATTAATATTATTTGAAACATCAGTAATTAAGTTAGCAAAGGCACGCTGTAATAAACCAACCTCGCCTAATCCTGATTGCTGTATTTTAGGTTGATTAGTAATATCTGTAATATTTACTGACTGAGCGAGGCGTTTTAAGGGCAAAACTAATGAACGGTTAATGAAGTAAACAAATAAAGCCATGGTAACTAATAGAATTAATGAAAAGTTAATTAACATGAATAAACTATCATGCATCAGTTCACTATAAGCACTCGTTAAAGAATAGCGAATGAAAATAACACCATTAAATTTTCGGTTGAGACTGTTACCTTTTGAAATCATTTGTAAAGGTGCATAGACAACTAGCTCTTTACTGTCTTCAAAATATTTAACGACGATTTCATTTTGATTAATCACACGATCTAATAATTGACCTTCATATCTTTCTAACTGTAATTTGGCAAACATATATTTTTCACGAAAATTATTACTTAAAACAACTTGCTGGTTATTATCAACAACCGCAACCGTTTTTACATTTTCATTTAAAGCAGCTGTTGAGACGAAGTCTTGGGCCCTTGCTTTCTCTAAACGCATTAAAGAATTTGATAAAGAAGTTTGTAACTGACCTGCGAGTCCCTTTATATCTTGCTCTGACTCAATATAAAGTTGATGTTGTTTTTTGTCATAATCAAGTAAAAACACACTACCTTGCAATATAATAAAAACAATAAACAATACTGAAGGTAAAAGGACAATTAATGAAGTTTGACGTAATTTATTCATAAATAGCCCGTTCTAAAATGCGTGTTGAGATGAGACTTGATAGGTCTGTTTGAATTTGCCCCAGCATACGCTTTTCACTCATTAGAATGCTTAATTGCTCTGCTTGCAATTCTATATTAGAAGGAGAACCAGATAGGCGCATCAGTGCTTGCTTAGGGTTAATAAATTGTGAATTTAATATCGCTTTTTCAAGGAAATAGGGATAAAGCTGTAAGCGTACTGACATACTGGTTAATGCTTCTGGTGTGTTTTTTTCATAGAAACGATGAGCACGGTAATATGATCTTAAAAAATGGGCTATTTGCTGTTCTTTTTCTAAATATAAATCACCACGAACAACTAATACATTAATAATAGGTAAACCTAATGCAGTTGAGTTAATTAACTCGCGCGCTCCTAATGCTAATAATTGTTGTTTTACAGGCTCTCTAACAATTAAAGCATCAATATTCCCTTTCAAGTAAGCATCTTTTACTTCATTTTGTTTTACTTCATGCAGTTGTACTGTTTGGTTATTTAAGTCCGTTAACGTAAAAACTTCATCAAGTAACAATGCACCTGAAGCTTTATTTTCATAGCCAATTGAATGCCACTTTAAATCTTCTAATGTCTTAATCTCAGGTTTTGCCATTAGTGCATCACCACCTTTTGAACGATCGATTACTGATATTATTTTTAAATCGATTCCTAATGCTACTAACGTCAAAACTTCATCTAAGGATAGAAAGGCAACATCTAGTTTAGCTGTTTGAAAAGCTTGAATAACACTGGTTGATGAAGTGAGCTCTAATAATGAATAGTTATCTTTATTTAAATAGCCTAATTCATTCGCTAAAAAAGCAAATTCAAAATTAGGCCAAGGGGCTGCACCTATAGTTAAAGGTTTTTGATATGGAGTACAGCTCATTACAGATAAAAAAAGAGAGACTGCTGTCATCGTTTTAAGGAATTTATTAATACAAAGATTCATAACTAGCTAGCATTACAGATGTTAAAAAGAGGTTAATTGATTTTACAGAGTTAAGCAGATAAAAAAATAGCATGTAGGAATATACATGCTATTTTTTGAGATATTGAGAGTTAAATGACTTAAATTTACATCATTTGGCTATTTTGTAAGGCTTTAATACGATCCTCTAATGGTGGATGCGACATAAATAAGCTACTTTTCTTTTTCCCCGAAATGCCAAATGCCATCAAGCTCCCTTCAAGTTTAGGTTCAGATGTCATTTGAAGGCGTTTCAGTGCTGCAATCATTTTCGCTTTACCGACCAATGAAGCAGATCCTGAATCGGCACTAAACTCACGTTTTCTTGAGTAATACATAACAATCGTACTCGCTAAAATACCGAACACCATTTCTAAAACAAAAACGATAATAAAATACGAAAAACCTCGACCGGAATCATTATCGTTATTGCCACGCATAGCGCTATCAATAAATCCACCAATAACACGTGCTAAGAAGATCACAAATGTATTAACAACACCTTGTATAAGTGCAAGTGTTACCATGTCACCATTCGCAATATGGCTAACTTCATGAGCTAAAACAGCTTCAGCTTCATCTTGTGTCATTTGTTCAAGTAAACCTGTACTCACAGCAACCAGCGCACTGTTCTTTTTCATACCCGTTGCAAAGGCATTCATATCTTGAGCTTGATAAATTGCAACTTCTGGCATATTTATACCGACTTTGTCCGCTTGTTTTTTAACTGTTTCTAATAACCAGCGTTCAGTTGCATTACTTGGGGTCGTTATAACAACTGCACCAGTACTTCTTTTCGCCATCCATTTAGATATTGCTAAAGAAATAAATGAACCACCAAAACCAAAAACAGTAGCTAATATTAATAATCCACCAATGCTTCTAGAGTCCATTCCTGTGACAGAAAATACAATACTTAAGACAATGCCTAACACTAAAACAACAGCTAGGTTAGTTAATAGAAATAATGCAATACGTTTCATGTAAACCTCAACTAATAAATAATAACATTTCGACATAATATGACTTTATTGTAAAGATGCAAGTAAATAATCAATAAAATTTACCAGTTCAATAAGTCTAATTTGCACCCTTGGGAATCTACCGTTACAATCCCCTAACTTTTTATTATTTAAGGAATTACCATGGCTTTAGCTCAAGCACGTCACATTTTAGTAAGTTCAGAAGAACAATGTCTAACATTAAAAAGCGACATAGAATCAGGAACTGATTTTGCTTCAGTTGCTAAACAACACTCTTCATGCCCTTCTGGCGCACAAGGTGGAGATTTAGGTGAATTTGGTCCAGGAATGATGGTCCCAGAGTTCGATAAAGTCGTGTTTTCTGCACCAATTGGTGAAGTACAAGGCCCTGTAAAAACTCAGTTTGGTTACCATTTATTAGAAGTAACTAAACGTAACGATTAATTTTTGTCGTAAACTAAAAAACCGCTCAAAAAGCGGTTTTTTATATGTTAAAAATAGAAATTACAGTAATGCTAATCATACTCATTAACAGTTCTGTTTTGCTTGTTAAACTAACTACTTCTTCGTTGTAAGTTTTGATAAGGAAATAACTATTTAAGTATGAACATCTTATGATTAATTACCCGACAGACGATAAAGGCAGTTAATCTTCGAAAGTCCCCCACTTATACTTTAAACTAAAACATTTTTTCTACACAAAATTTAGATCATTTATTTAATATAATTGGTATAAATACCACTTAAGTTATTTTAGATATCAATATCACTTATGAATAACGAAGCAGTATCGAATAACTTATCGAAAATTGAGGTTAAAGTGTTAACCTGCATTTTGAAAAGATATCCATTCTTGTGCTTGAGGCTGTAAACATGGAGTCAACTTATCTACTGTTACTTTGATGATTTGAAACTGTTTAAAGGTTTTACCATTTGGAAATAGATGGCTTTCATCAAACAACATACATAAACAAAAGTTATCTTGTTGGTCTAACACCATATATTTTGCAGACTCAAGTTCACCTGTCGTTATTAACATGGCTAATTCGCCATTATCAAATTGCTCTTTAGACTCTTCTGATGCTTGAAATAACCAACTTTTAGGCATAATTGGCTTATGAAAAATGTCTATTGCTAAGAGGTGTAATATTATTTTACAACGTAAAAACTCTTCGAAATGGCTTAATGATTCACTTTCAAATAATTCAATATAACGAGTAACGTCTTCCACAGTAAAGGAAAGTGTTTGACTCTCACGTAAACGCAACATATTTGATTCATATACGATAGGAATAGCGCGTTCGAGACCCACAACAGATAATTTACCTTGTTGATGATCAAAGACCCATTGCCATTGTGCTTTTGGAATAAAATCCATCACTTTTCCCCGTTTAAAATCATTTTATTTGTATACGTATTACTTTTTTTGTCTACTATTATTTTTAAATCATTATATCGTTTTATTTTTCCATGAATCTATTTATGTTTACGTGCATCTATTTACAATAGTTACGAGTTACTCGATATTAAATATGATTTACAATATTTTTTACTAATGGCGGCCCTTGGTAGATAAACCCAGAGTATATTTGTACTAGACTAGCGCCCGCTGCAATTTTCTCTTTAGCGGCAATCACACTATCGATACCACCGACACCAATAATTGGTATTTCACCTTTCAAATGTTCTGAAAATTTAGCGATAACTGCAGTGCTTTTACTCTGTACAGGACGACCACTTAAACCACCTGCTTCGGAAGCATGAGACATGCCTTTAATTATTTCACGATCAAGTGTTGTATTAGTTGCGATTAATCCATCTATTTTATACTTTAATAAAGATTGGGCAATTGACTCAATTTCTTCATCACTCAAATCTGGGGCCACTTTTAAAGCAATAGGAACATATTTCTCGTGTTTTTTAGCAAGTGCTTGTTGGCGTTCTTTTAATGAAGATAATAAATCATCTAGTGCTTCTCCATACTGTAAAGAACGTAATCCAGGTGTATTTGGTGATGAAATATTGACTGCTATATAACCTGCGTGAGGATAAACCTTTTCCATACAAATGATGTAATCTTCTTTACCTTGTTCAACAGGTGTATTGATGTTTTTACCAATATTAATACCAATCACACCTTTAAAATTACTACTTTTTACATTTTCAATTAGATTATCAACACCATCATTATTGAATCCCATTCTATTAATGATCCCTTCGCCTTCTAATACACGGAATAAACGTGGTGAAGGATTACCAGGTTGCCCAACAGGTGTTACGGTACCGACTTCGATATGCCCAAAGCCCATCGCACCAAAAGCGTCAATACATTCAGCATTCTTATCTAAGCCTGCCGCTAAACCTAATGAGTTAGGGAAAGTTAATCCCATCACCTGTACTGGACGTTGCTGTACTTTTTGACGGTAAAAAAGGTCTAACACGGTACCGTGAGTTAACTTCAACTGCTTGATTGAAAGATCGTGCGCTTTTTCTGGATTCATTTTGAATAAAAAACTACGCATAATTCGATATAACATAATAAGACCTTATTTAAATGGGCATTGCCGAATGAAATTTACGCTATTGTATAGAAAAAGCGTAAAAATCAATACTGTAATAATAACAAAAGCTTAAAAAATCAAGTATATCATTGTCTGTCGTTATCATCACAATGGAGAGCAATAAATAAACAAGATAAATGCATTAAAGCTATAAACTAATTAATCACATTATCATTGATGTGGGAAGTGATTTTAAATAACCCAATGCTAGTTAATGAAAGCGAAATTACATTTAAAGACATAAGGTTATACTTTTCCCTATACAGTGCTGTTAATTTTGCGTAATTCAAGGTGAATTTTTGAAGAAATAATGGGTTATTGAGAAATAATTTAACGCAGAAATCCGCGGAAATAGCAATGTTGTATTGCTTTGCTTATCTATAACTAAGGTTAAATAGGTTGAAAAAAGGCGATATATCAAGAGTTAGTATTAAACCCTTAATTTAGAACTATAGATTTAAGGATAATAAGTTTAATTAAATAAACCATGAGCTTAAAAAATTTATTAACCTCACTAGGGAGACTGAATTCAGTTGGCTAGGTCACTGACTATTTATACTGTTAAATGTGCATTATTTAGTTAGTATTTGTAATTTATTATTCAATAGATAATGAAGGATATTTATGGATACGAACTCGCCACCCTTTTAACCATTGAATTTCATCTCTTGGCGCATTTTTAACACGTCTAGTGAGCATTTCATCAGCGGCTAAAGAAAAACTTAATAGTACATTATTTGATTGCTCAGGCATCGCTAGTAATACTTGTTTTAACCCCCAACCATAACCCTGATATTGCTCATTAGTTGCAATACCTTCACCTTTAAAATTAACATAATCTAACAATACAAAAATGCCTTCAGGTGTGGACGTTAATGCACTTAAATTCTTATTGATTTTTATTTTTTGTATTTCATCGCTACTGTCTAAAATGGCAGGTATACCACGCTCTAAGCGTTTAATAATAAATTTAGCCTGTAAACCAATAGTCGAATGAAGTAGTGCTCTTAGTTGTTTTAATTGATCACTTTCAAACGCGTTATAAAACATTTCTCTACTTTTCCATGGCGCAATCTGTGTTTCTATTAACCATTGTGGAACATCAATATTATTCTCTATCAGATAGTTTAATAACTGAGGAAACTGTTCAATATATGGGCCTTTATTTGATGTTGGATACCAAATGAAATGTCCTATTCCTAAAGATGGAAAATTTTCCTTTTTATTCCATACCGTCAGAAATTCAGTTTTACCTGCCCCTTCGTTCTGCCAAATAAGAGTTGCGAGTGTATTAGTTTGTTTCTCTGATAGGTTAATCGGGTAATTATGCGCAGAAACATGATTAAAGAGAAGGGAAAATAATAAAGTGGGTATTGAAAGCGTTAAAAAAGTAATACGTGACATAGAAAAACCTGAATCATCCAAATGAAGTGAATAGACGTCTAGGAGATTGAAAGGTTCATTTTAAACGACGAAATGAAAACTCATGCTTTCAATTAATTGATCGCGTCTTTCTTGAGTTGCAACTTGTTGGTAAGCGTCTAGAGCTCCGCGTCCTTTTGCAGAAGGCTGATCATAACCTAACGTATCATTGATAGACTCTTCTTGCTGCGATGAAAGCACTAAAGAAAATTCAGTGCTATCCGTTTTTTTTGTGACAGGGGAAACTTCGCTAACGTGTGGCGCATTATCATTCTTTTTAACCTGTGACACATTACCCGTATTAATAGGGATATTTGTCATCGATATATTATTATAAATAGCCATTTGTGAGTTGTTTTTTCCTAATCACATATTAATTATGTTTGTATTATAGACAATTATTCTCTTCCTGGAAGCTTTTTCCATGTCACTGTGTCACGTAAATAAACAGGTATCGCTAATTCAGGCTCTACTGCTTTATCATTTTCAATTAATAATGATGCTGATTTAAGCATAAACTCGGCACTTGGGTAAAGAATATCAGATACAGAACATGTTTGATAAAAAGCTAGTAATTCAGGGTACGCAGCCCAACCAGTACCAACTAACTGACTATTTTGTTGCATAACGATGCCATTATTTTGTTGTTGATCTATTAATTCTTCAGGCTTTATGACAACTTCTTTATCCTGTAAGACCATAACACCATTTTCATTAATATAATGTGCAAAGTAAACTTCTCCCATTCGCGCATCGATAGCCGCATAAACACTATTACATTGCTTATCATTGTGTAATGCTTGTTGTGCCATCGCTTGTAAAGTAGAGATACCGACCATCTTTTTTTCTAAACCAAAGGCTAACCCTTGCGCAATACTGATTCCGATACGAACACCGGTAAAACTTCCAGGACCTTGCCCATAAGCAATCACATCAATATCAGCTAATGATAATTTTGCTTCTTTAACAACGTCATCAACTGTTGGTAGTATTTTCTGTGTATGTTCTCTAGGAGCAAACATAAAACGTTGATAAGTAGTTGCATCTTTTGTTAATAATGCAACCGAACAAGCTTCTGTTGAAGAATCAATGCACAGAATATTTAATGAAGATGACATAAATCGCCTATTTAATGAAAGTGATAATTTTATTAATGATATTGGCTATATTGCAGCTTTTATCAATACTTACTTGAATATTTTATTGAATCTTTTTAATCAATTAAAGTCAAAAAGTCGATAGCTTTATTGAGGTCTCGAGTACGAGGCATGCAAGGTAAACTATTCAGAAACAGATTGCCATATTTACGGCTGACTAATCTTGTATCACAGACGATCAATACACCTTTATCTTGTTCTGCTCGTATTAAACGCCCAACACCTTGTTTAAGTGTAATAACCGCTTGAGGTAATTGCACATCAAAAAAAGGATCGCCTCCTTTTAGTTCAGCATCTTCCATTCGTGCTTTTAATAGAGGCTCTTCAGGAGACGCAAAAGGAATTTTATCAATAATCACACAAGATAAGGTTTGACCTCGTACATCGACGCCTTCCCAGAAACTACCTGTTGCCACTAAAAGTGCATTACCATGAGTAATAAATTCGTCTAACAAAGCTTGTTTACTTTTCTCTCCCTGTAAAAGAACAGGTAACGTTAATGATTCCCTAAAAGCTTGTGCGAGTTGATTCATCATAGAATGGCTAGTGCAAAGAAAGAAACATCGGCCCTTGCTCGCTTTTATCACGGGAGATAATGCTTCTACTAATTTAATAGCTAATCCAGGAGTGCCCGGTTCAGGTAATAACCTTGGAACAACAAATAAGCTTTGTTTAGCATAATCAAATGGGCTATTGAGTTGTAAACAATCTGAATTAGTTAAGCCTAATAGCTGTGTAAAATGTTTAAACTCCCCTTTCACTGATAAAGTAGCCGAGGTGAAAATCCAACTTGCTTGTTTTTTCTGACATTCAACTTGGAAACGAGTCGCTACACTGAGTGGTGTGATATTCAATGAAAAATGTTGTTTAGTGCATTCGTACCAATAACTAAAACCACTTTCGTGGACGTTATTTAATCTTTCAAATAATAAGCTGTATTGGTTAATTTTTTCAAAAGCATGATCTAATACTTCACTCTTACCTAATCGCTCTGTTACTACTTGTTTTAGAAATATCAGTACTTGTCTTAGGCGGGTTACATGCATTTGCATCGCGCGATCTTTGCTTTTATCTCGCCAGCTTCCCGACCCTTTTTCCATCGCAAATGCTAATCTGAAATCTAATGATGCCGCTCTAAGTTGTTCTGCTGCTTTTGCCATTTGTTTAGCTTCTTTTAATTCCGTGCGATACACAAAATCGATTTCTTTCGCTAATTCAGTTAATTGTTTACTTGAAAGTACTTCACCAAAATATTGGCTCGCGATATCGGGTAATTGGTGTGCTTCATCAAATATATAAGTATCGGCTTCTGGAATTAGTTTACCAAAACCAGTTTCTTTAACAGCAAGGTCGGCAAAAAATAAATGATGGTTAATGACAATAACATCAGCATCCATGGCTTTATTTCTCGCTTTCACGACAAAACAATCTTCATAACTAGGGCATTCTCGACCTAAGCAATTATCGTTAGTACTGGTAATAGAAGGAATAATCAAAGCATCTTCAGGTAAATTATCGACTTCTGCTATATCGCCCGTTGCAGTACTCACTGACCAATCTTTAATGGTGACTAATTCAGTATGTAAATTAGGTTGTTTAAAGCGGGTTTCTAACATGTAACGATTTAAACGTTCAGTACATAGGTAATTGCTACGCCCCTTCAATAAGGTAGACACCCCTGTAAAGTGAGTTGCTTTAAGTAATAAAGGTAAATCTTTTAAATAGAGTTGTTCTTGAAGTGCTTTACTACCTGTCGATATAATTAATTTTTGCCCTAGGCTTTTATCTAAATTTAATAGCGAAGGTGCTAAATAAGCGAACGTTTTACCCGTGCCCGTCTCTGCTTCAACCACTAATGATGATTTTTTTTTAATGGCTAAGTCAACAGCCTCTGCCATTTTAACCTGTGCTTCTCGTCCTCTAAAATGAGGGATAAGATCTGCAAGTGCGCCTGTCGATGAAAAAAATGAAGCAATCAAGTTAGTGAGCTCTTAAGTTAGATACAAGTTAGGTCATGACGTTTCAATAAAGCAGTTTGATTTTATAGCGCGTTAAATTTATGCCTAACCCAATCTTTAAGGCGAATAAATTATGGTTTTCTTTGCGCTACATCAGAAACAATGAAAAATTGAAATGCTATAAATAATGAATATTCTACGTTATTTAACAGAAACAGGACATGGGTTACTTCTATATAAGCGCAGAGTTATTTTAAACAAAGGTATCATTATGGGTAACAAACAACCATTATCGCAAAATGAACCCGATTTATTAACAGGTAAATTGGCAGAGGAGTTTAAAACAATAACGTTAATGACAACCTTATACTGTAAAGCGCACCACCAGAAAGAAAATTGTGAAGATTGCCAAAATTTACTTTCCCATGCTCAACAAAAATTAGACCGTTGTGTTTACGGGCAAGAAAAACCTGCTTGCAAGCTATGCCCCATTCATTGCTATAAACCTCACTATAGAGAACTAACTAAAGTAATTATGCAATATGCGGGTCCAAAGATGCTATTTAAGCACCCTATTTTGACAATTAATCATGTCATTAAAGGGTTAAAAAAGTTTCCTGAAAAGCTCCCTGTTGGGTTATCTAATTATCATCAACGTAAAAAAATCAAATAGTGATATCAACGTGTTTTATTTTAGCTTCACTTTTGGATTCAGTTTTTGTTTTATCTTCTTGCGGTTTATCGCTTTTTACTAAAACAATTGATTTTAAATTATGCACACTTTCTTCAATATCTTCAGGTGAGCTATGGTTATGATCATTAGACTTTTGGTACTTAACTAATTTTTGAGTGGTTAATTTATTATTGTTAAATGGCTTGAAGAGATACGTTCGATGAATAAAGTCATTGATTAGATGTTGGCTCATAATGGGATCCCCTTATATCAAAGTATTCGAACCAAATACCTTATTAATAACTCGCCTTTTATTAACATAGCTTCATTATAGCGGCTTATTATCATCAAACATGTTTATAAAAGCTTATTAATGCACCTTTATTTAACCCTACCTGAAAATCAACTTTGAATTTGAGGCTTTAATCTTTACAATACCCGACATATAAATAAGGGTTTCATATGAATCGTAAAAAGAAAATAAATAGTATCCTGCAAAAACGCCTTAAAAAAATAAATGCCAAGGTTGCACCAGGATCAAAAGAGAAATATATCTCTAAAGCAGAAAGAGCTAAAATAGCTGAGCAAGAACAACAAGCATTGCCAAACGAATCAGCGATAACAGAATAAAAAGCAATATAAAAACGAAACCTTAAAAGGGCCCCTTATAAGGTTTTTTCTTTTTAGAAAGTTTCAAATAAAAAAATAATTTCAAAAGTGTACCGATTAGCATGACATCACTAATGAATAACTAACCTATATTAAGTAAAACAAAGCATACCTTTGACTTAATATATTTATACTAAAAACATCTTAGATATATACAAAAAACAGTTCACTTTTAAAGTTTAGATTGATACTCTAAACACAATTAAATTATAGAGTATTATTTACCATGAAGAAGATAAGCCTGAAAGCACATTACCATCATCATATTACTTAATCTTTCAGGATGTTTCTTGGAAGAGTTTTTATGTGCTTCCAGTGGTTACCCAAATATAAACCCTCGGAAGTGAATCTCCCGAGGGTTTTTTAGTTTTAAATGCAAGGAAAAGAAGAATGCCAGAACAACGTTTAAGAATCGCAATCCAGAAAAAAGGTCGTCTAAGTGATGACACTGTTAAATTATTAAAAGCATGTGGTATTAAAGTAAATTTAAATACACAACGTTTAATTGCACACAGTGACAATATGCCTATTGATATTCTTCGTGTACGCGATGACGATATCCCAGGTTTAGTAATGGATGGCGTTGTAGATTTAGGCTTTATTGGTCAAAACGTGCTTGAAGAAGAAAGCATGATGCGTAAAGTTGCTAATGAACCAACAGCACATAAAGTAGTAAAAGAATTAGCGTTCGGTGAATGTCGTTTCTCACTAGCAGTTGACAATGATTTTGATTACCAAGGTGTGCAATCTTTAGCAAATCTACGCATTGCGACAACTTATGTACATATACTAAAACGTTTTATGGCTGAAGCTAACGTACCTTATACATCTTGTATGTTAACGGGTTCTGTTGAAGTAGCGCCACGCGCTGGCTTAGCCGATGCAATTTGTGACTTAGTTTCTACAGGTGCAACATTAGAAGCAAACGGTTTGAAAGAAGTTGAAGTTATTTACCGTTCTACTGCTGTATTAATGCAACGTGACAAGCCTTTAACGGGTGATAAACAAGATTTAGTAGACCGTATTCTTACTCGTATTGACGGTGTACAAACAGCGAAAGAATCGAAATACATCATGTTAAACGCACCAAAAGCAAACCTAGCTGCAATCACAGACTTATTACCAGGGTCAGATTTACCAACAGTAATGGATTTGGCGGGTAGTGAAGATCATGTTGCACTCCATGTTGTGAGTAAAGAAAACCTGTTCTGGGAAACAATGGAGCAATTAAAAGCATTAGGTGCAAGTTCAATCCTAGTTTTACCAATTGAAAAAATGATGGAGTAGTCCAGATCATGGGAATGAAAACAGTCAACTGGGAACAATTAACACCTGAACAGCAAACTGAATTGTTGAGTCGCCCTGCAATGGCCGATTCATCAGGTCTTACTGCGACAGTTTCAGATATTATTACTAATATTCGTGAAAACGGTGATCAAGCATTACTTGAATACACAAAACGTTTTGACAAATTAGACGGTAATAATTTCACGTTAACAAACACAGATATCGAAGCAGCAACAAAACGCCTTGGTTCTGATATAAAAGATGCAATTAAAGTGGCATACGAACAGGTTGTGAAGTTTCATAAAGCACAGCAACAAGATGTTATACGTGTAGAAACAATGCCAGGTGTTGTATGTGAAATGCATACACAAGCAATTGAATCAGTTGGTTTATACATTCCTGGTGGCAGCGCGCCACTACCATCAACGGTGATCATGACGGGTGCACCTGCTCAAATAGCAGGTTGTTCACGTTTAGTGTTATGTTCACCGCCACCACTTGCAGATGAAATTCTATATGCGGCATCACTATGTGGTGTTGATGAGATTTATTCTGTAGGTGGTGCGCAAGCTATTGCAGCTTTAGCTTATGGCACAGAAACAATTAAACCGGTAGATAAAATATTCGGCCCTGGCAATTCATTTGTAACTGAAGCGAAACGCCAAGTTAGTAATGATTTCTCTGGTGCAGCGATTGACATGCCAGCCGGTCCATCAGAAGTATTAGTGATTGCCGACAAAGGTGCCGATCCTGCTTTTATTGCTTCAGACTTATTGTCTCAAGCTGAACATGGGCATGATTCACAAACAATACTAGTTACGCCTTCTGCACAGGTTGCTGAACAAACAGCCATTGAAATAGCAAGTCAACTTGCTGTATTAGAACGTCGTGAAATTGCAGAAAAAGCGATTGCGAATAGCGTTAGCATTGTGTGTAAAGATATTGATCAAGCAATTATGATTTCAAATCGTTACGCGCCAGAGCATTTAATTGTACAAACTGAGCAACCACGTTTGTTACAACCTTTACTTAAAAATGCAGGTTCTATCTTTTTAGGCGCTTGGACACCAGAATCTGTTGGTGATTACGCAAGTGGAACAAATCACGTATTACCAACTTATGGTTACACAAAAACCTATTCAAGTTTGGGTTTAGCTGATTTCGTTAAGCGTTACACGGTACAAGAGTTAACGCAGGAAGGATTAAGAAATTTAGCACCTGCAGTGACTTGTCTTGCTGCTGCTGAAGGGTTAACTGCACATAAACGCGCAGTGACTATCCGTATGGAAAAGCTTGAAAGCTTAAATAAAAAGTAATAAAAATAGATAACAAATAGCATTAAACATACGTTCAATAATTGACCTGAGCAAACAATTGCTCAGGCATTCGTTAGGGATGAAACATCGATGAGTAACATCAAAAAGCTTGCTAGGAAAACAGTCCAAGCGTTAACACCTTACCTTTCCGCGCGCCGTATTGGCGGTAACGGAGATGTTTGGTTAAACGCCAATGAAGCCCCCGATTGCAGTATCTATCAACTTGATTCATCAAAACTACACCGTTACCCAGAATTCCAGCCACCTCAAATACTCAATGCCTACGCCGCTTATGCTAAATTAAATGCTGACCAAGTATTAACCACTCGTGGCGCTGATGAAAGCATCGAAATTTTAATTAGAACATTTTGTGAGCCTAACCTTGATAGTATTTTAATCTGTCCCCCTACTTATGGCATGTATGCAATCAGTGCGGAAACCTGTGGTGTGGCAATTGAAGAAGTTCAGTTACAAGCTAACTTTGATGTCGACTACGAGGCAGTAAAAAAAACAGTCTTAGAATCTGACGGTAAAATAAAAATCGTGTTCTTATGTGCACCAAATAACCCGACTGGCAACATGCTAGATAAAAACAAACTGGCTGACCTATTAACAGCAACGGTAGGCAAAGCATTAATTGTTGCCGATGAAGCTTATATCGAATTTTGTCCAGAACTATCACAAACTGACTTAATTATTGATCACGAAAACTTAGTGATCACGAGAACCCTTTCAAAAGCCTTTGCACTTGCTTCAATACGTTGTGGTTTTACACTAGCGCAAACGTCTGTGATTGAAATGATGAGCAAAGTGATTGCACCTTACCCTGTACCTGCACCTGTTGCACAAATTGCAGAACAAGCATTGTCTGCTGATGGGTTAGAAGTCATGCGTGACCGTGTTGTAGTATTAAACAATAACCGACATGTGTTAGCTAATGCGCTCACTAAAATAGACTGTGTTGTCGATATTTTCCCAACAACGGGCAACTTTTTATTAGTTCGTTTTAAAGATTCAGCTAAAGTGTTTAAAGCCTTTGCTGACGACGGCATTATTATGCGAGACTTTGCTAATAAACCTCGTTTAGAAAATTGCGTTCGTATCACCATTGGTAACAGTGATGAAATGAACAGAACATTAAATACCTTAAACTCACTGTAGGAACCTAAAATGAGTACACAAAAATTTCTATTCATCGATCGAGATGGCACATTAATCGATGAACCTATTAGTGATAAGCAAGTAGATAGCCTTGAGAAATTGGTTTTTGAACCTTATGTGATCCCAAGTTTATTAGCATTACAAGATGCAGGCTTCACATTAGTGATAGTTTCAAACCAAGATGGTTTAGGGACAGACAGCTATCCGCAAAGTGATTTTGATATTCCACAAAATAAAATGATGGAAATATTCGCGTCACAAGGTGTCAAATTTGAAGCAACATTATTATGCCCACACTTTCCTGAAGACAACTGTAGCTGTCGTAAACCACACTTAGGGATGGTGAAAGAATACTTACAGTCTGGTCGCATTGATCACGCAAATTCTTATGTCATTGGTGACCGTCATACTGATATCGGTTTAGCCGATAACATGGCGATTACCGGTATTCTTTATAATAAAGAGACACTAGGTTGGAAACAGATAGTTAAGCAATTAACAACTCTAGGACGTACAGCATCAGTGACACGTACCACTAAAGAAACGGATATTAATGTCTTTGTTGATTTAGATACGACTGGCGACAATAAAATTGATACGGGTATGGGATTCTTTGACCATATGTTAGATCAAATCGCAACGCATGCTGGTTTCCAACTAAATGTTAGTGTAAAAGGTGATTTACATATTGATGACCATCATAGTGTTGAAGATACCGCATTAGCACTAGGTGACGCATTAGATAAAGCATTAGGTGATAAAAGAGGTATTGGACGTTTTGGTTTTGTATTGCCAATGGATGAAACCAAAGCAAGTTGTACTCTAGATTTATCAGGGCGCCCTTTCCTTAAGTTTAAAGCTGATTTCCCGCGTGAATTAGTCGGGACGATGTCAACTGAAATGGTTGAGCATTTCTTTTATTCATTAGCGCAAGCAATGCGTGCGACTATCCATTTAGAAGTTGAAAATGGTAATGCACATCATATGGTCGAAGGTTTATTTAAAACATTTGGTCGCACTTTACGTCAAAGTATACAAATTATTGGTACCGACTTGCCATCAAGTAAAGGTGTTTTATGATCGTTATTATTGATACTGGTTGCGCTAACCTATCGTCAGTACGTTTTGCAGTTGAACGTTTAGGTTATGAAGTGGTTGTGAGTAAAGACCCTGTGATTCTTCAACAAGCCACTAAGTTATTCTTACCTGGCGTAGGTACAGCCAAAGAAGCGATGGCAAATTTAATTGACCGCAACTTAGTTGAAGAAATTAAAAAACTAACTCAACCTGTTCTAGGTATTTGCTTAGGTATGCAAATGTTAGCCGAAGGCAGTGAAGAAGTCTTTGCAGAAGAAGCGAGTTCAGACGGTTCTGAAAATGAAGTCATTAAAACATTAGGTTTAGTCGACGGATTTGTTGAGAAAATGGACGTTGCACCATTACGCTCTCCTCATATGGGCTGGAATCAAATTACACCTAAGTTAGATGAACCTTTATTTAAAGATATTCCTGCAGGCACTTACTTCTATTTTGTGCATAGTTACGCATTACCAGTTAACGACAATACAATTGCAAGTTGTGAATACGGCACACCGTTTACGGCAGCCGTCAATAAAGACAACTTTTATGGGGTTCAATTTCACCCTGAGCGCTCAGGCAAAGCTGGCGCGCAATTAATCAAAAACTTTTTGGAGCTTTAATACTATGATTATCCCAGCACTTGATCTGATTGACGGTAAAGTTGTTCGTTTATACCAAGGCGATTACGATCAAAAAACAGTTTACAGCGATGATCCACAAAGCTTATACACCATTTACAATGAACAAGGCGCTAATTGGTTGCACCTTGTTGATTTAGACGGTGCAAAAGATATTACTAAACGTCAGCTTAGCGTGATTGAAAGTTTAATCAAAAATACACCGGCTAAAGTACAAGTTGGTGGCGGCGTGCGTACAGAAGCTGACGTAAAAGGTTTATTAGACGCAGGTGCTCACCGTGTTGTTATCGGTTCAACTGCTGTTAAAGAACCTGAAATGGTTGCGGGTTGGATGGAAAAGTACGGTCCTGAACATATTGTATTAGCACTTGATATTAATATTGATGCAGATGGTAACAAGATTGTTGCGGTATCTGGTTGGCAAGAAGACAGTGGCCAAACCATTGAGTCGCTATTAGAAATCTACATGAAAGTTGGTTTAAAACATGTGTTATGTACTGACATTTCTAAAGACGGCACGTTAACGGGTTCTAATGTCAACTTATATAAAGAAATGGTCGTCGCATTTCCAAGCGTTTCTTGGCAAGCATCTGGTGGTATCGGTTCATTAGATGATATTGCTGATGTTGCACGCTCTGGTGCTCAAGGGATGATCGTAGGACGTGCATTACTTGAAGGTAAGTTCACAGTAGAAGAAGCGATTAACTGCTGGCAGAATGCTTAATAAGCCTATTTTAATCTAAAAAGCTTATAACTAAATAAATAATAACGGCTGAATATTTAAATATTCAGTCGTTATTATTTTAATCTATAATCGAAATATTAACTGCTTGACGGCAAAACCCAATCTTTGCGTGCAAAATGACAAGTGTAGCCATTAGGTAATCGTTGTAAATAATCTTGATGTTCAGGCTCAGCTTCCCAAAAGTCCCCGGCTGCTTCTAATTCTGTCACAACCACACCTGGCCATATGCCTGATGCATTAACATCAGAGATGGTTTTTATCGATTCTTGTAACTGACTTTCCGAAGTGTAATAAATAGCTGAACGATAAGATGCACCTAAATCATTACCTTGTCTTAACTTGGTAGAGGGATCGTGTATTTGAAAAAAGAACTCAAGTAACTTTCTGAAACTAATTTCTTGATTATCAAATGTAATTTCAATACCTTCAGCATGTGTCCCGTGATCTCTATAAGTTGCATTAGCAACGTCACCACCGGTATAACCAACCCTAGTGCTTTCTACTCCAGGTAATTTACGGATTAAATCCTGCATTCCCCAAAAACAACCACCTGCTAATACTGCAATTTCTTTACTCATTATAATTCCTAAGTTGTGCTGAATATTATTAAGTTTATGAATATACATAAACTTTAAATTGGATGATACCCGTTACCATTCAAGGTACAAAAATTCAGCAAATGCTGAAGTGACAATCGCCAGGCAGAAAGAGGAAGATCTAACGGGGTAAATCGATACTTTCTAACAACACAGATATTTACTTGATCGCTTGGCCTCTAGGTCGTTAGCTTGAGAACCTACGCTACACTTTTTGGCTACCTTCGATAAATACATACCATTGTCATGATGTTGCGCCTTGATTTGGAGTCCAAGTTAATGACTGAACAAAGAACCTTAAACGGTAACGACTATATATCAATAACTAAAATGTGAAGCATAAAAATTAAATCGTTAGGTATTGCTTTAAATTAAAAATCCGAATTAATATTCGGCTTTTTATGATTGTTTTATTATGCTTAATTAACGCTATTTTCTTGCGACTAAATGAACCGTACTAATAGAACGTTCTAAAAAAGCACCTTCACAATAAGCAAAGTAATATAACCAAAGTCGTTTAAACTCTTCATCGTAACCATGTTGTGTTAACTCACTCCAAGAAGCAAGGAAGTTAGTACGCCAATCGGCTAGAGTCTTAGCGTAATCTAAACCGATATCGTGCAAACCTTCTATCACTAAGTCACTACTTGTTGTTAACTGTTGAGACAGAATATTTACCGACGGTAAAAAGCCGCCAGGGAATATATAACGCTGTATAAAATCAACATTATTTTTATAGTGATTGAAGCGTTGATCTGCGATAGTAATCGATTGGATAAGCAGCTTCCCCCCCTCTTTCAAACGTGCATTACATTGTTCAAAAAAGCTTGGTAAAAACTCATATCCAACGGCTTCAATCATTTCAATTGAGACTACCTTGTCAAAAGTCCCAGTTAAATCTCTATAATCTTTTTTCAATAAAGTAATATTTTCTTCTAACTTTAATGCTTTAACTCGTTGTTGTGCATAGTCAAATTGTGCATCAGAGATAGTTGTGGTTGTCACTTTACAACCGTAATGCTGAGCAGCATAAATGGCTAAGCCACCCCAACCGGTTCCAATTTCTAATAAGTGGTCGTCTCTTGTTAATGCTAATCTGTCACAAATAGTTTTAAGTTTATATAATTGTGCGTATTCTAATGACGTTGTTTCAGAAGGATAAATAGCCGAAGAATACATCATTTGAGGATCAAGAAAGCGAGTGTAAAGTTCATTGCCGAGATCATAATGCGCTAGTATATTACGCTTCGAACCAGACTGTGTATTACGATTCTGCCAGTGACTAATTGTATTCTTAATTTTATTAAGTAATGATCTATTTGAATCTAATTTATCCGTTTGCTGCTGTGCTTTAGCAAAAATGCGGATCACATGTGTTAAGTTAGGGCTGCTCCACTTTCCTGCAATGAATGCTTCTGCGACACCAATGCTTCCGCCTTTCACAAAATCACGATACAGGCTCATATCATGGATATGTATTTTTGCCTTAATCGTACTATCATCTGCATCTTGTAATGTGTTTTCTGGAAAAAAAAGATGTTCAGAACCTTCAACAACCTCTAACTGGCCATAACTCAGTTTTAAAAATACAGAATGGACTAATGAACGACAGCGTTTGTCAAACCAATTTGTTGTTTCTACTGCTGTAACATTTTGTATTTCTTCCATTGAATTCTCCTAGAATGTAAACTTTATTAAGCTTTAATTAATTTTTTGATAGCCGATAAAAGGTATTCTTTTAATAAATAACTTTAATGCTTGCCAATAAATACCGATAACTATCTTTCCTGTCATAATTGGAATTTGCGCCCAAACATGAAATAAATTTCGTTTACTGAATGCTTTTTTCTTTAAGATTAAACTGGCTTCAAATAGTTTAGTAACCTCACCATCTTCTTCATTAGTTCGCTTGTTTTCTATTTTCACTAATAATTTATCGCTATTCACCTCAGGTGCCTTGATATGCCAAATGTAGCTCATATCAAGGTCCATAAAAGGAGATACCTGAAAAACCTTCTGACTTGTTTTAGGTTTATCTTGTTCTAATAAATCGACTAAATAATAATGACGTTCATTCCAAGGTGTATTGCTTACTTCTGCTAACATTTGCGTACAATTGTTATCTTTGTCATAACAAAAATAAAAGTTAGCTGGGCTGAAATAGATGCCAAAACACCTGACCTGAACTAACATCAATATTCTTTCAATATCAGGAAAACCATTCAGCAGATTAACTTTATCTTTTATACGCTGTGATAATGAGTTAGGTTCACTTCTTAGGTAATCTTTCTCAACAAAACGCAATGGGTGATACCAAGAAAAACCGAACACCCCTTGTCCCTTATCAGCCTGTTCAACCTCATCAACATCTAACGCCAACATAAATAAAGTCGTGTTGAAGCGATGAGTTTTAGGCAAAAACCGTTTATGGACAACGTTACCCACGTAAATATTACTTTGACCAAATACTGTAGAGGTTGATTTAACAGAAGACATAACAGCTATTTACTCGCAAATGCATCAAGAAAACAATCGAATCGCTGCGCTACTTCAACAGCACTTCTTACTCCGTCCTCATGAAAACCACTATGCCAATATGCACCGGCAAAGTGTGTATGCTGTTTTCCACAAATAAGATCTCGTTGTTGTTGTGCTCTAATAGATGCTGAAGAGAAAATTGGATGATGATAATTATATTCTTTCAATATTTTATCTGGATCAATATCTTGCTTCTGATTCAATGTAACGCAAAAAGTATGGTCACTATAAAATCCCTGTAATATATTCATATTGTAGGTAACACTGGCAGGTTTAGATCGATCTTGACTCAATTGATAATTCCAACTTGCCCAAGCAGTTTCTCTGTCTGGCAATAAACTGACATCAGTATGAAGAATCACAGAGTTCTCGCTGTAAGGCATATCTGAAAGCAACGCTTCTTCATCTTCAGTAGCATCACTTAATAGTGATAGTGCTTGATCAGAATGACAAGCAATAACCACTTCATCAAATGTTTGTTTATCATCGGGATTGTCAAAGTGAATTTGGACTTTATTATCATTTCGTGTGATACCCAAAATATTAGCATTAAGGTAAATATTATTTTTAAAGGGTTCGCATAGCGGTGCTAAGTAACTGCTTGAACCATTTGGGATAACATACCATTGAGGCCTATCTGCAATATTCAATAACCCATGATGATGGAAAAATTGAACGAAAAATCTAAACTCAAACTCTTCCATTTGTTCTAATGAACTAGACCAAATTGCAGCGCCCATTGGTAAAATATAATGTTCAGCAAAGAAATCACTGAATTTATGCACCGTTAAAAATTCACCTAGTGTTAATCCAGGTTGATAAACGTCAGCTTCGTAAATACCTTTACACAATTTATTGAATCGTAAAATCTCTTTGACCAATAACCAAAATTTAGGGTTAAGTAAGTTTCGTCTTTGTGCAAACAATGTATTTAGATTATGCCCATTATATTCCAAACTAGTGTGGCAATTGTGGACTGAAAAACTCATCTCAGTTGCTTTTTTACCAATGCCGATTTCATCGAGTAATGCTAAGTAATTAGGGTATGTTTTATCATTAAAGACAATAAAGCCGGTATCAATTGCGTAAGGTATTCCATCTTTTTCTATATCGACAGTGGCAGTATGCCCTCCAATATAATCATTTTTTTCGAATACGGTAACATTATGTTTTTTAGATAATAAATAAGCAGATGTAAGACCAGAAATGCCTGAACCAATAATTGCGATATTTTTCATGAAAGTTAATCCTTTACGATAATTTTCTGCCAAACAAAATCAGGCAATAATGAGATAGCTTTTAGTAGTAAGGTTAAACGTTTGGGAAAGTGTGCGTATGATTTTCGTTTTTCAATGGCTATTATAATACGAGAAGCAGCTTCATCACTAGACAGTAAGAATGGCATTGAGAAATCATTTTTGTCCGTAAGAGGTGTTTTGATGAATCCAGGATGAATTAATGTGACATCAATTTCTTCTTTTATTAAATCTAATTTTAAACTTTTTGCTAAATAGTCGACACCAGCTTTAGAGGCGCCGTAGGCTTCACTTCTTTGAAAAGGTAACAATGTTGCGCTTGAACTAACAAACACGACTTGCCCGCCCTTTTTAACCTTAGGTAAAAGATATTGCAACAACCACCCTAGTGAAATTAAATTAGTTTGAATAACATCAGCAAATAACTCACCATCAAAATGTTTGGCATCATCGATATACCGGCAGTTACCTGCATTTAAAATTAACACATCTAATGATTCTATAGTTCTTGAGGCTTCTTCAATGGCTTGTTGGTCTGTAATATCAAAGCAACATGTTTTAAAAGCGACATTACCCATCGAAGAGAGCTGTTGTTGATTTCTTCCACAAACAATGACTTGTTCTCCCTGTTCGCTATACTGTTCAAACAAAGAATAACCAATACCAGACGTTGCCCCTGTAATTAAAATAGTTTTATTCGACATTATTTAGCCGCCTTACTTTTAACTAAACGGATCACTTTCCCTAAGACAGGTAGTTGCTCATATAGCATAGAGCCTAAATCTAAAAAATCACGATGATAAATCACCTTTCCGTCTTTAGAGCGTAAATGAGAGCTGCCAAACACAGAAACTTCATTACCTTTATTAAGTTTAGGGTGCTGATAAATCATCTCCCAATATATGGCCGCTTGATCTGGTTGAGCAATAACATTACTGATAATAAACTGACAACTATTAAGGTTCTGGTACAAACCTTGAAAGTATTGTTGCAGGTCAGCTAGCCCATTTATTTCATGAATAGGATCAATAAAAGTCACTTCCTGATGATAAATTGAGTCTAGTAAGTCTAAATTATTAATGTTGAGTTTTTGATATACCGAATTAAACTCATTTAACCAATCAGGTGACTTATCATGTAAAGATTCATTATTCATATTGCCTGCCATATACAGTGAGAAACTAAAAATGACACTATCAATATAACCATTAACAACGGACTTAATTAATATTTTAGTGTCAAACGCCTATTTATAAAAAGCTAAAGCATTTAATCTGGCTTCTTTGTGATCAACAATCGCAGGCCAATAAATAGATAAGTGTTGTTGCTTAATATATTTATGTGGGAAGTGAATTTGTTTGTCAGGTATTTTACTTAGCTCCGGTATATATTTACGGATAAAAGTCCCTTTAGGATCAAATCTTTCGCTCTGTGTAATAGGGTTAAAAATTCTAAAGTAAGGTTGAGCATCACAACCAGTACTTGAAGCCCACTGCCAACCGCCATTATTTGAGGCTAAATCACCATCAATTAAATGCTGCATAAAATACTTCTCACCTAAGCGCCAATCTATTAAAAGATGCTTTGTTAAAAAGCTAGCAACGACCATACGTAATCGATTATGCATCCATCCAGTTTGGTTAAGTTGTCTCATTGCAGCATCTACTAATGGATACCCTGTCTTGCCTTCACACCATGCAGTAAAAAGCTTTTCATCATAAGGCCACATCGCTTGATGATATTTTTCGTTAAAGCATTGATGTTTACATAATCGAGGTTGGTCGAACATTAAATGGCGATAAAATTCACGCCATATAATTTCATTTAACCAACAAAACTCTTCACTATCACTAGAGATTAAAATGTCGGGAAATTTATTAAGTAACGTATTGAAAATATAACCTGGACTTAATACACCCGCGGCGAGATAAGGAGAAAAACCACTAGTGCCTTTAATCGAAGGAATATCACGTACCGTTTTATAATGAGTGACTTTATCTCGATAAAATTGTGGTATTGCTTTATCCATCACTACATTAACTAAAGGCCATTTACTCGAAAGTGAGTCTGATTGAGTTGTTTTCTTTGACTCATCTGAAGCAGTGGTATTAATTGCTTCTATATTACCCAGATAATTAAAGCCAAATTCGCGAACATAAGTTAACCAAGCTTTCTTAAAAGGTGTAAATACCTTATACATTTTGCCTGACTGATTAACTATCTTACCTTTTGGCACAATCACATCAGCTTCAAACAATGTTAAAGGAATACCCTGTTCTAGACACGTACGATCACGTTGGACTTCGTTATATTCAAGCTCACTATTTGCTATTACGCTACTTATATCATGTTGTTCACAATATGATTTTAGATAGTCAATTTGCGCGGTGAAATCATCGACTTCGACAATAGATAACTCAATATTTAATGCTGCTAATTCATCGACCAAAGCTTGAGCATGGCGTTTGACAAAATCTATTTTAATCGCAGACCAATCGTGTGCTAACCATTGTAGTTCTGAAACAAAAAAAATCGCTTTGGCTGGTGTTTCAAGGGGAGTTTGATTGATGAAAAATTGCAAAGCAGGATTATCGTTCGTTCTTAGATCATTACGAAACCAAAGTAATTGTGCCATAGAGGTAGAATATTTCCTTGAGTGTTATTAATAAAAAAGTAGATTACAAAACAGGTAATAAAACGCTACTTATTGGTTAAGTAGCGTTTTGTATTAAACATATAAAATTGAAGATAGAATACAATGACGTTTAGTAAGCGTATCTTAATCTTAATGCTTCAGGATAAGGAGACAAGTAAGATTGACCTTTTAAATAATCCTTTGGATATTGCATTAAATAATGATTTATCAAGGTTAACGGTGCAATCAAAGGTAATAACCCTAAACGATATCCATCAATCTGTTCACATAACTCTTTACGTTGTGCCGCAACTAAATGCTTAGAAAAATACCCTTGAATATGCGTCAACGTATTCACATGGTTTTTACGTGTTGCTGGTATTTTAAGTGCTTCCATCAGGCCTGAAATATATTGAGATGCTTTTTCAGCTAATGGTAAGTCAACATCAGCCAATAATTGACCTAACTTTTTATAAGCCACTAAGTTGTGACTCATTACTGTATATTTGTAGTGGCTATGAAAAGTCGTCAGTTTATGTTTTGTTAGACCCGTTGCGCTAATATTTTGCCAATGTTTATAAGCATAAATACGCGCTACAAAATTTTCACGAATATGCATATCATTTAAACGACCGTTTTCCTCACAAGGTAATAAAGGATTACCTTCCATTATTTCTTTAGCAAAAGCACCAATACCTTCTGAGGTTAACGAATTACCTTCAGGCGAATACACTTTAACGCGCTCCATACCACAGCTCGGGCTCTTGGCACAAAAAACATAACCACTTAAGTGCTTCGTCATTTCAGCTACTTTTTTACCGTATGCATGAAGTGCCTCTGTTACATCACCACTTCCATCGGGTCTCGCAACAGTAATCAAGTCATCTTTTTTTATTAAACGAATAGTTGGTCGTGGTATTGGTAGACCTATCGCAACTTCAGGGCAAAAAGATTCATACTCAACATGCTCACCCAACTCATCAATACAGAATCGAGAAGGTTTATTGCTTGAATCAAATCTTACTTTTTGTCCGATTAGACAAGCACTAATACCAATCTTAATATCTTCTTTTGTTACCGAATAAATCATTATTCGCTCCCTTGAATAAATAAACCGCTGCTAATCAATAGATAAACATTTAACTGATTAATAAATAAAACTACCGATAGGATTTAATAATTTATTAATACCTTGAGTAAAGTGTAGAGCATCATTTGCAACTGTGTAGCAAAGGCAACCATTTTCTGACATAGGCGTATGGGTAAAAGTACCATCGAGCATAATAAAGTCGCCTTTGTTATATTCACCTTCATGATCTGTAAATGAACCATCTAATAAAACAGTTAATTCAAACCCTTTGTGTGTATGCGCTGGGACACCACCACCTGCATTAATATGTAATAGATTTGAATGAATTTCATCTTCATTTAATTGTAATCTAGAGCGAGATAATTTACCGATATTGGCTGCTTTACCAAACCCGATATTATTCAACGCGGTTGGTAACACATACGTTTTATCTCGGAATGTGACACTTCGTTCAATAGGCTCTTGTGTTTCAGCTAAGTCATCAGAAAAAGTGATGTTACTGATCATAGAGTCAAAAACGGTATCTTCATCTAAACTGCCATCGATATCTATGCCTGAATAGCCTGAAGCATCTAGTCGTTCCATACTAGCTAAATCCATATCATCTAAGCTGATAACTGATCCTTCAAAACTTTGTTCTGCTACTTGCTCAGTCAACTGCGCAATTTTTTGCTGGCAAATAGGACACATATCTGCGTGAATAGCGATGCCAATAGATAATGAAGCAGGTAAATCGCCATTAACAAATGATTGAATTAATTCAAATTTAGGATGATGTTTAATCATTATCGTCTCCTAATTGCACTTTTAACTTAGCTAACGCTAAACGTAACCTAGATTTAATAGTGCCTAGTGGTAAATTAAGATGGTTAGCCAATTGTTCTTGTGACATTTCCATCAAGTAGAAGCCTTTTACAACTTCCTGTTGAGCCTCAGGTAAGGCTTCAATAACGCGTAATAACTGTTTGTTTTCAAGATGATCTTCGTAAGGTTGCTCTTCAGACACTGCAGATTCTGCAATTGGCCAAATATCATCACTTAAATTGTCTTCTTTATTACTTTTGATTTTACGAAGTATGTCAAAGGTAACGTTACGCATTATTGTATAAACCCATGTTGTCGCGGCACCTTTGTCTGCATCAAACAAGTGTGCTTTACGCCATACATTACTCATGGTGTCTTGAACGACTTCATGAGACTGCGCTTCATTAGGGAATTTACTACGTGCGATACGTTGTATTTTTGGGGCAAAAAACTTAAATAAGTGTGTGAATGCAATTTTACATCTTGCATTAGCAACTTGATTAAGCCATTCACTTAATTGAGTGTGATCTATTTTATCTGTCATGCTACTAGATTTAGCATGACTGACTTGCGTTGGCAATTTAGTTTGTACAGCTACCATAATTTATTCCCAAATTTGGACTCTGGTAACTAATACGTACACAAATTCTAATAAGATCACTTACAGATGAAAAAAATTAAATATTTTACAGATATTAAATTTCTTTAGAAATAATTGAATTAACAAGTTTTTTTGCTTCAACATAAGATGAATTAAAGACGAAGTCGTTTTTAACATCGAAAGGGATCGGTAATAGCTCTAACCACCTTGATACAACCCAATATGGGTTATTGGTTAGTTTGTGATGGTATAAATCATTGAGTAAAATATTACTTTCGAATAACGACAATAAAGAGTCAGCTAATAAAATAAGATGTGTATCAGACTGTTTTTCAGACCAGTGATGTATTTGCTGAATATCTGCGAACTGTAAATTATCTTTATCTGATTCGGTGACCGCCAATTCAACTAACGATTTACACTTCACATCGACCTCTAAAACGCCATCTTCTCCTTTATCAAAATTAATAATTTCGACCCAACTCCCCCAACGAGAGGTATTAGCATTTGATTGTTGATTTGGTGAAATGATAAAACCACCCAACGTCGAAGATATGCCAACCATTTTCAAATATCTTGCTTCAAAAATTCTTAAACGTGTAATACCACCCGGTAATAAAAAGATAGCTAATGGAAACATGGGAAGATTAATTGTTTTGTTGGTCATTACGGCCCCTCTTATTTTGTGTTATGTCGAGTGTCAGTTTTATTTTTATATATGTTCTTCACATAGCTTCTTTTATATAGAGTCTGTCATACATACTTAGTTGGTGATGCATTCGTATGCATGGTCTTCATTGTTATATAGATTGCTATATACCTTGTTATATACGTTGCGTTGAATAATAAAGTTCAAATAGTTCGAGCGGACTTTATTCAGATTTAACTCTTCCATCTTCACGTATTCTTAAAACTATTCACTTAAATATCGGATGCACATGTTTTAACAGGCGATTCTTTATCGAAAAACAAAGTAACGTTAGCAACGTTAAATCCAAATTTAGAAATAGCAGTTTTATTCATTACTCGATATTGATCAATTTGATACATCCAATCATCCATACTCACATCATAAGTTGTGCCGTCGACAGGAAGTCTTAATGTATAGTTAAATTGAAATGCAAAGCCTTGATGCTTTCCAATAGCGGTTCCAATGACATCTTCTGCATTACCTTGATAAATTCCATCCTCTTGTTTAACAAGATTCCAATTTCGATAGCTTATTTCACCGTCATTAAAATAAAATTTCTCAGCTAATACACCATTATTGCCATCCCACTTTCCGTCAAGTTCAACACAGAATCGTCTTGTCACTTTATTGCTACCATCTTGAATAGTTCCCCACGCGGTTACAGGGCCATTAAAATATTCTTTAATATCAAAATTATTAGCCTGTGGTTGATAATCAGTTAAGTTTGCTGAACAACTAGATATCAATAAACATGCGGCGACTGTTAAAGGTGTGTACTTATATTTAATCATGACAATTCCCTACGATGTGTCAATGTGATACCAATCCGGATAAATAAATGATTACTTAGATTGGTATCAGTATGTGTGTTATTGATTACCTAATAATGTTGTTCTTAATTTAGGCTCACTGGTGTTTTCTGATAACCAGATATCTAAAAACAAAGGCGCAAAATCCGCGTCGTCGATACTGCCCGCAAATTGATCATTAAAATAAAAGGCACTTCTGTTTTGTTCAACAACAAGCGTTAAGTTATCGCCTGATTTTATATCAGGCCAAATTTGCTTAAGTTTGGGAGTGAAAGCATTATAAACATCTTCTTTAATACCAAGATGTTGCCACTGCTCTATCGTACGTTGTATTAACTCTTTCGACGAAATGCTTCTTAAATAATTAATTTTATAAATTAATGTGCCATTCTTTGATATTTCAGGGTACTGCCCAGAAGTCGTTGACAATTCACTTTCATATACATCCCAAATGAAAACTGAAAATACCGCTTTACCTATTTGTTTTACAGGTTGTTCTTTCTCAACTTCATCTAGTGTACTTTCCCATTGATCTGATTCGACCATCTCATCTGCAAATGCACTGTTTTTAAGAAACACAGTAAAAAGCAGCGCTAGCAGGATGATTTTTGGCAGCAAGACCAGTGAATATTTTAATGAAGATAGATCCCAATATATTGGAAGTTTAATAAACTTATGCATGCACTAACCTTGTCTTAGTCATTACTGACTTTAAAAAGAAAAATAAGATGAACAACCCACCCCAAATGGCAGCAAGAATCAAATAAATCGTCAGTAATGGATAACCAAAACTAACAGCCTCCAATCTTTCTCCTGCGATATAGCTTAAAGGAGCGAATATCGCGCCAATTGTTATTTGTAACACCTTGGATGAACTTAAAAATGTTAAACTGTGGCAAACGGTACAAGCAAAACAAGCCCATAGGATAACTAACCAAAAAGGCATAAAGGTAGAATCCGGGAACATAAAAAACATAAAAAAATGTAATAGCGAATCAATTGAACTCCCGATGACCGTTATCAGTAACACTAATCGAGCTTCATTTTTTATGTGAGATAATTTAATCAGATGAAAAGCGATCATTGAAATAGCAACAGGGATAAAAGCGTTTCCCCAATAAATAAGCCCAAACCAAGCTAAATTAAACCCCAACATATTCGTTAACATTCTATATCTCTCCATGACGGTTATTGGTACAGGTATAAATACGTTCTTAAACTGCTTTTAGATCTGTCAATAGAAATGAATATCAATAAATAATTTTATTCCTATCATTTCATTGCTAAAGGTTAGATATCTAGATGGTAGTCAGGTTAAAACACTAAAAATACGAGGTTAAGTCCAACCAAAGCTTATCTAAGTTGATTTATCATTAGTTAAAATCTTTATATAGAGTGATTAAAAAATTATTTTTTATAAGATTAAAGCCTACAAACTGGTCCGTATTAAATATATAATGAGCTTATAATTAATTAATAATCTTTACAGTCACTTATGCTTATTTTATAAAAGCATCAGTAAATAACTTTAAGGCCTACGAAATGTTTAAAAATACAAGTTCACAAGATAGCGAGGCTTTATGTTAGCAAAGCGTATTATTCCTTGTTTAGATGTTAAAGATGGTCAAGTTGTAAAAGGCGTACAATTTCGAAACCATGAAATCGTAGGTGATATTGTGCCACTTGCTAAACGTTATGCAGAAGAAGGTGCAGACGAATTAGTATTTTATGACATTACTGCGAGTTCAGACGATCGTGTTGTTGATAAAAGTTGGGTAAGCCGCGTAGCAGAAGTCATTGATATCCCCTTTTGCGTAGCTGGCGGTATAAAAACCGAAGAAGATGCAAGACGTATTCTTGAGTTTGGTGCCGATAAAGTATCAATCAACAGCCCGGCACTTGCTGACCCAAGTTTAATTAATCGATTAGCTGAAAAATTCGGTACACAATGTATCGTTATTGGCATTGATTCATACTTCGATGAAGAAACGGGTCAACACCAAGTAAAACAATTCACCGGTAATGAAAAAGCGACGGTAACCACTAAATGGAATACCTTTGATTGGATAAAAGAAGTTCAATCTCGCGGGGCTGGTGAAGTCGTTTTAAACGTAATGAACCAAGATGGTGTTCGCTGTGGTTACGATATCAAACAATTAAGTCAAGCACGTGCTATTTGTAATATCCCATTAATTGCATCTGGTGGTGCAGGCGAAATGAGCCACTTTGCAGATGTATTTAATCAAGCAGATGTTGATGGTGCATTAGCCGCAAGTGTATTTCACAAACAAATAATTAATATTGGTGAGTTAAAATCTTACCTTAAATCAGAAAAGGTAGAGATCCGACTATGAATTTAGTAACTACAAGTTTAATGAAACAAGAACAACTAGAATCACTAGATTGGGCAAAAGTAGATAACTTAATGCCTGTTGTAGTGCAAAATAAAACATCAGGTAAAGTACTTATGCTGGGTTACGTTAACCAAGAGTCTTTAGCTGCAACACTTGAATCAGGTAAAATGACTTTTTTCAGCCGTACTAAGCAACGCTTATGGTGTAAAGGCGAAGAGTCAGGTAACTTCCTAAATGTTATCGAAATTAGCAGTGATTGCGATAATGACACTTTATTAGCAATTGTTGATCCCGTTGGCCCAACTTGTCACCTTGGTACTGAAACATGTTTTAAAGGTGAAGTAGAGCCTTCTTTAAGTTTTATCGCGGATTTAGAGCAAATTGTTAAAAGCCGTAAAGGTGCAGACCCTAAAAGCAGCTACACTGCTAGCTTATATGATCGTGGTACTAAGCGTATTGCACAAAAAGTGGGTGAAGAAGGCGTTGAAGTTGCTTTAGCAGCAATGGCTAAAGATATGGATGAGCTAACCTGTGAAAGTGCCGATTTAATATACCACTTAACAGTATTATTACAGAATGAAGGTTTAGCGCTTTCAGATGTAGCAGCAAAATTACAAGAACGTCATAGTAAATAAACACGATGGTTCAAAGCAGTTAATCTAACTGCTTACCAAACGATAAAAAGCCGCTAGTAGTATTTTACTTAGCGGCTTTTTTATCAAAAAAATTAATGTTTTATACCGATTACATTAAATAAGTGATCTAAATTTTGCGAAGGAAAAATGACTTAGTTCAAGGCGAAAATTGAGCTAAATGGTTGGTTTCCTTTACGAAATTTACAACGAAGAAATAAGTTATTTTAACAAGTAAAATAGATAA
>NZ_JBAKBA010000016.1:0-85541 GCF_038155225.1 Psychromonas arctica | reverse complement strand
CTTTAATTTTGTAAAAAAGATCAAAACACAATTCCTCTTTAACTCAGTTGGTAGAGCAACTGACTGTTCTCTTTTTAAGGTATAGCGTGTGTCGCTGGTTTAAGCCCAGCAAGAGGAGCCACATTTAAAAGCCTACTCGTTTGAGTAAGATTTTTTTGCTTTAATTTTGTAAAAAAGATCAAAACACAATTCCTCTTTAACTCAGTTGGTAGATCAACTGACTGTCCTCTTTTTAAGGTATAGCGTGTGTCGCTGATTCAAGCCCAGCAAGAGGTGTCGCATTTAAAAGTCTATTCATTGAATAGGCTTTTCTCCTAAAATTCAGGAGTAGTTCAACAGACTAACAAAAAAACATTCCCCTTTAGCTTTGTTGGTAGATCAATAGATTGTCCTACTGTGAAAGGATCGTGTGTATCAATGGCTCAAGCTCAATAGAGTGGATATATTTAAAGACTTACTTATTGAGTATTTTTTGCTTAGTGGTTATGCACTTCAAGGTTGAATCTGCCAACCTTTCCCTAGGGTAGTATTTGATTTCATTGATAGGCATGACTTAACCTACTACAGATGCAGATATCGTTATTGTAGAGATTAAAGCATAATAAGATAAATGTATTAAAGCAGTTGAAACTTATGGGAATAATTACAATGGATGTTAAAGAAAAATTATTAACAAATCTTAAATGCTTTAATAGATTTTTATTAATTTTAAGTCTGTGTTTGACAAGTGCATGTAGTTTTGGAGGTAAAGTTAAAAAAAATAACTATTTTGATAGTAATATGACTTTACTACTTAATGAAATCGAGAAGGGTGATAAGTTTACATCTGAACAGCTTATTAAAAATGGCTTTAATTTAAATAGTTATGGCAAAGAAGGGATTACTCCTCTTTTTTCTTGATTATCAATAAAGACTTAAATGCTATTGAACTAGCATTACAACTTGGCGCAGATCCTAATTTTATTTCCGGTAATAATGATCATCCTATTGCTTATATTGTTGGAGATGGTGACGATAAGATTTTAGAATTACTGCTTAAATATGGTGGAAACGCAAACGCTGTTGATCATAATGCTTACCCTGTTATCTTTAGAGCAATTGGCCACGATAATTGGAATCATATTAATATGTTATTAGAATTTGGTGCTGACCTAAATAGAGCCGAACCAGGTGGTGATAACGCTCCTTTATATTCAACATCATTAAATAAATTCGAAATATGTTATCAACTGATCAAGATGGGAGCTGCTTATAATAAACCTAATTCTGCTGGTGTAACTATTGCGTATCAAATTGAGAGTAAGCTATCAAAAAATCTTCTAAGCTCTGAATTTGAAGCTTATGGTTGGGCTATCAAAACAAAAGAGCTCTTAATTAGTAAGGGAATTAAGTTTCCCCCATATTCACCTAAAGACGTTCGTGAAAGATTAAAAAACGGTCAATCTATTAATTAAATTAATAGATTGTTTTATTCGTTTTGACATATATTGATGACAGTGTACTTAAACAGCGAAGAATAGTGGTTAAATCAATTTATAATTAGGTTGTTAATACCCTCACTGGCTTCATATAACTGTCTTATGAGCAATATTATATTCCTGAGCCTTCTTTCTAAAATTTACGGTTTTTAAAAAGCCACATTACGACGTTGTCGCATTAAGAACACAAAAGCGATACCGCCTGCTAGACCTGTTAAAATACCAATAGGCATATCTTCTGGTGGAATAATAATTCTTGCTACTATGTCTGCAAAGACTAAAAATAGCGCACCTAATAAAGCTGATAACGGTAGAATTTTACGATAGTCACCACCCACTAACAAACGGACGATATGCGGTACCATTAAGCCTACAAAGCCTATCACGCCAGAGAAAGCAACTGCAGCGCCCGTTAGCAGGGCACACACCACAATGACGATTAAGCGGAAGCGTTGTACAGGCACACCTAAGGTACTCGCTGTTTCATCGCCTAGCATCATGGCATTTAGGTATCTTGCTTTATAAATAAGATAGCTTGCCCCTAGTAACAAAGTAATAAATGGAAACCAAAGTTGGTTCCATTGTGCTAAGCCTAATCCACCCAACATCCAAAAAATAACCGTATGTGATGCGCGGTGGTCGCCCATGAAGATAAATAAGTTACCTAATGCGGTGAGTACAAATGCTACCGCGACACCTGCAAGTACTAATCTACCTGCGCTGTTAGCCATAGAGAAGTTAGCCACGCCTAATACTAAAAACATAGCAAACAAAGCCCCAATAAAGGCGAATACAGGCACAGTTACTAGCCCTAAAATCATACCAGTGTGTAATAACGCAATAATAGCGCCTAAAGCTGCCCCAGAAGAAATCCCCAATAAATGTGGATCTGCAAGCGGATTACGGGTGATCGATTGCAATGCAGCACCAACTACAGCAAGCGTAGCCCCTACAATAGCGGCTAGAATAGTGCGAGGGAAACGGACTGCCCATACAATATTTTCACGCCCTATGGACCAATTAGGTAAACTATTGGAAAAGGATAGCTTATGAGCAATCACTCCCCACACTGTTGATTGTGAAATAGGTACAGAGCCAACACCAATTGCGATACCCATTGAGATAATGAGTAGTCCAGCTAAGCCCACTAATAGCAAACCTAATGGTATATTTGAAAAGCTTAGCTTTTTAGATGAAGGTAGCTTTTTCATTATTCCGTTCTAAACGCTTTAGCTAAACGTTTGATGGCTTGAATATTTCTTGGGCCTGGTGTTGCTTCAACATATTCTAAAATAACAAAACGATTATTTTTTACAGCGGGAATATCTTTAAGCCCCGAATGGTTGCGCAGGAAATTAATTTTTTGCTGTGCCGTTACGTCACCGTAATTCACAATCGCGATAACTTCCGGTGCTCGGTCAATAACAGATTCCCAGCCGACTTGTATCCAACTTTTTTGTACATCATCAATAATATTTTTACCGCCAGCTGCCTCAATTAATGCCGTTGGCATACCGTGCATTCCTGATGTAAAAGGTTGCTCTTCACCTGAGTCATAGACGAATACTTTGGTCGGATGATCAAGTGGTGCTAAATTAGCTTGGAAGTCTTTTAATTCTTTTTTATAGCCTGTAACTAGTTTATTAGCGCGTTCTTCAACATTAAAAATATGACCTAGATTGGTTAAGTCATCATAAAGATCATCCATTGAGACTTTAGGTTTCTTCATAATATGAATACAACTTTCACTTAATTCATAAACTTTTATACCTAACGGCGTTAGCGTATCTGGAGTAACACCTCCACCAACACGCATGCCATAGTTCCAACCTGCAAAATAGAAGTCAGTGTCTGCGCCTAGTAACACTTCTTTCGTTGGATATTTAGGAGAAAGCTCTGGTAATTCTCCGATACCAGCACGTAAAACAGGATCGAGTGTTTTCCAACCAGAAATGCCTGTCACACCTACCATACTGTCTTGTAAACCAAGTGCTAACATCATTTCTGTTAAATTCACATCATTTGACACTGCCGCCTTTGGCTTATGATCAAAAGTGACAATACGATCGCAGCTTTCTACATTAATAGGATAATGCGCAGTATCTCTCTGCGCTGCATATACGGTATTGACTAATAAGCTCGTTAATACAATGGCGGTATACTTAAATGGTGCATTAACGTGAATCATGGTTAATTAATCCTGTTGGTTATTTGTATAAAAAGAAAATCGCGGACGTCGCGTTATTGGGTGTTGGTCAATAATAGTTTTAACTTCAAATACATGTTCAATTTGTTGTTCTGTAAACGCTTCATTTGCGGCAGAATAACCTTGCATCTGCCCATCTTTCATCACCAGTACACGATCTGCATAAGCGGCTGCCAGTGATAAATCATGTAAAGAGACAATGATAGTGCAAGGTAATGTAGATAATAATTCAAGCACTTCAAGCTGATGGCGAATGTCTAAATGATTGGTGGGTTCATCTAGAATCAAAATATCTGGACCTTGTACTAAAGCGCGAGCGATCATAACGCGTTGTCGTTCGCCGCCAGATAAAGCGTTAAAGTTACGCTCAATAAGATGAGAGACATCCAATAATGCTAATACACTTTCAATGGCTTCACTATCTTCAGCGGTGCGCTTCCAACTGGTTGACTTAGGGGTTAATCCAATTTCAACCATCTCAAATACACTCAAACCAAATTCTGCTCCTGTATCTTGTAATACCGTTGCAATACGCTGAGCACAGGTACGAGCAGGTAATGACCAAATATCCTTTCCATCCATTAAAACTTGGCCTGAAGAAGGTTTATTAACACGATATAAGCAACGTAATAAACTGGTTTTACCTGAACCGTTAGGGCCGACTACGGCAACAAATTCAGTCGGATTAACGGTAATACTAATGGGGTGAAGTAATGGAGTGTGTTTATAGGGAGACCAAGCTAGGTTTTTTAACTCAAACGCTGCCGGTTTACAATCTGCAAAGCATGATAATGAGGTCGCATTTTCTGACCTTTTTGTGTCGTTATTAGTAGATGAATTATTTAGCAAAGCAAGTAGAGTCCTATAACGACTAAGGTATTAAAAAGCACATGTTTAAAAATGGACACATATTAAATAGGACTATACGTAAGGCGTTTTATATAAACAAGTGAAGAGGCTTGAGTAATTTTCATTATCAATTGAAATTAATCAATATAAGCCATTTATTTTGGGATTGATGTTTTTTATTTAAACTGAATTAACTTAAGTAAATGTATTGTTTTTATAAAGCAAGTAAACCTTCGCATTATTCTTATCGTATTTTTATTTCGATTGTTGATTTTGAATCAAATAAACGCTCAAAAATCACATAAAACGACATAAAACTATGTTAAGTAGGGGGCCGATAAGTTATGGTTCTGCACAATTTTTTTTAAGGACTTTTGAGAGGGAATTTATGGAGTCAGTACAAAATCACGTCACAGCATTAATCAGTAGTGCGGATACTTTGTTTATATTATTAGGCGCAATCATGGTTTTTGCCATGCACGCAGGCTTTGCTTTTTTAGAAGTCGGCACCGTTCGCCATAAAAACCAAGTTAATGCATTAGTTAAAATCATGTCCGACTTTGGTGTGTCAGCTTTAGTCTATTTCTTCTTTGGTTATTGGTTAGCTTATGGTGTGACATTCTTTGATGGCGCTGCAGTACTTGCTGAAAATAACGGTTATGAATTAGTGAAGTTTTTCTTTTTGATGACGTTTGCTGCTGCTATCCCGGCGATTATATCTGGTGGTGTTGCTGAGCGCGCTAAGTTTAACCCGATGCTAATTGCTGCTGCATTATGTGTTGGTCTTGTTTATCCTTTCTTTGAAGGTTTAATTTGGAACGGTAATTACGGCTTTCAAGAGTGGTTAGAAGTTAACTTCGGTGCGGGTTTCCATGACTTTGCTGGCTCTATTGTTGTACACGCAGTAGGTGGTTGGATTGCTTTTGCTGCGATTATTGTTTTAGGTAGTCGTAATGGTCGTTACCGTAACGGTAAAGTCGTTGCGTTTGCACCTTCGAACATTCCTCTATTAGCATTAGGTGCATGGATACTGTCTATTGGTTGGTTTGGTTTTAACGTGATGTCTGCACAAGCAATTGAAGGCATTAGTGGTTTAGTGGCAATGAACTCTTTAATGGCGATGGTTGGCGGTATTATTAGTTCTCTTGTTATTGGTAAAAAAGATCCTGGTTTCATTCATAATGGCCCATTAGCTGGTTTAGTCGCTGTTTGTGCTGGTTCTGATTTAATGCATCCGATCGGCGCTTTAATGACGGGGCTGGTTGCTGGTGGACTATTTGTTTGGGTATTTACCTACGTACAAAATAAATTTGCTCACTTTGACGATGTGTTAGGTGTATGGCCGTTACATGGACTGTGTGGTTTATGGGGTGGTGTTGCTGCTGGTATATTCGGACTTGAAGCCTTTGGTGGTTTAGGCGGTGTTACTTTTATGAGCCAATTAATAGGTTCTTTAGCGGGTGTCTTATTTGCTGTTGTTGGCGGCTTCATTGTTTATAAAACAGTCAATGCCATCATGCCTATTCGCCTTAGTGAAGAAGATGAATTTAATGGTGCGGATGTAGCGATTCATAAAATTGGCGCGACTAACTTAAATAATAACTAAGTTTTATATTATTTATGACACCATTTATTACGTTATTTATTATATTCAGACACACATTGAAGTGTACTTTGAATATTGAAATGTTTTAAATCAAAAGGCTAAGAAGAAATTCTTGGCCTTTTTGCTTTAAAAATTGACTAATTTTAACAAAAAAGTGCGTTTTCAATTTATAATGATACAGCACATAATTTGATTCATTTTATATTGTTATTATCAGCCGATTTTAAATTTTACCCATTTGGAGAAATATCATGAAAGTAGTTGAAGTAAAACATCCCCTGATCCAACATAAATTAGGTTTATTACGTGAAGCGGATATTAGTACCAAACGTTTTCGTGAGTTAGCACGTGAAGTTGCCAGTTTATTAACCTATGAAGCAACGAAAGATTTAGAACTAGAAGCGGTAACAATCCAAGGTTGGGAAGGTGAGTTAGAAGTTCAACAAATCGCAGGTAAAAAAGTAACAGTAGTGCCTATTTTACGTGCAGGTTTAGGCATGATGGATGGTGTTTTAGATTATATTCCAAGTGCAAAAGTAAGTGTTGTTGGTATCTACCGTGATGAAGAAACACTAGAGCCTGTTCCTTACTTCCAAAAATTAGTAAGCCAAATTGATCAACGTTTAGCCTTAGTCGTCGACCCAATGTTAGCGACTGGTGGCTCAATGATTTCAACATTAGACCTTATCAAAGAAAGTGGTTGTACTAATATTAAAGTTTTAATTTTAGTCGCGGCACCAGAAGGTCTAAAAGCATTAGAAGCTGCACATCCTGATATTGAAGTTTACACCGCGTCTATCGATTCACACTTGAATGAAAGTGGTTACATCGTTCCGGGTTTAGGCGATGCTGGCGATAAAATATTCGGCACTAAATAAGCTCTGTAAGCTCTATAAAAAACTGATAATTAGTGCGAAGCAATAAGTACTAAAGGTAATTAATAAGGCAGCTCATCGCCTTATTAATATATTGAGCATGTTTATTTAACAGAATGTTTAAGTCTACGTGCTCAAAGACAAATTTTAACTGCAAATTATTAAAGGGAATTATTCATGTCTGACATCGCTTCAGAAGAACAATCCAAACAACCTGAACAAGATATTACTGCCAACCTTAATGTATTTCAGCAATTACTAGCGGGTTCTCAAATGTTATTTGTTGCCTTTGGTGCATTGGTATTAATGCCTTTGATCACAGGTTTAGATCCTAATGTTGCTTTATTTACTGCTGGTATTGGTACGCTGTTATTTCATTTGGTGACCAAAGGTCAAGTACCTATCTTCTTAGCCTCTTCTTTTGCTTTTATTGCACCGATTGCTTATGGCGTTCAAACGTGGGGTATTCCAGCCACTATGTCTGGTTTATTTGCCGCGGGTGTTGTTTACATGCTGATGTCTTTCGCAGTAAAACTCAAAGGTGTTGAGTTTATTCATCGCTTATTACCGCCTGTTGTAGTTGGTCCTGTGATCATGGTAATCGGTCTTGGTTTAGCCCCTGTCGCTGTGAATATGGCATTGGGTAAAACCGGTGATGCAAGCATAGTTTTAATTGATCAAAATACCGCTATGATCATCTCTTTTGCGTCTTTAATTACTACCTTGATCGTCTCGACATTGGCAAAAGGTATTTTTAAACTAGTGCCTATTTTTTGTGGTGTGATTGTTGGTTACTTGTTATCGCTGTTTTTTGGTATTTTAGATTTCACTGTGATATCTAATGCAGCATGGTTAAGTGTTCCACAGTTTGTTGCACCTGAATGGAATTGGCATGCTGTGTTGTTTATGATTCCTGTTGCTATTGCCCCTGCTGTTGAACATGTTGGTGATATCCTTGCTATCAGTAATGTCACGGGTAAAAACTACCTGAAGAAACCAGGGTTACACCGCACCTTATTTGGTGATGGTATTGCGACTAGTGCTGCGTCATTGTTTGGTGGACCACCTAATACCACTTACTCTGAAGTAACTGGCGCGGTTATGTTGACACGTAACTTTAACCCTAAAATTATGATGTGGGCGGCGGTTGTTGCTATTCTACTTGCCTTTGTTGGTAAGTTTGGTGCGGTATTACAAACCATTCCTGGTGCGGTAATGGGCGGTATCATGATGTTGTTATTTGGTACGATTGCCTCTGTGGGTTTAAATACGATGATTCGTCATCGTGTTGATTTATCGCAACCACGTAATATGTGTATTGTGTCAGTTACCTTGGTGTTTGGTATTGGCGGTATGGCATTAGGAATTGGTTCATTTAGCTTACAAGGTGTCAGCCTTTGTGGGATAGTGGCCATTTTACTTAATCTAGTATTACCGCGTCATCGCGCATAACGCTTCGTCGTTAATCTAGGTTGTAAAAGTAAGGGGCATTCGTGCTCCTTATTTATTTTTTAGCCTTAACCCTAAATTTTTTAATGCTCTGTATTTTTCCCCAATATGTATATTTGCCATTAAACCTTTAACATTAAAAATTAATGTCAATAAGCTATAGCTTATTCTCATAAATAATGACCTTTTCTCATAAACTGCTTTATGATGCACCCTATGAATGAATCTTCTATTACTTCCCTATCTGGTTTGATTTTATCACGTCAGCAAATTGAGACTGCGAATGGCGTTGATCTTGTTTTTTGGTTAAGTACCGAACGCGGACCTTGTCGACTTGTTATTCCACAGCAGCGTTATGTTTTCTTAATTGAACAAGATCAACTTGAACAAGCAGAAGCGATTTGGAAACAAGAAAATTGCCAGCCTAACTTTATCCGTCCACTTGATATTAAAACCTTTAATGGTAAAAAAGTTTGCGCTGTTTATACCTTTCAGCAACAGCTACATAAATGGTGCCAATTAGCATTGATGCAGCAAAGCATTGCCACTTATGAAGGTGATATTAAACTCAGTGACCGTTACTTAATGGAGCGGTTTATTTATGGCTTGGTGAAAGTGTCAGGACAGATAGAGTGGCTAGGAAGCTATTGGTCGTGTCAGCATGCAACCATTGCGAGTGAGACCGATCCTGATGTTATCAAAGCGAATGTGACATTAAAAATGGTGTCATTGGATGTTGAGTGTAGCCCGCAAAGTGAGTTGTATAGTATTGCATTAAGCATGGGGAATGTTGGGCAGAAAAAACAAGCACACCATACCGTCTTGATGATTGGCAAACCGCAAGCCGCCACCGATATCAATATCATCTGGGTTAAAGATGAACGGGCATTATTATCACAATTAATAACTTGGTTTGAGCGCTATGATCCCGATGCCATTATTGGTTGGGCTGTTGCTAACTTTGACATGCGTTTATTAGCAAAACGAGCACAACTATTAAATGTGCCTTTAACGATTGGTCGTGATGGCAGCGCATTAAAATGGCTGACACACCGAGATGACCCTGAATCTGGTTCGGTCATCTTAAATGGTCGGGTTGTGTTAGATGGTATTGATGCCTTAAAGAACGCAAGTTTACATTTTGAAAGTTATAGCTTGGAGTTTGTGAGCCAAAGCTTATTTGGTGAAGGTAAATTAATTGCGACCAATAGCGATAAAGGCTTGGAAATAAAGCGCCAATTTGAGCAAGAGCCGTTAACACTTGCTCGTTATAATTTACAAGATTGTTTATTAGTAGAACGCATTTTTGAAGATAAGCAATTAGCAGAATATACGATTCAACGAGCTAGGTTAACCGGCTTGATGTTAGAAAGGCGTGGTGCCTCGGTGGCTGCATTTATTAACTTATACTTACCTTTATTACACCGTAGTGGTTACATCGCACCTAACCTAGGAGACGTACAAGCACAGCATTCACCTGGTGGATTTGTCATGGACTCCATTCCTGGTTTATATGAATGGGTATTAGTGCTGGATTTTAAGTCTTTGTATCCGAATATTATTCGTAGCTTCAAAATTGACCCATTAGGGATGGTAGAAGGGTTGCTAGAAGCTGAAGATAAAACCATTCCTGGTTTTAGAGGGGCTCGATTTAGCCGTACAGAACATCACTTACCCGGTATTATAAATACCTTAACGAGTGCACGAGAACAGGCAAAGAAAGAAAAAAATAACGCCTTCCAACACGCAATCAAAATTATCATGAACAGTATGTACGGGGTATTAGGCTCTGCAGGTTGTCGATTCCATGATACGCGATTGGCGAGTTCGATCACCTTACGCGGCCATCAAATTATGCAACAAACTGCGCGCTTTATTGAAAGCAAAGGGCAGCAAGTTATTTATGGCGATACTGATTCTACTTTTGTTTATTTAAAAGATTGTAAAAATCTACAGCAAGCAAATGAAATAGGGAAACAGTTAGCAATTGATATTAATCAGCATTGGGAAGCCCTATTGCGCGATGAGTTTGATTTAGATTGCTTTTTAGAAATTGAATTCGAAACGGCATTTTCTAAGTTTTTTATGCCAACGTTACGTGGGCAAGATACGGGATCTAAAAAACGTTATGCGGGATTAACTGCGACAGAGTCTGGCGAAAAAATGGTGTTTAAAGGGTTAGAAACGGTACGTTCAGATTGGACTGAGTTGGCACAAACCTTTCAAAAAACATTGTATCAAAAAGTTTTTGCAGAAATGCCTGTCGATGAATATATCACCGACACGATTGAACAATTAAAACAAGGATTGTTAGACGATAAATTGGTCTATCACAAACGTCTACGTCGGCCATTAGCTGATTATGTGAAAAACATTCCTCCTCAAGTAAGGGCGGCGCGGTTAGCTGATCAACAAAATGCGGCATTAGGTTTGCCTTTACGTTATCAACGAAACGGTCGTATTGGTTACTTATTAACGGTTAATGGCCCAGAGCCTCAGGAATATTGTCATTCTGACATTGATTATCAGCAATATATCGACAAGCAATTAAAACCGATTGCAGAGGCGATTTTACCCATCTTAGGTAAAGATTTTAATCTTATTACGTCAGACCAAATGTCGTTATTTTAAATAACTATACTTTAATTCCAATACATCAACTCAAATACTTCAATTGATTCAATCTTCAATTTTTTGAATTGATAGGCTTTAAATTATAAGAGGGAAGTTAAATGCTAAAGCCGATGCTTAAAGGAAAGAATCCAATAGAGTATCGGCTTGATGTTAAGGCTGAAGTGATTAAATTCCCTACTATTAGTTAAGTTGATTATTAACGAATAAAATAAAAGATTAACCAAAAAATCAACCTAAAAATTAAATAAGTCTAGTAAATAAGTCTAGTAAATAAGCCTAGTCGCTTAACCAGTCACTTAATAAGGCGCAGGATATAATTTTATGACGGCACTTATATCCGACAGAGCTTGTTCTGATAACGGATCTTTAAAGGCATTAATATTTTCTTTCAACTGTGCCATCGTTGTTGCGCCAATAATAGTTGAAGTTACACCATCAACTTGGTCACACCATTTCAATGCTAACTCTGCAGTAGTGATGCCATTAGCCATTGCAATTTCTTGATAAGCTTTTATTGCTGCTTCACTCGTTTCAGTATCTCTATATAAACCATTGCGCTGTTGAAGTGTCCAGCGACTCCCCTCAGGACGTGCGCCATTAAGGTACTTGCCACTCAACATACCTGTTGCTAATGGTGACCAAGGTAAATAAGCGATATTTTCATGCACACAGTTTTCAATTAAATATGGCCAATCTTTCGCATGCAATAAACTAAACTCATTTTGAATAGAGACCATGCGCGGTAGGTTATGTTGTTCGCTGAGTTTTAAGAAGCTATTAATGCCCCATGGGGTATCGTCAGACAAGCCGCAATGGCGAATTTTTCCTGCTTTCACACATTTTTCTAAACCTTGTAAAATATCTAACATCGATTCAGTTTGTTCTGTGCTATCACTATCAGAAAATTTAAAATGATTTGGTGCATTACGACCAAAATGAGGCGTTTGACGGTTTGGCCAATGCAATTGATAAAGGTCGATGTAATCTGTCTGTAATCGCTTTAAAGAGGCTTCTACTGAACTGATAACCGTTTCGCCTGTAATAGGACCTCCTTCTCTTACCCAAGGCAAACCTGGCCCTGCAATTTTAGACGCTAATATGATGTCTTTACGTTGGCTGCTATTATTTTTCAAATAATGCCCAATAATTGATTCTGTTTTACCGTAAGTCTCTGCAGAAGGTGGAACCGCATACATTTCTGCAGTATCAATAAAGTTAATATCTTGTGCTAATGCGTAGGCAATTTGTTGGTCGGCATCTTGCTGATTATTTTGTAATCCCCAAGTCATACTGCCTAAACAAACACGAGAAACGGATTCGTCACTACTGCCTAAAGTTGAAAACTGCATATTCACCCTTTTATAATTATCGAAATTAGTCTGCTAATGTAACTGCAAATGGCCCTTTTGTATATTACCTGTGAGAGGTGGTCGGAGCATTAAGCTGAACTTATAAATATGATAAAAGAATTGATCATTAATGGTCGAAATTATCATCAAAATAACGTTTTAATCTCATATTTTATAGAAATTGAATTTTAAGTTAATCTAAATTGAATATTTTTATTGAATTTTTTGAATAATGCGTTAAAAAGAGAGGGTATAGTTTTTTATTTAATTGAAGATAAAAAACGCCTATACGTTACGTGTTAAAAACAATTTTTTTGTAGTTATAAAAAGCCGATAAAGGCTTAGCAATACTGTCATGATTGGAGAACTAAAATGACAAATACCAACACAAACTCTCTACAAACTGAAGACGATGATGTACAAGATGTGAATGACTTTTTTACTGAAGACGATTGGGATGAAGACAATTCTTCAACTAAAAAGAAACAAGCATTAATGAATGATAGAAAAAGAGGGCGAGTTCGCCGTAGCATTGAAGAAATTAAAGAAAGAAGACGTTTAAAAGATTTGTTAGGTGATGATTACGACGATTTAGATTACCTCGACAGTTAAAGATTTAGACTGATAAGCTCTATTGTCTTTGTAATAAGGCGTTTCAAGAAATCATGCATTTATATCTTATGCTTTTGATAACGACCTAAATGAAATTACACGGGATATAGCAATTTTATCTGTTATTAAAAAGGTTGATGGAAACATTAGCCTTTTTTTTCGTCTATTTTTTGTGATTGGTATTACTGTGCGATTAAATGAAGTTGTTGAAACAGGTTAAACATGTTTAAAAGATTTAAAGTCTACATTCAATGATCGATTCAAATGAAAAGGTTCTTTTTAGAGGGTTTTTTACAGAGTGTTAATTGGATCGTTAAACTTACTATTAGTTTTCGATAATGATATCAATTATCAGCTCTATATGATCTAATGTCGTGCGTTTAAAGTAGTGATAATTGAAAGAGTATAGTCATTGCTTTTTTCTATATTTAATAAAAATAAGTGGATAACACGTTTGCTTACAAATATATTATTAGCATTGATTTACAGTTACATAGTAGTAACATGACCATTATATTATGACATTTTTATTACATGAAAAGTGTAATGACAGATAAAATTAGTTATTCATTAAGTGATATTTCATACCTCGACCCTTATAGTTTTTTATTCAGCTATTGAGTGGCATCGGTATCATAAGGAGCTCAACATGAAAGTACTCGCATTTGCTGCCAGTAACTCAGAAAATTCTATCAACCATAAATTAGCAGATTACACTGCAAATCTAATCCCAGATGCCGACGTCGAGTTATTAAACATTAATGACTTTGAAATGCCTATTTATAGTATTCAACGTGAAGTGCAATTAGGTAAACCAAAACAAGCACAAGATTTCTATGACAAAATTACAGAAGCTGATGCTTTAATTATCTCTTTTGCAGAACATAATGGTTCTTATACTGCTGCTTATAAAAACCTGTTTGATTGGACTTCTCGTATTGATATGAAGGTATACCAAGACAAACCTGTTTTAATGTTAGCGACTTCTCCAGGACCTGGTGGTGCATCTTCTGTATTAGGCTCTGCTGTTGGTTCGGCAACTTATTTTGCCGCAGATGTAAAAGGATCTTTATCCGTCCCTAACTTTTTTGATAACTTTGATATTGTGACGAATCAAGTCGTTAGTGTAGAAATCAAAGCTGCATTATTAGCAATGGTTTCAAAATTAAAATAACAGCATTTTTAACAGTGTTAAAGGCAAACTAAATAAAATGAAAAACCTTTTATTATTGCTGACCTCCACTGCTTACATCGTTTTTATTTTTTACTACCTGTCAATACAGCGACTGCCTATGTGGTCGCTATATCTATTAGCTATTACTAACCTATTAAGTTTTATATTTTATGGTATGGATAAATTGGCAGCGATCAAGCATTGGCAAAGAACACCAGAAAAACACTTTTATGTTTTAGCACTATTATCTGGCTGGCCTGCAAGTGTATTAGGTCAAATAGTCTTTAATCACAAAACCAGCAAAGTGAGCTTTCGTCGGTGTTTTTATTTTATGAGCCTTGTTAATGCAACAACAGTGGTAGGTTATTTATTGTATTAGCCTAATAACTGATAGAGATTTAAGTGCTAATATAAGTTTAAATATTGTTCGACTACTTTAAATACAGATAAGGGCAATATTACTAAAAAGACCGAACTTCATTGCAACAAGGCGCTCCCTAAATATAACCGCTAATATTCCCCTTCAACACTGCTTCTAAATATAGCCCCTGTACACCGTTTCTAAATACAGCACCCTAATTAAGTTTCTAAATAAAGAGCTCTGAACTCTCCCTGTAAATAGTATTAAATTTCATCGGCTTCAAATGCTTCATTAGCTTTATTAAAGGCATCATTTTCAGCGCTGTTATCGTTTTTATCAAATAAATTTTCTAGTTTTTCTATGTGTTCATCCCAAAGTTCAGTGCTGCTTTTTTTGCCGTCTTTCCAAAGCTCATTGCTAGATTCTTTTCCGTTATCCCAAAGTTCTTTAGTTGCCTCTTTACTCTCATTCCAGATTTCTTCACCAGAACCTTTACCATTATCCCAAAGCGCTGTGCTTGCTTCTTTACTACCTTCCCAGATCTCTTGACCTATTTCTTTACTTTTCTGCAAGGCTTCTTTGCTCGACTCTGTGCCTAACGTTAAAATATCTTGGCTGGTTTTTTTGCTTTTCTCCCAAATTTCTTCACTGGATTTGCCTACTGCATCCCAAGACTTAGCGGGATCTGTTTTTCTCGCAGCAGAAGCGGCTATTTTAGCTCTCTCTAATAAGGTCGGTTTGGCTTCGCTTGTTTGTTGTGCTTCTGCTTGTAGATCAATCGCCATTGGCTCGCTTATTTGTTTTTCTGCCTCTTTCTCAGAGCCGCAGGCTGACAGTAATAACGCTGCGCTAAAACATAATGATGATGTTATCTTTTTTGACATTTTCATATCTCAATTCCTATGAGGTCATGCTAATTAACCAATTTCGAATAAGCTTATACAAAATAAGTCATGCTGGTTAATTTATGCGAACGATATCTTAAATATTAAGGGGCATTTTAAGAATCATTGGTGATTAGTCAAACAATAGTAAAACTAGTTGCAAATAAAGGTGCCTAAAACTTGAATTATTACACTATATAAAATACTGTTTATAAAAACAGTTGGAGTGTTCGTTGAAATTATATATTGCTGAAAAACCAAGCTTAGGACGTGCAGTTGCAGATGCACTGCCAAAACCACATCGTAAAGCTGATGGATGTATCTATACAGGCAATGGCGATGTGGTTAGTTGGTGTATTGGGCACTTATTAACACAGGTTGATCCTGAAGCCTATGATCCTAGTTTTAAACAATGGAAATTCGAACACCTGCCAATCATTCCTGAAAAATGGAAACTAAAATCTGTTGCAACCACGAGTAAACAATTAAGTATTTTAAAAAAGTTAATTAAACAAGCTGATCAGTTAGTACATGTGGGTGACCCAGACCGAGAAGGTCAACTTCTCGTTGATGAAGTCATTCATTTCAGCGGTGTAAAAGGCAATAAATTAAAACAAGTAGAGCGTTGTTTAATCAGTGATTTAACGGTTAATGCTGTTAAACGTTCATTACAACAATTACGTTCAAATCAAGATTTTATTCCTCTATCAACGTCTGCCTTAGCACGAACCCGTGCAGACTGGTTGTATGGTTTAAATTTAACGCGCGCTTATACCTTACTTGCACAAAAATCTGGTTACAAAGGTGTGATATCGGTTGGCCGAGTGCAAACACCCTTATTGGGGATAGTTGCAAGGCGTGATAAAGAAATTGAGCAGTTTGTTAGTAAGCCATTTTATGAGGTACTCGCACACTGCCAGGTTATTAACCAACAAAAAAATGAGCCTAGTTTTACTGCTAAGTGGCAACCGAGTGAGGCTTGTGCACCTTATCAGGACACCGAAGGCCGTGTATTAGTAAAGGCATTGGCAGAAAACGTAGCGGCACGTATTACTAATCAACCCGCTACAGTTAAAAGTTTTATTAATAAAAATAAAAAACAGGTCGCGCCTTTACCTTATAATTTATCTAGTCTACAAATTGATGCGGCAAAACGTTTTGGATATAGCGCACAACAAGTATTAGATGCTGCACAGGCACTTTATGAAAGGCATAAGTTAATTACTTACCCACGTTCAGATTCGCGTTATTTACCGCGTAATCATCATCAACAGGCTAAGTATGTTACTCAAGTAATTGCGAATAACGACAGTGCGATGCAAGAAGCTGTGCAAGGTGCCAATTTATCTATTAAAGGGCGTGCCTGGAATGACAGTAAAGTCGATGCGCATCACGCCATTATTCCTACGGATACCAAAAAATCAATCAACACATTGGATTTGGTTTCAAAGAATATTTACCAATTAATTGCCCGTCAGTACCTTTGCCAATTTTATGATGACTATTGTTATGCGGAATGCATTGCTGAAATAGAAATAAACCAAGGTTTGTTTGTTAGTAAAGCAAAATCAAAGCAAAGCGATGGCTGGAAAATACTGTTCCCACAAAAAGAAACTGAAAGCTTTTTACCAACGCTCAAAAAGGGGCAAGTTTTACATTGTGAGCGTGGTGAAGTGTTAGATAAAAATACACAACCTCCGGCTTTCTTTACTGATGCAACCTTGTTGGCGGCAATGAGCAATATTGCACGTTTTGTAAAAGATCCTGAGCTCAAAAAAGTACTAAAAGAAACGGATGGGTTAGGAACAGAAGCGACCAGAGCTGGGATTATTGAATTACTGTTTAAGCGTCAATTCTTACAAAGAATCGGTAAAACTATTCAGGCAACTGAGGTTGGTCGAAAGTTAATTGAAAGCTTGCCAGATAGCTTAACGTTGCCTGATATGACCGCGTTATGGGAAATGCAGTTAAATGCCATTACCCAAAAAGAACAAACTTATCAAGGCTTTGTATTTCCATTACAAGATCAGCTCGGGCATATTATAAGTAAAGCGATTGCTGATGGTCCACAAGCGTTAATTAATTTACCAGCCAGTCCCGCAGGATTTAAAAAGTCGTTTTCTAAAAGAAAATCTGCGCCTAGAAAAGCAACGGGTTTTAAGAAAATGATTAAAGCCAGTACTAACACTAAACCTAAGACTAAAAGAGCAGTGACTAAGTAAGCTTTATTAAAATACGCAATGACGTTATTAGGTATTATAAAAAGGATTATTATGAAAATATGCGGTATAGAATTAAAAGCAAGTGATGCCATTTTAGTGGTATTGGAAACTGATGAAGAGCGCTTTCATCATGTAAATTTAAAAGAGAAGAAAATTTCATTAGGTGATGGAGATGTTAATACGGACGTCTTATCTTTCAAAGAAGCGATTGATACTTTTGTTATCGATAATCAGATAGAAAAAATATTTATCAAAAAACGTGGGAAAATAGGGCGGTTTGCTGGTGGGGCAAATACGTTTAAAATGGAAGGGCTAATTCAACTATCAACGGTAGGTGAGGTAAAGTTAATCTCCCCACAAACAACCGCCGCTATGCAGAAGAAAAATAAAATTGAATTACCAACTACGCTTAATGCATATCAACATGATGCATATTTAACCGCCGTAACTGGAATGCACTTCAAGGTTTAATTTGCCACATTTTATCAATGTACCTCCAATCGTTTTTCCAAGACTTTTAAGAACACTATTTAAAATAGTGCTCTTAAAAGTGATTTATGATGAATTTTGGCGTTATCATTAATCGAGCTAAAACATAAAAGTCATTGATAAAAAAACCAAGATAATAGAAATACTAATAAAAAGTATGAATAGAGTGGTTGCTAATAGACAAAGAAATAATTAACTTAATATTGGTTGCAGAGTACTTTTAGTGCTTTATTCGTTATACTTTTATGATATTAACTTAAGTTATTTCAATTATATAAAAAGGTTTAAAATAAGATGAATGGAGCAGGTGGAAGTTCAGGTGGGGTTGGCAATTTTTTCATTGGTTTGATTATGATGTGTGGTGGCTTTTATATGCTACTTAATGCTATCACAGTAACATCCAGTTTTGGTTTTGGCTCTCGACTTTATAGCTTTAACAACTTTGGTGGTATGGGCATTACCAGTGGCATGGTTATGATTCCTTTCATTTTTGGTATTGGTCTTATTTTTTATAATGCGAGAAACATTTTAGGTTGGATCCTTTCAATTGGCTCTCTTACTGCCTTAATTTTTGGTGTTATATCTAGCGTCAGGTTTAGTATGCGCACCATGACTTCGTTTGATCTTATTGTTATTTTGGTATTGTCCGTCGGTGGACTTGGGCTATTTTTACGCTCACTAAAATCTAATAAAAGTTGATTAATATTCTTCAGTAGGGTTCTATTCTAAGGGCTTGAAGGTTATCATTTTTCTTCATTATGTTCATGATAAAAATATGATTATTGTCTAAAACAGGATTCTATTGTACTTATACCAACCACACTAATTAACTGATCTATTTTACTTGTTAAAATAACTTATTTCTTCGTTGTAAATTTCGTAAAGGGAACAACCATTAAAGAATTAACACCCTTTGGTTAATGCTCCGATAGACGATTAACGAAGTTATTCTTCGAAAGGCTCGATTTACGCCTTAAACTAAGTCATTTTTCCTACGTAAAATTTAGATCACTTAGTTAATGTAATCGGTATTAGAGAAGCTAATGAAAACATTAACCTCTCTAAGTATATAATTATGATGCTTTATCGTACTTCTTTATCATCGTTCTTCTCGCATAATTTTTTAATTTCGTTAAACTTAATGATTATTGATAGCAATATCAATAATGAAAACCATTTGTAACAAAAACTATCTGTAATAAAAATAATAACAATAAACTTCATAGGTAATCGAATGAAAAAATTATTAATAACTCTATTTGGAATCATGTTGATTCTCCCTAATTTGGCTTATGCACACACGGTTCCTGGTGCTGGTGGCTTTATGTCTGGATTTAGTCATCCTGTACTTGGATTTGATCATCTACTGGCTATGTTAAGTGTGGGTATTTTAAGTGCTCAGATGGGCGGGAAAGCAATATGGAAAATACCTGCAACTTTTGTTATCGTTATGTTGATTGGTGGCATTCTTGGTATGGAAGATGTTCAATTATTTTCTGTTGAATTAGGCATTATTTTATCAGTACTTGCATTAGGACTTTCTATTGCATCAGAGAAAAAATTTCCCGCTTTTCTAGCAATGCTGTTTGTTGGTTTTTTTGCTATTTTCCATGGTCATGCTCACGGTTCAGAAATGCCTTATTTAGCTAAACCTATGTATTATGCGCTTGGTTTTGTTATTGGAACGGCGGTTATACATATTGCTGGTGTGTTTATTGGCCTTATTTTATTGAAGCTAAAAAGTGGTGCTCAACTCTTAAGATATTTAGGTGCTGGTATTGCAGGTGTTGGTTTCCACATGCTTGTAATGTGAACCTCTTTTTTTGGTAAATAGCTTCTGTAATAGCTTTTATAAATGACTTTTTAGCTCACCCTCTATAATTCAATTTCATTTCTATTAATGCTTTAGTTAATTCATCTTCCCGTCGAAGGAAGATGAATATTTAAGATAGCTTTAAATGTTCACTGTCTTAATGTTTAAAAATAACCATTTTAAAAACAGTGTATTTTACTGTTTTAGTTGGATTTTAGAAGACTTGCTGTAGTTAATAAAAGTTAAGAACAATTAAGTCTCTATCCAATGAGTCACTTTTAATTATCATTGATTTTTTATTAATTTTTAAGCTTTCTCTACTGTCCTATAACGCTCTTAAATAATTTAATATTCAAATAGGACTTTTAATGACTTCTAATAAATCTTTTTATATGTCAGTTTGGCGATGGCACTTCTACGCAGGTTTATATTCAATCCCTTTCCTTATGATGTTAGCTATTACTGGCTTAATTATGCTTTATTCGCCTGTGGCTGAACGTTGGACAAATCAAGATTTATATTATGTAGATCAAGTGAATAACTCTCCTATTAGTTTTGATAAGCAAAAAGATTTGGTTGTGGCAGCTTACCCTGAAGATCAAATTAAAACGTTATTTGTACCTAATGACATCAATGAAGCAACTCGTTTCCAAGTCATTCAAAATGGTGAAGCTTATTCTGTTTTTGTAGACCCTTATCAAGAAAAGGTATTAGGAGAGCTCGGCATTTCTGATTCAATATATGCTTGGGCTGATGATACACATGGTACTTTTATGCTCGGATTGACGGGTGATAGAATGATTGAAATAGCGGTTAGTTTTACGATCCTATTGGTGATCACTGGTGTATTTTTATGGTGGCCTCGTAGTGGTATGACATTTAAGGAAGCATTGTCTATTACCCGTCATAAAGGGCGATTATTTTGGCGAAATTTACATTCTGTTATTGGAGTTTGGCTTTCAGTTATTTTGATCTTCTTTTGTTTGTCAGGTCTGGCTTGGGCGAGTGTATGGGGAGGTTCTTTGTTGCAAGCTTGGAGTACTTTCCCAATGGGTAAAAGTGCCAAAAATGTATCATCGACACTAACGCACCAAGATTTAAATGTGAAAGGCCTTAAGCAAGTGCCATGGGGACTGGAGCAATCTACATTACCTGAATCAGATTCAGAAATTGTTCAAGCAGTTAATAAATCTACAACAGCAGCAAACATACCTCATATGACATTAGATAATATCGTTTTTGCCGCCAAAGAAATAGGGTTTACACAATTCCAAGTTTTTATTCCTCAAAGCGAAACAGGTGTATTTACTGCATCAGCTAGCTCAATGAGTAAAGATATTGAAAATGCAACGGATGATCGTACTGTGCATTTCGATCAATACACGGGTGAAGTGTTGGCTGACGTCGGTTATGAAGATTATAGCTTAGCTGCAAAGGCGATGGCGGTAGGTATTTCATTACACATGGGACAGTGGGGAATTTGGAATTATATTGTTAATACACTTTTTTGTTTGGGGATTATAACTATTTGTATTACTGGTGTGGTTATGTGGTGGATTCGTCGCCCAACGAGCAAGGTTCGATTAGGCGCACCAACAAAACCTAAAAATCTTACTACATGGAAGCAGGCGGTATGGTTTATTTTACCTGTTTCATTATTGTTTCCTTTAGGGGCAGCGGCAATGATTGGTGTTTTAATATTTGATCGAATCTTATTATTCACTATTCCTAAAGCACGAGCACTGTTTGACTAGAAGCCATTTAAGCTTATTAAACTAAGCTATATTAGGCAATTCAAACCTAAGTCATAAGTAAAACCTAAAGAGGATGAACGACTTCCTTTTTAGGTTTTTTACTCTCATTATCTAGTATAACTTCTGGCTATCATTTTGCTGTTATTCATTTCTACTAAGTTGTTATTAACACTCCTCAAGTTTGGCCTTTGTCATGGATTCAAAATAGTTAGGCTGTTTGTTGTAATAAAGCAATTAATCTTAAGCAAACCTTAAGGTTAATCTCAGTGTTCCTTAAGTTGTCAGTGATACTTTCTTTTTAAGTTCATTCATCTCAGGATACGGTATGTCATTTTCACTCAAAAAACGTTTAGGCGTTTTATTCCCTATTATTTTCACCTTTGTTATTTGTTTATCTATTTTCATGCTTTCTCGGTTGAGCTTGTCATTATGGCAAAGCGAGCGAATTAATGATGTTAATGGATGGGGGACCATTTTTTTAAGTGGGTTGCGTATAGACCTTGCTAGTTTAGGCTATCTATTTGCAGTGCCTGCGTTAGTGAGCTGTTTATTGTTAAATAACAATATGATCGGGAAATTTTGTTGTGTTTTTCTGCGAATTTGGATCGTTGCTGGTTTATGGTTAGTTGTTTATATGGAGGTGGTGACTCCTTCATTTATTATAGAGTATGACGTTCGTCCTAATCGATTATTTGTTGAATATTTAATTTACCCTAAAGAAGTTTTTGGTATGTTATGGAGTGGTTATAAACTTGAGCTATTGTTAGGTGCATTGATCTCTATTACTACTATTTATGCGGCTTGGAAGTTCAGTCGATATGCTGTCACAGGGTTAACACTTCCTAAATGGTATTGGCGTCCCGTGATGGCATTATTAGCTGTTTCACTTTGTTTTCTAGGCGCTCGTTCATCATTGGGGCATCGTGCATTGAATCCTGCCATGGTCGCTTTCTCAACAGATCCATTAATGAATGATTTAATCTTAAATTCATCATATTCATTGTTCTTTTCTATTAAACAGATGAGCGCTGAAGATGATGCTTTTAAATATTATGGCAAGATGGATGAAGCTAATATTATTCGTCTGGTCAAAGAATCAATGTCTGCTAATACTAAGCGACCACATAGTGAATTATCCTCTTTAGAAAATATAACGCTTAAGGGGGATAACGGAAAGCAATTTAATATTAATAGTTCTAATTCTGAATTAATGCCTACATTAGTTAACCGCTCAGCGTCCTATCAAGGTAAACCTAAGAACTTGGTTATTCTATTGCAGGAGAGTTTAGGCGCTCGTTATGTCGGTGGGTTAGGAGGATTGCCATTAACTCCAAATTTGGATAAGTTAATGAAAGAGAGTTGGAGCTTTAATCGTATGTATGCCACAGGAACGCGTTCTGTACGTGGTATTGAAGCGGTAACCACTGGTTTTTCACCTACTCCAGCACGCTCGGTTGTTAAATTAGGACAAAGCCAAACCAACTTTTTTACGATTGCCGATTTATTAAAAAATAAAGGTTATCATACGCAGTTTATTTATGGTGGTGAAAGCCATTTTGATAATATGAAAAGCTTCTTCTTGGGCAATGGTTTTAGTGACATGCAGGATTTTGCTACGTTTGAAAAACCTGATTTTGTTGGCGCTTGGGGTGCTTGTGATGGTGATTTATATAACAAAGCCGATCAACAGTTTTCAGAGCTTAATAAATCAGGAAAACCCTTTTTTAGTTTAGTGTTTACTTCGTCAAACCATTCTCCGTTTGATTATCCTGATGGTGTCATTACTCCTTATAATTCTCCAAAACAGACTCGCGAAAATGCAGCTAAATACTCTGATTATGAATTAGGGCAATTTATCAAAAAAGCGAAAGCTTCTGACTATTGGGACAATACGGTGTTTGTGGTTGTTGCCGATCATGATTCACGAGCATACGGTAATCAATTAGTCCCTATTGACCACTTTAGAATACCCGCGGTTATTTTTGGTGGCGGTATTGGCTATAAACAAGATGATCGTTTAGCCAGTCAAATCGATTTACCGCCAACGTTATTATCATTGATCGGCGTAGATAACCTAACACCCATGATTGGCCATGATATGACCCAAAATATTGAAGCATCAAAACTAAGAGCGATGATGCAGTTTTATAAGAATTACGCTTGGATGGACAATAATAATGACGTGGTTATTTTACAACCGAGTAAGTCTCCATTGGGTTTTCATTATGATGCTGAAACCACACAACTGAACAGTAAAGAGATGCCTGAAATAATGGTTGATAAAGCCAAAGCGAATGCATTATGGGGCAGTTTAGCTTATAAAAAAGGCTATTATAGTTCAGAGTATCTTTATTAGTCTTGCGTCGTTATTCTCCGGCAATTGTTGTCATGTGAGTGACAACAATTGCGCTTTAAATGAACGCTACTTTTAAATAGCTTTATTGAATGACTTTATTAAGCCATTTTATTAAACCATTTTATTAAGTCACCCTTAACTGTTTTCGGACTATACCGTTTTAGTTGCTAATCACATTTCGGTATTGACGAGGTGAAACCCCTACGAGTTTTTTAAAGTATCGTCCCATATGACTTTGATTAGAAAAACCGCACTGAAGCGCTATGTCAGTGATGCTTTCTAATTTATTGTGCAGTCTTAATTTTACTTGTTCTATTCTAATACTTAACAAATATGCTTGTGGTGTTTGCGCTAAGCTTTGTTTAAACATGCGGCAAAAATGGTATTCACTTAACTGGGCTAACTGAGCTAACTCATTGAGGTAAATTTGACGATGGAAGTTAGCTTGCATGTAATCACAAACTAATGAGGTAATCTTAGGTGACAAACCTCCTTTGATAGGTGCTATTAGCTTAGTGATCCCCATATTCTGTATCATAGATACTAATATTGTATTGGTGATTTGTTCCATCGCAAGGTGATCATCTTTACTATGCCAATTACTCGTAGCCATACAGTGTCTAAATAAGGCTTCAGTAGCCATATCTGTGGTAAAGGTTAACTCAGGTAGTTGTAACATGCGAGGGTCAATATCAAACACTTTTAAAGCAAGCTGTTTGAGATAGTCATCATTAAAGTATAAATGCATAAACTGTTGCGTTTGTCCAAGTTGCCAATGACTTTCTGAATCCTTTGGCATTAAACAAAATTTACCTGGAGCCCCAAACCCTGATCGAATATCAGTACGATGTGTTTGGTAACCTCCAGTCATATATAAACTTAAGGTATGTTGCTTTTCATTTATATAATACACATGGTCATTTTCGTTTTGATAATGTGCCCATGATAATGCATCCGTTAAAGACCTCTCTCTTAAACAGATTTTGTTAACTGATTGCTGAAAGCTAGTATTGGAAGTCTCAACATGTAAATGGGACTTTTGTGTCTCAATATGACCCATCTTAATACTGCTTACATTAGTGTCATTCATCAACATCGCATCAAAATACCTCTATATAAAATACTTGTTGTTATAGGAGTGATTATAAAAATAGATAAGAAAATACTAACACTAATATTAAATAGCTCAACTTATACTCTTCTTTAAGCATTACTATTGATTATAAAACCGCAATATTGTGTTAGTTTTAATGTGATTGTGATATTTCTTATTGGTTAAATCCTGCATGATTAAATTCAATTATAAGTTTTATTATTAAGGGCAAAGGATGTCAGTATTACTTTATATATCAATGGTTTTTATTTGGGGTTTGTCGTGGATATCGATTAAATGGCAACACGGCGATGTACCAATGGAAGTCTCTATCTTTTATCGTTTTGTTCTTGCGGTGATGATTATGTTTATTATTGGTAAGTGTTGGCGAAAACTGCAGCCAGTGAAACCGAGAGATCAGCCTTTTTTGGCGCTACAAGGTGTGTGTTTATTTTGCTGTAATTTTCTCGCTTTTTATAGTGCAACTTTGTATATACCGAGTGGTTTAGTGGCTGTCTTTATGGCGACGGCTCCAATTTTTAATGCGGTGCATAGTCGCTTCTTTTATAAAACAAAAACCAGTGCTAATTTTTGGTTAGGAGCAATTCTGGGCCTCGTTGGTATTAGTTTGTTATTTACGGGGGACTTACTGAAAACCGATTGGTCACAGGATACCTTGTATGGTTTATTCTTTGCTTTGCTAGGAACTTGGTGTTTTTCTATTGGTAATATGTTGAGTATGCGCAACACAAAAAACAATATCCAGCCTTTCACCGCAACCAGTTATGCGATGCTTTATGGGTGTGCTGCATTGTTATTGATTATTTTGGTTCGTGGATTATCTTTTGAGTTTACAATGACAACAGAATACATTGGTAGTTTACTGTATCTGGCTATTCCTGCTTCGGTGCTTGGGTTTACTTTTTATCTTATTTTGGTTGACCGTTTAGGGGCTAGTAATGCAGCTTATATATTAGTGTTAACACCGATAGTTGCTTTAAGTGCTTCTGCTGTTTTTGAAGATTATCATTGGACGCTATTTTCAACACTTGGTTTAGTATTGGTTATATTAGGTAATGTATTAACTCAACGGAAGAAACCTTTACTTTCACGTTTCAAACAAGCGACATTACAACCAAGTTAACGGATGTCTTATGTACTCTAATTATTGATAGTGATATTGGTAATTAGCGTTCCCTACGGTCTTCCACGATAGTTTATTAACTTATAAAACTGATTATTTGAGTCGTTCCCTTAGTAGCTCTCTAAATGCGATGACAGCAGGAGTGACTTGTTTTCTACTTGGGCAAATTAAATGAAGTTCTACGGAAGGTGATTGATAATTTGCCAATAGTTGTATTAATTTGCCATTACGCAAATCCTCTGAAATATCTATTTTAGAACGATAGGCAATGCCTTTACCGCTAATGGCCCATCACTTCACAATATCTGTATCGTTACTTACCTTATTACTTATTGTTTGAATTCAAGTTACTTTAATTTTGTAGTTTTGCGATTTATCTACATATTGCCAATGGCTAAATAAACGACTGTCTCTTCTGTGCAGTAAGCAGTGATAGTTTTTTAAATAGTAGGATTATAAACAAGTAGTTACACAATTTTTATTACAGTCTAAAATAATGATGTTGTATCGATTTTCTTATCCGAAATTTAGGTTACTTAGATTGATTAGTATAACTAAGCTGATAATGAACTTTAAAAATAAAGCTTTTATTAATGCTGACATTGTTAGTTTATTTTTTTATATCAGACTCTTCTTGATCAATTATTTGAACTTGATTCCTTCCACCTTCTTTAGCTAGATATAGCGCAGAGTCTGCTTTATCGATAAGCTTTTCTAAAGTTTCTCCTTGTTGATACTGGCTCGCCCCAATACTAATGGTGATATTGATAACGGTATCTAATGTGTCTGTGTTATATGGGTTTTTTTCTATAATTCGTCTGAGTTTTTCAGCAACTTTTGAACTTTCATCAAGATTTGTTTTTGGCAATAATAATATAAACTCTTCACCGCCATACCGAGCAAATAAATCATCAGCTCTTAATTCTTTTTGTATATTGCTTACAAAATATTTTAATATTCTATCGCCAGTTAGATGACCGTAAACATCGTTTACTTTTTTAAAGTAATCAATATCTATTAGTAATATAGATAATGGGGTATTAAGTAAATTAGACTCCTGAAAAAACGAATCAGACTTTTCTAACAGGTAGTGCCTGTTAAAGATCCCGGTTAAACTATCTCGATAGGCTACACTCTGTAATAGTTTTTTTGAGTGTTCTATTTTTTCAGTACGTTCTTGAATTTTGAGTTCAAGGCTCGCATTTAAATAGAGTAAGGCTTTAGTTTTTTCTGCTACTTTTCTATTAAGCTTTTTGTTCAAACTTTTTAGTACACTTTGCCTATACAAAAATGCCAACACAACCATGAATACGATAAATAAGATCCATTTCAATAAGTTGTAATCGACTTTGTCTACGTATTTAATTAATGTCTTTTTTTCCGTAATATTATTTATTTGCTCTTGAGATAAATTGCTAACTAACTTTTCAAAAATACTTAATAATAGCGGTTCATCATTTCTCACCCCGATGCCTAATTTTCTATCTTGAGCAAACTTACCACTTACTTTGAGCTTACCTAAGAATTCATCTTCTAAAAATAAATCTACAGTATTCAAACTACCAATAAAGCCATAAAGGCTTCCATTCGCTACCTTTTGAAGTCCATCTTTTATCGTTTCAACTTCTACTACTATGATGTCCGGATAATCTTTCTTAATAATGTCTTGATGAGCATACCCTTTAGGCACCCCAATAATTTTATTGGTTAAGAGGGTGAAGTTATTGATGAAAGGAGAGTTCGTTTTGGTAACCAATACACGAGGGAAAACTAAATAAGGAGAAGTGAAGTTAAGGTACTTCTTTCTTTCAGGTGTTGATGCTGCTAAAGATAATAAATCACATTTTCTTTGTTCTGCAAATACAATAGATTGACTCCAAGAATCTGTTTCGACTGTTTCTATTGGAACAGGAAGTTGCTTTCTAAAAATATCGAGAAACTCTGTATTGATACCGATATGTTTTCCATTATCATCGAATCCTTCGTAAGGTAACCAGTTAGGGTCGATACAAATGGTTATTTTTTGTATTTTTTCTAAGTAAATTTTTTCACGTTCAGTTAGGAATATAGTTGGTTTTTTAGGATCATAAATAAGTTGTGTAAAATCAATTGCGTCTTTTTCAATGCCTAACACTTTGTAAAGTTCGAAGCTTTTTCTTATTTTGTTTTCGTTGATCGATCCAATTTCTGTCGTATTTAAATAAGCTAGTTTTTTAACTTCACGGGCTTCGAACAGCAGTGCTTCTTTAGTTAAATTTTGCTCATTATACTTGTCGAATACGATATCCACGGTTTCAGCTATATTATCAAACGCATATTGCCATCCTCTTAAAGAGGCCTTTCTGAATGCCTTAGCTGTATCAATATTATTGGCCATAAAGTGTTCGCTTGTATATAAAAAGTCACTATATAAATCAAATCCATAGTCTTTTGGATTGAAAATATTGTACTGCACTCCCTTTTTTTCTAAATAATATGGAGCTCTAGATATATAAGCAGACATCAGGTCTGTTTTTTTATTGATTAAGTCTTCTATGTTGTGAGAGTGATTTAAAAAAATCAAATCATCTTCTTTAACATTATTAGCACTAAGCATTGCTTTTAATGATGCTTGTTTAGCATCGGCAATGCTAGCCATCACTCTTTTATCAATAAATCTCGCAAAAGAGTCTATCTTTGATGCTTTAGTGCTTAATAATACAAGTGGACTTGATTGGAATAATGCATATAGAAACACTATTCTTTTACTATGTGACTTTGAGAGAATGAGGGTTTCTTTTGCTACTGCAAAGTCAATGTCTCCATCAGCAACTTTTTGAGGAGTAATAGGCTGATTTTTAACGTCGAAAGGTTTTATGTCAACGGTTAAGCCTTCTTCATTATAGAAACCTTTTTCTTTAGCCATGTAATAACCAGCAAATTGAAATTGCTCGTACCATGAGAGTTGCAATGTTACCTGTTGTAACTCTTTTGCAAATAGCGAGTTACTAAATAATACAAGTAAACAAATAGACAGCCTTATAATTCTAGGCACTAAAGAATTCCTTTTCTTTTTAAAATATTCAAATCAAAAGATAGTAGATAAAAAACCAATAAGACAATATAAATATCAAAAATGGCAAATAGTTGACTATATCATGTGCTTGTCGTTTATTTGTAATAATTTGATTGATAAAAGCAAAAGAATAACCAATAAGAGTTATTGTTTGTTGTTGAATTTATTAATGTTAAAAGCACTCACTAAATATTTATTTTTAAATGGGTTGATGTTGTATCTGTTAAATAAATTATTATGAAAAAGATAAATAATGAATATTATTTATAAAATTTAAAGGTAGTGTTCAATTTAAAGTTTGTTAATAAGTTTTATAGATTAGCAATGCATTATGTACTGTTGTCAGTGTGATATAAAAGTACAGCTAAGCTTTTCATATCACTTTACTCCTAAACCTAGTCTTACTTAAGCCTTTGATTAATTTTAGTTCAATAATCTTTGTCTCAAATTAAACCACTTTAAATCAACCTCTTTAAGTCATGTCTAGTATTTATTATTGTCATTAAATAGGAAATATTAAGGAAGGATTAGAATGATTACTTGGAAATTTTCAGTTTCAAGCTCCAATTCAGTTTAAACCATGTTTCAAAATCAATGGTTGCTAGCATTAAATCAGTTTAAATAGTCATAAAAATGACAAATTGACTAAAATAAGATAAATTATTGTATGTATGTTGTTTATTAATAAAATACTACTAATGTAAGTGTCAGGTATTTATCATTCTTGTCATTATTCAGTATTAGTAAATGTTGAATATAAAGCTTTTCTATATTTTTTATCTGACAGTTATGTGTGGAATTTAATTCATTGTGCGCCCCCAGATCTTAAATTACACATTAGAATCTTTAAATATATTTACTTTTAACCTACTTGCGGTTATTTCCGTAAAGGACAAATATTTAGGTAGTAACTATGCGGTTTGGCTTAACCCTATGCGGATTTTCTCTTACACTTTTCTTTGGTCGAGGTGAAAGTACTTATATCACAATACTTTTGGCTTCTTTTAAGCATTTATTTGACAGCTATGTAATTCGATTTTTCCTACTTTTTACTCTTGTTTTTTTTACTAGTATTGTTCATTCGCAAGAGAATTCATCTCAAGTTTCTATCGCACAAAGTGAGTTATCTGTATTAACAGAAAAAGAATTGATAACTAAAGCTACGTCACAACTAAACAGTAATCGAAAACAAAGTATTATTTTAGCGAAAAAAGCACTTCAACTTTCTGAAAAGAATAATAACGAAAAAATAACCGCTGATGCTCACTCACTTTTAGGGGAATTAGAAAGAAAACAAAAGAACACTAAACAATCAATGTTTCACTTTTTACAAGCCTCTAAAATATATGACAAGTTAGGCGATAAAGAACAATATATAATTACTTTTGTCGCTTATATAAATTCATTCTTAGATCAAAAGCTTTATTACCAAGCGAATGAGAAAGCAGATGATATTATTTCTATAGCAAAAGATTATGGAAAACCTTTCCCTATTGCCTTAGCCATTATTGTTAAAGGCAAAAGTTACTATCGACAAAAGCATTATGAAAATGCAATTGAACAATATATTGAGGCCTTAGCGTATCTCAAAGGTAATGACAGAGTTGTTCAAAAAGAGCTTGGTGAAACTTATACTAAACTAGCAGAGTCATATAAACGTCTAAAAAATAGAGAATTAACAGCTTCTTCTTATAAAAATGCATTAGATATATATACGACAATACAAGATCGTAAGCTGATGGCTCGCACGTTAAATACACTGGCAGAGGCAGAACGATATCTTGGTCATTATAACATTGCACTTGATTACTCAATGCAAGGATTAGAAGTACACAAACAAATTAATGACCCTGTTGGAGAAGGGAAAGCTTTAATGGGGGCGGGCATTATTTATCGGTATATCGGTCTTTATGAAAAATCATTGGAATATATTTATAAAGCTCATCTATATTATCAGGAAGTCAATAATTCAAGCGGCATTGCAAAAACATCGAATGAAATAGGCCTTATTTATACTCGATTAAAAGAGTTTGAACAGGCTAGATCATTTTATCATTTAACAATTGATTTACCTGAAAAAGAAGTCAATGCTAAAACAATGGCTTCTGCATTACGAGAACTCGCGGTGATAGACCTTAACTCTGGAAAATATGACTCAGCTAAGGAAAAAATAAAAAGAGCGCATATCATTTATCAAAGAGAAAATGAAAAATCCAATGAATCCCTGACTGCTCGTATTCTTGCTAATATCTATCGTGCTGAAAAAGATGATGAAGCCGCTATTATTTATTACAGAAGATCTTTGGATATAGCAAAAGAAATAAAAAGTGAAATATACCAAATTAAAGCACAAATTCCTCTCGCTGGGATGCTTATTGGCAAAGACGACGAAGAAGCCATCAAACTACTAAAGGCCTCATTAGTTTTATCAACAAAAGTTAATTCTACTTCTCATATGCTTTATGCTTATCGTGAATTAAAAAAAGCAGAAAAATCACGACAAAATTTTGAAGCATCTTTGAGTTATGCAGAAAAAGAAATCGAGTTGTTTAGGCTAATACAGAAAGAACGAGAAGATGAAGAGCTTGTCTTAGTTAAAGCTAAATTATACTCACATAAAAAAGAAGTAGAGTTAGCTGAATTAAAAGAAAAGACACGACTTGACCAACTTGAAATAGTAAAGAAAAACAATGAAATAGAACTGTCAAAACAAGATCAGAAAATTGCTGAATTAGAATTAACTAAAAATAAATATGCTAATTTAATTTTGGTTACTTTACTATTAATTTGCTTATTTACTGTGTGGTTTATTTATCGCCAATTTAATCATTCACGAACGCTTAATAGAAAGCTTGATTACTTAGCGGCGCGTGATCCTCTCACCAATTGTTATAATCGCCGTACTTTGTTTGATCTTATGAATCAAAGTTTTGTTGACTTAGAATCGCTTGGTGAATATTGCGTCATCATGGTGGATATCGATCGTTTTAAAGAAGTAAATGACACTCATGGGCATAATGTGGGTGATACCGTTCTTCGTGGAATTGCAAATATACTACAAACAGGTGTTCGCCAAGATGATATTACCGTTCGTTATGGAGGTGAGGAGTTCTGTCTTGTATTGTCAGGTGTTGCGCCTGAACAAGCTATGCGAATTGTAGAGACTATACGCAAAAAAGTTGAGGCAAGTTATTTTGATGGAGTCACTGTTACCTGTAGTTTCGGTGTGACATCTATTCAATTTAATGCTCAAACACCGTCAGAGTTAATTCATCAAGCTGACTTAGCGTTATATAAATCCAAACAAAATGGTCGTAACAAAGTGACTCTGTGGAATGAAAAACTGGGTAGGTAGACGCTAAGGTATTGTACTTTTTGTAGATATAACTTGTTAAAAGGGCTTTTAATACGATAAGTTATTTACGTTATGAATTAAATCATTCATTAATTATCTATTGGGAGTATCTCATATTGAACCATATCCACGTACCAGTACTGTCCTCAACCATTAGTGGCTTGGGGGAAACAAGTTATTCAACCTTTAATGATGTGCAGTATTCTGTCCAAGACTATAACGGGTTATTTATAACCGATAGAATGGATGCCCTTAATTTTCGACATCGAATGAGTGAACCTGGTTATTTTAGCTCATGGCATGTTGCTGGAGATCCAACGCTTATTATTGTTCGTTCTGGTATATTACGTATAGCTTTGCGTAATGGAGACTATCGAGATTTTAAGGCGGGTGATATTTTTATTGCTCAAGATCGTTTACAAGAAAATGAAGTTTTTGATTCAAACATTCATGGACACACAGCCGAGTTAATGGGTGATGATGTGTTGCTTGCACTTCATATTAAGTTAGCTGAAATAGATAAATAAATATCTGAGAATAAATATTATTTTTTAAATTAAAATTGTTAATACAGGCACTTTAACTTTCTAATTTACTAATTGGTTTAGTCATCATTATTTTGAATACATAGTTAGCCACATAAGAAGGATCTCTCTGAGAATGAAAAATTCAATTTATGCTTTCATGTTAGTCATTATGGTATTTAGCATCACTTCATGTAGCACAAAGTTAGCTTATAATAATTTGGATTGGCTTGCTTCTTGGTATGTAGATGACTATGTAAATTTAACTGACATACAAGAAGATGAGTTTGATACTAAGTTAGATGCTTTTTTGGTGTGGCATAGAAATATAGAGCTACAAAATTATATTCTTCAAATTAAAGCTATCCAAGCTGATTTCAATAAAGGCGTTACCCTTTCTGATATAGAAAGTTATGTTACGTCTGTAAAAACCTTTTTAGAAGTTGCTTTAACCAAGGCTGAGCCTGAAGTCGTTGCGTTGGCTTATTCGTTAAGTGATAAGCAAGCGGGTAGTTTTTTAGTTGAGTTTGAGCAACAGAATCTTGATAAAATTGAAAGGTTTGAAGAAGAAAGTAAAGAAAGACGAACAAAGAAGAGGCTTGAAAAGCTTGAAGAACAGTTGAGCTCATTTTTTGGAAGATTAAATACACAACAAAAGAAACTCCTTAATGACGGTAATAACCAATTATTACCTAGTTTTCAAGAGCGTATTAAATTTCGTCGTCACTGGGCTGATTCAATAAGAAAAGCTTATGTAATACGAGCACGAAGTTTAGGTGATACTGAAAAGAAAAAAAAGGGCTTTGAACTAGCGTTAAAGCAATCAATCCTAGAATCAAATTTATTACGCTCAGAGAAATATTCAAACATACTAGAGCATAACCAAAGAGTAAGGATTAATACGTTAGAAAAAATCGTAGCTTCACTGGATGAAAAACAATTAAAACACCTTAATGAAAAGTTAAATGAGACTATTGAAGATTTAGAAGCGTTACTTTAGATTTTTTGTTTTTTTATGTGATTGGCATTATTTATCCTTTATTTATTTTCCAGCTAAAAAACAATATTTAATAAGGCGTTAGACATATACCTGTTACCGCTCAAGGTGCTTTGTTTAGTCGTTCTCTTTTGGACTCCAAATCAAGGCGTAACATGATGACAATAGCGAGTCCTTATCTAAGGTTGCAACGCAGAGTAGGTTTTCAAGCTAACGATCCATAGGGCAAGTTGCGAAGTAAACACTCGTTGTTAGAAGGTGTCGACTTAACCCATTAGGTCTTCCTTTTTCTGCTTAGCATCCGTTTACTTCACCGCTTGCTGAATTTTGAACCTTGAATGGTAACGGGCATATATTGTTATGATTATACCAATCACAATAAATAACTTATCTATTTTATTGGTTAAAACAGCCCACTTCTTCATTGTAAATTTAGTAAAAAGAGCTGCCATTAAAGAATTAACATTTTTTGGTTAATTCTCCGATAGACGATTAACGAAGTTAATCTTCGAAAGGCTCCATTTACGCCTTAAATTGAACTGTTTTTTCTAGCGAAAAATTTAGATAACATATTTAATGTAATCGGTATTATTGATAAATTAAAAAGAATCGAGTCCACTTAGTATGTAATACTTGCTTAAATTCACGTCGGTTCTGAGTCAATTGGTTTACCTGAAATTGAGATTACTTATCTACTTTAGAACCCTCGACGCTAAAATTAAAAAGTATTTATTGAGGAGTTTTGATGGTTGTTTGGCCTTGTTTATTAACGCTAGAAGGAGATGATGAGCTTATTTATTTAGCTGAAAATTCTGATTTTATGACTGAATGTAAAGATCTTATTTTCACTGATGATGATTACATTATTGACTCTACAGGGCAATGTTACTTAATCGAGCCCAATCTAAATTTATATCAATCAGAACAATGTCTTTCGACCGAAGAAGTGACAGTTCTAATACGCTCACATGAGTTTAGTAAAGCACAAGTTTGTCTAACTAAGATTTATTTTTTAAGTGTGGAAGAGGCTGTTAAGTCGATGGCTTATGAAGTTAAATAGCGATTTTTTAGCCGTAACATTTAACCGCGATTTTTAGCAGTAAAATTTAGCATTAATATTGCAGCCTTTTTTATGTATCCCCGTTATCGTTCAAGCTAACGACTCAGAGGGCAAGCTGTGAAATAAACACTTTCGTTGTTAGAAACTGTCGGTTTAACCTGTTAGAACTTCCTTTTTCTGCCTAGAATTTGTTCACTTCATTCCTTGCTGAATTTTGCACCTTGAACGGTAACGGGTATATATAATTAATACTTATTTACATCTTGTTTTCACAACATGTAAATAAGCTTTTAATGACTATTTTTGTTGTTCAATGACTTCTTTTGATTGTTCCTTAGGCGTAAATAATTTCACGATAAGAACAAAGAACAAAGAACAAAGAACAAAGAACAAAGAACAAAGAATAAAGGAGCAAAATAGATAACGAGGCAAGTTGCCGCTATCATTCCACCTAGCACCGATGTTCCAATTGCATTTCGCGCATTTGCGCCTGCTCCAGTGCTTATTACTAACGGTAATACCCCTAAGCCAAATGCAAGTGAGGTCATAATGATCGGACGTAAACGCATCTCACAGGCTTGTATTGTGGCATCAATTAAATTAGTCCCTTTCTCATGTAATTCTTTTGCAAACTCTACAATTAAAATTGCATTCTTAGCGGTTAATCCAATGGTAGTGAGTACACCGACTTGAAAATAGACATCATTTTCAAGTCCTCTTACCATAATTGCGGCTAATGCACCTAATATTCCTAATGGCACCACTAGAATAATGGCGATAGGGATACTCCAACTTTCATAAAGAGCCGCTAAACACAGGAATACCAATAAGATCGAGATACCGTATAAAATAGGCGCTTGGTTGCCTGCTTCAAGCTCCTGATATGACATACCAGACCAACTTACTTGTACATCACTAGATAGCTCTGCAGCAATTTTATCGACTTCAGCCATTGCGTCACCAGTACTGTAGCCCGAAGCCGCTTCACCTAATATTTCTACGGCTGAATTACCATTAAAACGTATTAACTGCGGAGAACCTGTCCCCCAATGCGATGAACTAAAGGCAGATAAAGGCACCATTTCATTTTGATTATTGCGAATAAACCAAAGGTTCATATCTTCCGGTGTCATACGATATTCAGCATCTGCCTGAATATAGACCTTTTTAGATCGTCCTCGGTCTATAAAATCATTAACATAAGAGGAGCCCCAAGCAATTGATAATGAATTGTTGATCTCATCGATATCAAGCCCTAATACTTTGGCTTTCTCATAATCGATATCAAGAAAAAACTGTGCATTATCTTCTAAACCATTCGATCTGGCATTTTGGATTATTGGACTTTGTACTACTTTTTCTAGTAATTGGTTACGTACTTCAATTAATTTATCATGACCAATACTGCCAATATCTTGAAGATAAAAATCGAAACCAGTTGCTTGTCCTAACTCCCTGATCGGTGGGCTACTAAAAGCAAATATAGATGCCTTTTTATAGCTAGAAAAGTAAGTCATGCTTCGTGCAATAATAGAGTCAACATCTGTTCCTGATGCCGTTCTCTCACCCCAATCTTTTAAACCAATGAAAGCCATACCTGCATTTTGGCCTGAGCCTGAAAAATTGAAACCTGACACATTAAAAACAGAATTAACAAGATCTGGTTCATTTTCATCAAAGTAATTTTTCACATCAGTCATTACTTCATTTGTTTCTCTTAGTGTTGAGCCCATTGGTAATTGCACCATGACCATAAATGAACCTTGGTCTTCATTAGGTAAAAATGAACTTGGTAATACGCTATAGAGGTAAACAGTACCACCAAATAATAAGACATAAATTAATGCAAAACGGATTGGACGTAATAAAAAATGTTTAATAGACCCGTGATATTTCCCTATTAGCTTGTCAAACAGTCGATTAAACACTTTGAATACTTTAAAGCTTTTTTCTTTATCAACAGGTTTTAGTAAAGTTGCACAAAGCACTGGCGTGAGCACTAAAGCGACTAATACTGATAATCCCATCGCAGAAACGATGGTCAACGAAAATTGTTTATAGATAACACCTGTTGAACCTGACATGAAAGCCATTGGAATAAACACCACCATTAATACCATGGTAATACCCACCAATGCACTGGTGATTTGCCTCATGGATTTTTTTGTGGCTTCTAATGGAGAAAGTTTTTCTTCATGCATGATTCGTTCGACATTTTCTACTACCACAATCGCATCATCAACCAATAAGCCGATAGCTAATACTAATCCAAACATGGTTAAGGTATTAATAGAAAAACCTAACACGGACATGATGCCAAAAGTACCCAATAACACGACAGGCACTGCAATGGTGGGTATTAAAGTTGCACGGAAGTTTTGTAAAAACAACAACATCACTAAGAAAACCAAAACGATTGCTTCAATTAATGTTTTGACTACTTCACTAATAGACAATCGGATAAAGTCATTGTTATCAACTGACTTTGCCATTGCTAAACCTGCTGGAAATGACTCTGATAATTGTGCTAGTTTTGCATCTACACCTGCTTGTGTATCAAGTGAATTAGCACCTGATGCTAGGGTGATTGCAATCCCAGAGGTTTCATAACCATTAAAAATTGGAATGACACTAGCACTTTCACTTGCTAGCTCTACGCGGGCTACATCTTGCAGTCGAACTTGAGAACCATCAGAGTTCACTTTAAGTAAAATCTCTTTAAATTCATCGACCGTCGTCAATAGGCTTTGTGCAGTGATGGTTGCATTAATTAATTGTGATGCGGTTGCTGGTGTTCCTCCTAATTGTCCAACAGTAACTTGGCTGTTTTGTGCTGATACTGCACTAGATATATCTACTGGTGTTAAGTTATAGCTATTTAATTTAGCAGGATCTAACCAGATACGCATCGCATAAGAAGGGCCGAAGATAGTCACGCTACCAACACCGTTAACACGGCTTATAATATCTTTGATACTAGAGTTAGCATAATCTTGGATGTCACCGGCACTCATACTGCCATCAGGCGAGTAAATATTGGTGACAGACATAAAACCAGACGTGCTTTTAGTGACCGACGTGCCTGCATTTTGCACGGCAGTTGGTAAACGGCTGCTTGCTTGTTGCAAATTATTTTGTACTTGAACCTGTGCTGTATCAGGGTCTGTATCTGCGCTAAAGGTAAGTGTTATTTGCGCACTACCTGAAGAAGCACTGGTTGAAGACATGTACAATAAGTTATCTAGCCCCGTCATGCTTTGCTCAATAACTTGTGTAACACTATCTTCAATTGTTTTAGCTGATGCACCAGTATACGTTGCTTTAATTGTTATTGCTGGTGGTGCAATGGTCGGATATTGTGCTATCGGCAGTGTTAAAATTGATGCAATACCTGCCATCATAATCACAATGGTCAAAGCCCAAGCAAAAATGGGTCTGTGAATAAAAAAGTTAGACATATAATTAATCCAGATCTTTTGAGTTAGTGTCAGGGTTTATTGTTGATGATTCATTTTCAATATTTGTTTTAGATGCTGTTTCAGTAGTGTGTTTTGTCACTGAATCAACAATGACTGTTAACCCATTTTTAATTTTACTTAAATTATTAATGACGACTTTTTCACCTGCGTTTAACCCTTCTTTCACAACCCATTTATTATCGACTTCACTGCCTAGTGTGATGCTTTTTTTAACGACTTTATTATCCTCATCAACAACAAATACTGAAGGTTGGCCTGATTGGCTTCTTACTACGATTGATTGTGATACAACGATATAATCTCGTGCTTCAGGCATTGATATATGGGCTCTAACATACATGCCTGCGAGTAACGAATTATCTGGATTTGGGATAATTGCACGTAATGCAACGGTGCCAGTTGAACCATTAGTTTGAGTATCGGTAAATTCTAGTTGGCCTGTTTGATTGTAAATTGTCCCATCTTCCAATGTGATGGTGACTGGGACAATAGGGTTCTCTTCAGTCGCTTTCTTAAACTCTTGTTGTATCTTATAAAAAGCAAGAGCGGACTGCTGCATATCAATATAGACATTGTCTGTTTGAATAATCGTTGTAATGTAATCAGATTGACTTGATGTTAATAATGAACCTTCAGATACTTCAGAAAACCCTGCCTGACCAGAGATAGGTGCTTTAATTTTTGTATAAGATAATTCAATGTTCGCGTAATTTAATGCTGCTTGACGTATCGCAACCTCAGCTTTAGCTTGTAGGTAAGTTGACTCAGCTTCGTCATAAATTTGTTGACTGCTGAGCTTCTTCTTGACTAATTGTGCGTAACGAAGCATTTCTTTTTTAGCATTTTTTTCGCTTGTTAATGCTTTTTTTAATTGTGCATCTTCACTGTTCACCGCTGACTGATAACTTGTGTCATCAATTTGGAAAAGCACTTGTCCTGCTTGTACATAGCTACCTTCTTGGTATAAGCGGCTTTTTACAATACCTGTTATTTGTGGTCGTACTTCTGCTTCCTTGAAAGCGGTAATACGTCCTGGTAGTTCGGTACTTAAACGTAATGTTGAATAAGTTAAAGGAGATACATCAACATGAATAACTTTCACTGGTCTTTTATCTGATTCTGTCTGGTCCCCGCAACCCAAGATACTTAATGTAAGTAATAGTGGTAAAGAGTATTTTAATGTATTAACAAACAACATAGAGCAGCCTTAAATTAATAATTGAACATCATCGATGTAGATTATTAAATCATAGGTGATTTGAGGTTAAGAGTGAGTTAATAAATAAGAGATCTTTAATATAATTATTTAACTGTTTAGCTTTTTTTGTGTCAAAGTAGAGGGAATGGATAAATAGGGTCTTACGGATAATATTTATCTATGATCAGAACTACAGCTTAAATTGCATTATATCAATCACACTAATTAACTGATCTCTTGTACTGGTTAAAATAACTCATAGTTTGGTAGTCAGTCACGTAGTCAGTTTCGTAAAGGGAATAACTAACCTCAGTTCTGGATAAGCAAAGCGATACAACACCGCTATTTCCGCGTTTTTCTGCGTTAAATTATTTCTCAATAACCCGCTATTGTTTCAATAATTCGCCTTGAACTACGCAAAACTAACGGTACTGTTTAGTAAAAAATATAACCTTATGATTTTAAATATAATGCCGCTTTTATTAACTAGAATTGAGGTTAACTATGAAAACATTAATATCTTTTGGTTAACTCCCTGGCAGACGATTAACGAAGGCTATCTTCGAAATACCTCAACTTACGCCTTAAACTAAACCTTATTTTAGATATTTCATTTTAAGTATATTTTGGAAGTTCGAAATAATACGGAACGAGTCTTTTAAATGCTGGCGCTCAAAACTACCAAATAAATTAGGTTTTAATAGATTGTCTATTTTAACGTTATTTTCAACGGATTGTTGCTGATGTTGATACCTTAAATGAGTGACATACTGGTAGGTGCCAATCAAATCTTGGTAGGTTGCTTTATTTAATATTTTGGCTTGATATAACCATTTAATTCTATCACTGGTATTAATATCTCTACAGTCATTGATCACTGTATAAATTCGAGCAATATCGACAATACACCCTATCGCCGCTTTTTTGATATTAAGTACGTTGTTATTGTTACCATCTTTTTCTAAGACTAAATTTTGAAAAATACCAAGAGGAGGGCGAGTTCTTAATGCATTTCTAACCAATGCGATTGTTAATGGAAAATTATAAGTGATCTGTTGATGGCGATGGGCATCTATTTCTCTAAATAATGATTTATCACCATATATATGGCGGATCTCTATAAATACATTAAGATTTAATAATGATTCATACTCAGGCTTTTGGCTCCATGAATCGTAATACTCTTTCCATACCTTAATGTTTTGGCACCATTTTGGTGTCGCAGCCATAAAGCGCCCCTTGCATAAAGTATAGCCAAGTTTGGATAAGCCTTTACACACTGTCATCGCGACATGATTAAAATAAATACGATCGGATTTTGTTGCGTTTTTATCAAGAATTAATGCATTGTCTTGGTCTGAAGCTAAGTGAACCTCATTACGAGCATGAGAGCCTGCAACAATCCAAGAAAAAGCACAGGGTGGGGTACCAAAGCTTTCAATGCCTAATTCAATTAATCGACAATTAAAAGCATCATAAATAGTCGTCAAAATTTGTGCTACTAAACTAGATGAAGAGGTGCTCTCCATTATCTCTTTAAAAGCTGCATTACGTTGTTCGGATAACGAGATAAGTTGTTGTAATGAGCTAGCATGACGAATCTTATTCACTAAATAAATACTCTGTACACCACTATTTTGTATCAAATCCTTAGGGGTAATATAACCAATAACATGCTGTTTTTTATTAATAACAGGGATGTTTTGAATGTTGTACTTTGTCATTAACTGTACCGCTTCCATCACCAGTTCATTTGCATAAATGGTGTGTGGGTTTTCTGTCATGACGGAACCGATAGGTTGCTGTACATCGAGCGCTTCTGCAACAACTCGTTGAGTAATATCTTTATCGGTTACTAAGCCAATTAAGGTTTTATCTTCCGCGACAATAAAAGCACAAGAGATACCTGTTATATTACGCATTTGATGTGCAACATTTTGAATAGTGTCATTAACTGAAACGAGTGCTAATTTACTACTCATTACATCGTCACATGGACGCATATATTGATGGAATGAATGTCGAGAATCATCCGCTTCAGTGGTTGTCGCTTTTAAACGAGTACGTAAACTTAAATCCAGCTGACTTAATATATGTGGATAGTCATTGATTAGTTTTACTAAGGATTCGTAGTTAAACTGATAAAGTAACGTATTTTCAATAGCAGTAATTGAATAATGCTCAGATCCATCTCCTGGTTGCTGATTAAAACCAAAGATATCATCATTACCGAGTTTGGAACGTAAACTTCCATCTGGGTTATTTTGTTCGATTATTCCATTGCGAATAATGTAAAGATATGAAATATCAGGATCATGATTTAAAATTTTACCCGCATTAAGCTGAATAATTTTTACGGTATCGGCTATTTCTTTAAGCGTATCAGACGATAATTTGTTAAAGGAAGGGATAGTTTGTAAAAAAGACACGATGTCAGGGAGTAGTTCATTATTCATATTAACCATGCTTTTTATTGTTGACTTTTTTCTAGGTGAAAACTGAATGTTATTTGATTTTAAAGTCATGCTACAGCAATTTATCATCATAAAGTACCTTGTGGATTTGTAACACTAATAAATTACTCGATGAATATTAAATCAAGTCATGCAAACAATATTATTTTTCATGGAATTATTCAGAAAGTAAGTTGTATTATTTAAATAAGCTGCTTGTTTGAAAAATAAACTTATACGTCAAAAGTTACCTTAGTAAATAAAGCGATTAACTTTATTAACTCCTTAGTTATTGTTTTGAATAGAGCATGTTAAAGTAAATAAGTTATGCGTAAGCTTTTAATTAAAAGAAGCTAGATTTAACTATTATTCCAACATTTACCAATAACGATTTAGTCATTCGATAGATAGCTTATACCAATCTGGATAAGTAAATGGTCTATTTAGGCGTTAGGGCAAATGGATGATAGCAAGGCGTTGATTGCAGTAACTAGTTATTCTCATTACAAAATCAACAACGAAGCTAGGATTCATTTTAACAAGCATAAATGACCAGATAATTACTTAGATTGGTATTACTAAATAACTAAATAACTAAATTTCTGAACACCAAAGATCTATTAATGAGACGTTAATGAAACTAGAAATGATATGCACAGGCGAAGAAGTACTTGCGGGACAAATTGTCGATACTAATGCAGCATGGTTAGGCAACCAATTAATGGACAATGGCTTTGAAATGCATCGTCGAACGACCGTAGGCGATCGCTTGACCGATTTGGTTGACGTTTTTCAAGAGCGTAGTACTTTCGCCGATATCATTTTAGTGAATGGTGGTTTGGGGCCAACAGCGGATGACCTTTCAGCTCAAGCTATGGCGGATGCCATGGGCGTTGAATTAGAAGAAAACTTAGCTTGGCGTGAAACACTCGTATTGTGGGCTAAAGAACGCAATGTTGAGTTAAATCCAAAGAATTTAAAGCAAGCGCTGTTGCCAAAAGGGGCAATCGTTGTTGATAACCCTGTTGGTACGGCTTGTGGGTTTAGAGTGAAACTAAATCGCAGTTGGTTCTTTTTTACGCCGGGTGTGCCTCATGAATATAAAAAAATGGTGATAGAACAATTTATTCCTTTTGTAAAATCACAAACTAATTTACAGACTAAAGTAGAAGTCACCAAATTGTTGAGTTTAGGTATTGGTGAGTCAGACATGGCTGGGCGTTTAGAGAAATTAACTTGGCCAGAAGGAATCACCTTAGGTTACCGTTCATATATGCCTTACCTAGAATTAAAGTTAATTGCGCGTGATGTGAGTAAAGAAGAACAAGATAAAGCTATATTACAGGCAACTAAGGTATTAGGTGATGGTATCGTCGCTCGAAATAAAGGTACATTAGCGGCAGAAATACATGAACTTTTAACGCAAAGAGAAAAAACTCTTACTATAGCCGAATCATTAACTGGTGGGGAAATATGCAGCCAATTGGTCGCATTCTCTGGCAGCTCTCACTATTTAAAGCATGCTATTGTTGCCTACTGTAATGAAGCAAAAGTCGCATTATTAGATGTTAGTGAACAGACTATCTTGGATCAATCTGAAGTTTCGTTAGCTTGTGTAGCGCAGATGGCAGCTGGTGCTGCTTGTACTTATTCAAAAGTGGCAGAGTCAGACTTTTCTATTGCAACTAGCGGTATTGCAGGACCTGCCGGAGGGACTGTTGATAACCCGGTTGGAACTGTGGTTATTGCAGTGAAAACAGGAGATCAAGTTGTTTGTCAAAAAATCAAATTTTCAGCTAAACGTAGTAGAAACCATATACGTGATTTAACCACCGCAATTGCCTTTGATATGTTACGTCGCGCTATATTAGGCTTATCTCCTATTGCTGATTACAGTTATATCGAACGTATCGAATCAATGGTTTATTCCATGAAAGAATGCCGAGATCTTGTGACTAAATAACCACTTATATTGAGCTTATAGATTATTTATGAATCAATCATAAAAATGAACATAATTAGTCTTTGGGTATTGGTGTAAGCATGGGTATAAATATCCATTATAGAAGGAGTTAAATAATGAAAATTAAAGCGCTTATTTTACCAGCTTTATTAATGATAACGACACTATTTAGTTCTTTCTCTTTTGCAGAAAAGGTGTGGATTGATGTTCGTACATTGGTGGAAAATCAAAAAGATAATATTAAAGGAGATTTACGTATTTCACATTCAAATATTGTGAGAGAAGTACGTACACTTTACCCAGATATAAATACAGAGTTTTATTTATATGACAATACAGGTGGGAGATCGGATATTGCAATTTCAGCTTTAGATCAAGCAGGCTATAAAAATCTACATAATGCAGGCAGTATTGAAGAAGCTCGTGAACAAAGAGGTATAAAATGAAGATTAATATAGGGATAACAGAAAGATAAAGTAATGATCCATAATAGTGAAATATTACTATTATGGGGAAAGGCTACTATAGTCATTATTTACAAAATTTCCTGTGTTGAACGTTATATTAGAAAACTGTACTGAGCTTGTCAGTACAGTTAAGCCAAGCATGCATAATATTTTTTTCATTATTTTCCCTTCTTTAGTTTTTATTCCATTTAAATGTAATAGGTTAACGAAATTTTTAGACCATTTTATGTAACTACATGTTTTATAAGTAATACCGATTACATTAACTAAGTGATCTAAATTTTGCGCTGGAAAGATGACTTAGTTTAAGGCGTAAATTGAGGCCTTTCGAAGATTAACTTCGTTAATCGTCTGTCGGTGAATTAACTAAAACATGTTAATTCATTAATGGTTGTGCCCTTTACGAAATTTACAACGAAGAAATAAGTTATTTTAACAAGTAAAATAGATCAGTTAATTAGTGTGATTGGTATAAGTTGTTTTTTATTTTTAATGTACTTCTAAGGGGGAGGTGATTCCTCATATTTAACTGTTAATTACACTATTTACCGTTTTTAATTCACTTAACTACATGATTAATTGGTTTTTTTGTTGCCAACTACCAATTTTTAAAAGATTATGAAACCTTTAACAATATATTAAATTTTGCGGCAAAATATCTATTTTTAATGAATATTATGGTTTTTCTGCTTAAGGTTTCGTATACAAAGAGTCTGTATATTGTTGACTGTATTGGAAGAGTGTATTTATTTAATATTGAGAGAATTGAATATGTTTGAAGTTTCTATTATTTTGCTTACGAGTATTATGCTGGGTGTTACATTCGCCCCCTTACTGCCAACCAATCACTGGTTGTCGAGAGTGTGGGAGTTTCCTCGAGTACAAATTGCAGTGATTACTGTCTCTCTTACTATTGCTAGCTTTTATATCGCTCCACCTATCATGCAAATTACCTTTATGATTATAAATGGGTTATTGTCTGCTTATCAGATAGCTTGGATATTTCCTTATACAAAACTGTACCCAATACAAGTTCGTAAAGCTTCTTCAGCTAATGCTCAATCGATTAAAATCATGACCAGCAATGTGCTAATGACAAACCGTTCAGCTGACAAATTAATTGAGTTGGTTAACTTACATCAACCAGATGTGTTGGTGACATTAGAAACCGATATGTGGTGGCAAAAAGCGTTAGAACCGATTCATAATGATTATCTACACCGAGTTAATCAGCCGTTAGATAATTTATATGGTATGCATCTTTACAGTAAGTTTGTATTAGAAGATGTGCAATTATTACACCTTATTGAAGAAGGGATCCCTTCAATACATTGTTATTTAGTGTTAAAAAGCGGCATTAAAATTAAATGCCATTTTCTTCACCCTGCACCACCAAGTCCAACAGAAAATACAACGTCAACGCCAAGAGATAGAGAGTTATTGGTCATTGCAAAAAAAGTAGCAGGTCAAACTGAGCCTATTATTGTGACTGGGGATTTAAATGATGTAGCTTGGTCACCGACTACTCGTGCATTCAGGCAAATTAGCGGACTAAAAGACCCAAGAATGGGAAGAGGTATGTTTAATACTTTTCATGCTAGTTATCCATTCCTACGTTGGCCTTTAGATCATATCTTTCATAGTGAACATTTTGAGTTAGGTGCAATACACAGAATGCCATCGATCGATTCAGACCACTTCCCTTTATTAAGTGAGTTAGTTTATGTAGGAAAAAAGTAGCAGGGCCGTATTAAACCAGCAACTTATTTTTTTGTTGGGCTTTTCTTCTCCCTTAGTAATGCAGAGTAATGGGGACATTCATTTTATTGATACTGAAAACCTGACAAAATGCTATGTAATACTTACATAGTAAGTCTTCTCATATTTTTCTTTAAAATTAATTTCCTTTTAAAATCAATTGTTTATTTTTTGGCATAGAACTTGATAAGTTTATATTGAACGTACTTATTGCGGTAAATATACTTTAGTTTTACCGCTGCTTTTAATAAATGTAGGAGTCACTCTGATGAATAACGATATTATGAAAGGTAAGTGGAAGCAGGTTTCAGGTACACTTAAGGCGAATTGGGGCAAATTAACCGATGATGATCTGCAAGAAATCGATGGTAATCTTGAAAAATTCCAAGGTAAGATGCAGGAAAAGTATGGAATGGCTAAAGACGAGTCAAAAAAAGAATTTGAGAAATCATATTCATAATTTCTTTTAGTTTTTAAGTAATTCTATCATTAAGTGGGTACCGAACTGTTTGGCACTCACTCAACAATACAATAAATGAAACCGTAATAAATATTATAAAAGGTAGCTGTATTTAATTACTTAAATCACTTACTTTCTTCTACTTCTATTGCTTCAATTTGCTTATCAATTTCTTGTGCTTCAAAGCTTAGTTGTGAGAATGTTCTTATATCTCCATTTCTTTGTGCGTTCATTGCCTGCTCGAGCTTAATAGATAGCTGTTTTTTGAGCTTTTTAGTTGGATCTTTTTTAAATATTGAAAACATAACAAACTCCTTTTTTATTTTATACCTATTTATACGTATCAATTGAGAGTTTGGTTTACTTTTGTTCAAATGATAAATATTGAATAAGGAAAACAAAGAGTTAGGTTTATATGATGGTTTAAATTATATATAAGAGAAATAGGCTGAGATAATATTAAAAAACTTTCTCAGATAATCAAAGTGCCTGCTCATACTCACCGATATTATGAAAAAATTGGATTGTTAAAATTATTGCTAGAAATAGCAGTGGGCATCGATGGTTTACTGAAAAAGAAGTCCTTTGGATTGAGTTTATCAAACGACTTAAAGAAACAGGGATGTCGCTTGAACATATTGCGCATTATGCTGATTTAAGAGACCAAGGAAACATCACTTCTGAATGTAGAATGAAAATGTTAGAACAGCATGCTTTGATCTTAGAGGCTAAAATAGAAGAAGAGCAATTTGACCTTAAAAAGTTGCAACAAAAAATTACATACTATAAAAGTTTATTAGCAAATAATATTGAAGATAAGATTTAGTTTTATTTTGTTATTTATAGGTTAACTTATTGATATGGATGCTATATTAATGTCCATGATTGTCGTTCTAATACTAGTGACTGTTTCAGTTTTACTACTCATTAATATAGATGACGTTATCAATGATTAAATTACGTTTTATTCTTTTTAGTATAGTTGGAGTAGGTGATGGGGTATTGGTTTTTAGCAATTGCAATTGTATCTGAAGTCATTGGAACATTAGCACTTAAAGCGTCTGGTGAATTTACCAATTGGTTTTATAGCACTGTTTGTATCGTGAGTTATGTTGTTGCATTCTACCTTTTATCATTAGTCTTTAAGACGGTGCCTATTGGTATTGCTTATGCAATTTGGGCTGGTATGGGGATTGTATTGGTCGCTTCAATTAGTGCTGTCGTCTATAAAGAATTTCCTGATACAGCGGCGATCATTGGTATGTTTTTGATTATAACAGGTGTCGTTATCATGAACGTTTTTTCAAAAAGTGCGGCTCATTAAAAAATCAATTAAGCGCCTGAAAAAGTAATAAATAAGTTAAGTCATTTACAGGTAATGAATAAACAGTTAATGAGTAATGAAAAAATAGAAACTATCTTCATTTTATCTGTACCCTCACTTTATTTTTTGTCATCACTCTATTTTCAACGTTTATGTGAAAGCAATTACCTTATTGCAAAAAAGGAATCTTATGTCTATCCAAAACAACATTAAGCAAAAAACACGACGTTTTATCGATTCTAAACATATGCTCAGCGGTATTACGATTGCTTCATTTTTGGAATCAACCATAGTACCCATTCCCTTAGAAGCGGTATTGGTACCATTAATGCAAGCACGTCGCGAAAAATTATGGACGATTGCACTAATGGCGACATTAGGTTGTATTGTAGGTGCATTATTCGGTTATGCTTTGGGGTATTACTTATTTGATGTGGTTGGCGATTGGGTCATCAATACATTTTCAAGCCCAGAACAATTTGAAAATGTGAGACAACAAATGCAAGAGCAGGGATTTTGGTTTGTTATTACATTAGGGATTGTGCCTATCCCATTTCAAATCGCGATGTTGGCTGCTGGAGCAACAAAGTATTCACTTACCCTGTTTTTAATCGCTTCCGCTATTGCCCGTTCTATACGTTACTTTGGGTTAGCGGTTGTTGTCTATTATGCGGGTAATCAGGCAGAACGTATTATTAGTAAACATAAAAACAAAGTAATGATTGCCTTAACTATTTTAATTTTAGGTGCTTGGGGGTTAAGTACTTTATTTTAGTTAAATCAAGTCACTAAAGTATCGAAACATAATTCAGAGTTGGTAGTGAATAGGCACTATTTTTTAACGAATAGCGACATACATACCGACTGAAATTCTTCCGTCATAGAGCATAGTCTTTTCAAGTTTAAAACCATTTTTCTCAGCAACTCGAACTGAAGCGATGTTTTCTATTTCAATCAAAGAGATTAAACGCGTTAACCCGATTTCATTAAAAGCATAAGCTTTCATTGCCATTGCCGCTTCTGTGGCTAATCCTTTCCCCCAATAATGCGGTAATAAACGATAACCTAATTCAAGTTCTGCCATTCCTTGTATTGTTTGAGCGAAAAAACCACAAGAGCCAATTAATTGATTCGTTTGCTTATCGATAACGGCTAATAAACTAGGTTCATTATTCTTCGATTTCAACATGCATTGGTCGATAAAAATCTGGCACTTTTCTGCTGAATAAGGACCATTAAGCGAAAACCGCATTACAATAGGGTCGCTGAATAATTGATAAGCTTTTTCAAAGTCATTACTTTGGAATGAACGTAAAATTAGTCTTGCTGTAGTTATCGTAGTTATCGTAGTTGTTGTAGTTATCGCCGCTATATCTGTTGTACCTGTTATATCGCTCATTTTTTATCGCTTTATATTCGAGTTATTAAGTTTATTAAAGTCATTTTAAAAAATCACTTGGGCTATCGATGATACTGCATGGCTATAGGATGCTAATAAACCCTTAAGTAATAAATAAAATAGGTCGGTATTGTATTTTATCTATTACTTTTTATTTAAGTTTAGCGAAGTCAATCTTAAGAAAAGCAAAAATTGATCTGTAATATTATTGTCTCACATTTTAATAAAAGCCTTCAATTAAGCATTTACATTTAATTAAATCTAAATGATACTTATTATCATGATTTGGATTGTTTGGTTTTTAAATGTAAGGTGAGGTTTTATGGATGTATTTAATAATGTCGTACCAGTTGATTTCTCAACCTATGAAAGTAATCACTTCTTTCATACTGAGCGTTATCATAGAGAAGCAATTTATAACTTTGAGAAAAAACTAAGCCAGGAACCTAAGTGTGTTGAAGTGCTATGTGATTGGATTGCGAGCTATCATGAATTAGCTTCTTTATATGCTCAACAAGGTGCGATAGAAACAGCTCAAAAGTGTTTGCTTATCCCACACCAGTCTATGCTCTATATGGCCAAAGAACATAATGGTGATTTAGAACAAGAACAAATTGCAATAAGAGCAATTAGTATTACCTTGCCTCCTTTATTGGAGTTTGCCAACGAATACCCACCTTGCGATAACTGCATGAAAGAACTTCAAGCACAATTAATAATGATTCAGAAGAATAAGAAAAAAGATCACTAATGAATGAAGGGTGAATATAACCTCATTTCCGGATAAGAAAACCGACACAGCATTGTTTTGTTCGCGTATTTTTGTGTCAAACCATCTATCAATAACTAGTTATTGATAGATGGTTTGTCTTGAACTACAAAAATTAACGAAACAATATTACTTGAATTCAAGTAATAACTGCAATTGTAATCGGATATGACATAAATAAAGTGATCAGCTTACTTTCCATTATCTTATTTTAACCTTTAAACTACTCTATGCTCATGATGACTATCATGAATAAATAACTTTAAGCTTTAATTTTAATAGGTCATTTAATGCAACGTTTCGAATATTGTAATGCTAAAAATTGTACACAAGAGTTACTGGCCTTAGGGCAAATTAACATGAAAATGTGGTATTTATTTGAATGGTTAACTGAGCATGATGAGTTACGTCATGGCACTCAGGCTGAAATGATTAAGTTATATGTTGATGAAGAGTTGGTTGCTTATAGCTTATTAGAAAATTATGAAGCGGCTACAGATAAAAAGAAGTGGCATGAAGGTGTACTGTATCAAGATTTAGGAGTCATACATTTTGTAACTCTGCCTGTGCATCGTAAAAAAGGCTATGCAAGCTTAGTTGCTGATGAGATGTACACTAAGGTCATTAAACCCTTGTTAGCACGTTATAATGATGTTCATGCTTATATAACGGCTACTGAACGTGCAGTGCCTTTAATGCAGCGTACTGGTATCGATTCTTCTCATTTAGTCACACAGTTTTATTCAGACCTGACATTTAAACAGAAAGTAGTTAATCAAATAAACCCAACTCTCTGATTTGAAACCTACCCATTACTAAATCTTAATTAGTGTAAGTGAAAAGAGATTAACCACGAAGGACAGCGGGTGGAGTCATCACTTTTCTTAAAATAAATAATTGGTTTCTTTTTGTGTCCTTTGTGTAGCGCAGCGTTTCGTGGTGATCCTGTTTTAAAATCAAAAGCGATTTTACCACGAAGGTACAAAGGGTAAAGAAGGAAGGTCAAAAAATTATTAAAAGAATAATGTTAGCTTTTCTTCGTGACCTTCGTGACCTTCGTGTAGCGCAGTGCTTCGTGGTGATTATGTTTTGAAACCAAAAGCGGTTTACTACGAAGAGATGAAAAGTAGGATGAGTAAGTCAAAGCGTATTTTAAAAACAATATTGTTGGTTCTTCTTCGTGCCCTTCGTGTAGCGCTTCGTGGTGATTATGTTTTGAAATCAAAAGCGGTTTATTGCAAAGAGATGAAAAGTAAGGATGAGTAAGTCAAAGCGCATTTTAAAATAAATAATTGCTTTCTCTTCGTGTCCTTCGTGTAACGCAGCGCTTCGTGGTGATCATTCTTTTAAAATAAAAAAGCGGTTTTACCACGAAGGCACGAAGGGTAAAGAAGGAAGGTCAAAAAAATTATTAAAAGAATAATGTTAGCTTTTCTTCGTTACCTTCGTGTAGCGCAGCGCTTCGTGGTGATTATGTGTTGAAACCAAAAGTGATTTATCACGAAGAGATGAAAAGTAGGGGGAAGTTAGTCAAAAGCGCATTTTAAAATAAATAATTGCTTTCTCTTCGTGTCCTTCGTGTAGCGCAGCGCTTCGTGGTGATCATTCTTTTAAAATGAAAATCGATTTACCACGAAGGCTCGAAGGGTAAAGAGGGAAGGTCAAAAAAATTATTAAAAGAATAATTAGTTTCTCTTGGTGTTCTTATTTTTGAGTGTTTGCTTGCTGTTTTATAGCGCCTTCTAGTTTCTTAATGTTTGTAACATTAAATCTACTTTTTTAAAGGTACAAAAAAGGGCTAATCATTAGCCCTTTTTATTTTATGCATAAACTAAACTTGAATATAAGCCTAAAGCACTAGTGCGATAAGATTTGTTCCAAGAAGGTTTTTAAGCGGTCTGATTGCGGATTATTAAAGAATTCATTAGGTTCATTTTCTTCAATAACTTGCCCTGCATCCATGAAAATAACTCGGTCTGCTACTTTCTTCGCAAAGCCCATTTCATGGGTTACACAAATCATAGTGATACCTTCGTCAGCTAATTCGACCATTACATCTAATACCTCTGACACCATTTCAGGATCCAGTGCAGAAGTTGGTTCATCAAATAACATGATTTCAGGGTTAATACATAAGCAACGCGCAATCGCTACACGTTGTTGTTGTCCACCAGATAATTGATTCGGATATTTATGTGCTTGCTCAGCGATTTTTACACGCTCAAGATAGTACATAGCCGTTTCAATTGCTTCTTTACGTGGTTTGTTGTGTACCCATGTAGGTGCAATTAGTAAGTTTTCTAACACTGATAAATGCGGAAATAAATTAAAGTGTTGGAATACCATACCTACTTGTGAACGAATATGGCGTACTACTTTTACATCTTCAATTAACTCAGTACCATTAATATTGATGCTACCTTCTTGGAACTTTTCCAAATGATTTAAACAACGAATAGTCGTTGACTTACCTGAACCCGACGGGCCACAAATAACGACTTTTTCGCCTTTTTTAATATCTAGGTTTACATCTTTTAGTACATGGAAATCACCATACCACTTGTTGACGTCCTTCATTTTTATCATAGTTTCTTGGTCTGACATGACGATTCCTTTTAATGCTCGGTGTTAAATTTGCGTTCAATCGATTTTGAATATTGTGACATTGAAAAACAGCATACCCAGTAAATAAGCGTTACAAAAACATAACCTTCTACTTCGTAGCCTAGCCAATTGGTATCACTGTTAGTCAGTGTTACCATTGCTAAAATGTCGAATAAACCGATGATTAAAACAAGTGTTGTATCTTTAAATAGTGAGATAAATGAACCCACTAAGTTAGGGATAGAGATTTTTAATGCTTGTGGAAGAATAATTAAAATCATTCCTTGCCAATAGCTTAAACCTAACGCTTCACTTGCTTCATATTGACCTTTTGGTATGGCTTGTAAGCCACCACGTACTACCTCAGCGATATAAGCCGCTTGGAATAGTGTGATACCAATGAGTGCACGTAATAGCTTATTAAATTCAATCCCATCATGGAAAAATAAAGGTAATAAAACCGATGCCATGAATAGAATTGTAATCAGTGGAACACCACGTACAAATTCGATAAAACCGATACATAAGGTTCTAAGAATTGGCATGTTAGATTGACGTCCTAACGCTAATACAACGCCAATAGGGAAAGAAGCAATAATACCGACAGCAGCCACTAGAATGGTCAGCATTAAGCCGCCCCATTTTTCTGTTTCTACTACTTCTAAACCAAACCAACCACCGCTGATTAAAATAAAGCAAACAACAGGGAATAATAAAATACCTGCGATTTTAACTTTAAGGTTTTTGATATATTTAAAAGAAAAAACAAAAACAATACTAATAATAGCGACTAGGTTAGGGCGCCAATGTAAACTTTCAGGATAAAAGCCATACATAAACTGATCGAATTTCTCGATGATAAATATCCAACGAGCACCACTATTAACTACTTCATCTTTTGTACCGCTCCACGTCGCATTAAATATCATCCAATCTAATAGCGGCGGCACAATGCTGTAAATCACGTACAACCCAAATAAAGTAAGCAAACTACTTTTAACATCTGGGAATAGATTTTCCTTTAACCAAAAAATAATGCCTTTATTTGCCGTTGGAGCTGGCTTGGCTTCTTTCATTGTATAAGTTGCCATTTTATCGTCCTTTTATAGCCATTTTGGCATTAACCCAGTTCAATAACAGTGATATAAGAATACTGAAAGTGAGATAAACAGCCATGGTCATGAGTATGATCTCTATTGCTTGGCCTACTTGGTTTAATGTTGTTCCTGAGAATAGGGTTACTAATTCAGGGTAACCAATCGCAGTTGCTAAGGATGAATTTTTAGTTAAGTTTAAAAATTGATTAATAACAGGAGGAATGATCACACGTAATGCTTGAGGTAAAACGACTTTAGTTAAAATCACATAGTCTTTTAGACCCAATGATTTAGCCGCTTCTTTTTGACCTTTTGGTACTGCTTCAATACCTGCACGTACCGCTTCTGCAATATAGGTCGCAGTGTAGATACTTAACGCAAATAATAATGCGAGTAGCTCAGGAATAATGGTTAAGCCACCGTTAAAGTTAAAGCCTTTTAGTACCGGGTATTCAGCGGTGATAGGCTGACCAGCGATAAAGTAAACTAATGTAGGTGCTAATAGTAAAAGTGCAATTGATACTTTAAATATTGGGAACTCTTGGCCTGTATCATTATGGCGTTGACGAGACCAACGAACAAGATAAATGACAGCGACAATGGCTAGTACAAAGGAAATAATAACTGCGCCACTTCCGCTCTGAAGAATAGGTTCTGGCAGTAACAAGCCTCGGTTATTTAAGAATACGCTGTCTAAATAAACGAAACTTTGGCGTGGACTTGGTAAGGCTGCAAGTACAACGTTATACCAAAATAAAATTTGTAACAAAATTGGAATATTACGAAATGTTTCAATATAAACAAGTGCTAGCTTAGACATTAAAAAGTTGCTTGATAAGCGAGCAACACCTAATAATAAGCCAATAATTGAAGCGAAAATAATCCCTAATACAGATACAAGAAGCGTATTTAATAAACCAACGATAAATACATCCAAAAAGGTAGATGTTCCATCGTCGTAAGGAATAAGTGTTTGGCTGATACCGAAGCCTGCTGTGTTGTTTAAAAACGAGAAACCAGTGGTAATGCCACGGCTTTCAATGTTATCAAACATGTTATTTGCAAAATAAAATGCAAAAAATACAACAAGTGCTAAAGCGAGAACTTGGAAAAAAATTGCGCGGTGTTGAGGGTTGTTTAACAATCCTTTACCGTCTACTGGGAGCTGTTTGTTTGTCATAATGTGCCTTTTAATCAGCTAGGAAAAAGGGGAAGAGAGGCTTCCCCTAGAGACTGGTTAAAATTAACGAATTGGCATTGGGTACATGATCCCACCTTGATTCCATAGTTTGTTTAAACTACGTTCAATTTGAATCGGTGAGTCTTTACCTACATTTAGATCGTATGATTCAGCGTAGTTACCTACTTGCTTAACAATTTGGTAAGCCCAATCATTTTTAAGACCTAGATCTTCGCCTGTTTTACCTGTACTACCTAATAAACGTTTGATACCAGGATTAATTGATGATTTCAGCATTTCATCAACATTACTTGATGATACACCTAGCTCTTCAGCTTCAATTGTTGCGAACATAGTCCAACGAATAACATTAAACCAAGCATCATCACCTTGACGTACAACAGGACCTAGTGGTTCTTTAGAAATTGTTTCTGGTAAAAGAATTGCTGATTTAGGATCATCAAGTTTAATTCGTAACCCTGCTAATTGAGAGCGATCAGAAGTTACTGCGTCACAACGACCTTTTTTGAAACCATCGATTGTTTGACCAGATGTATCATAAGTAACGGCTTTGTATTCCATACCATTAGCTTTAAAGTAATCTGTTAAGTTAAGCTCTGTTGTTGTACCTGCTTGAATACAGAAAGTTGCGCCATCTAGCTCTTTAGCTGAATTTACACCTATGCTTTTACTTACTAAGAAGCCTTGACCGTCGTAGTAGTTAACACCAGCAAAGTTTAAACCTAGAGAAGCATCACGAGTAGCAGTCCAAGTTGTTGCACGCGCTAGTACATCAATTTCACCACTTTGTAATGCAGTAAAACGCTCTTTAGCTGTTAATGGAAAGTATTTTACTTTACTTGCATCGCCCAATACCGCACTTGCTACTGATTTACAAAAGTCTACATCTAGACCTTTCCATTCACCGTTAGAGTCTGCCGCAGAGAAACCAGGGATGCCTGTAGAAACGCCACACTTAAGTACGCCTTCTTTCATAACATCTTCTAATGTACCCGCATGAGATAGCGTAGGTACTGCAGCTGTAAGACCAAATAATAGAGCTAGCTTTGTCACTTTCATTGTATTTTCCTTGTGGCTTAAAATAATATAAAAATTAACTATGAATATATAGGTAACGTTATATAGAACGGTATTCATATAAAGTGAATTAGCAACTTGCATGCCACTTTACATTTTAAACAATATTCATATCAAACAGATAGAGCAATTTACATGCCATCCATATATTGCACCTGATTCATCATAAGTTAGAAGAGTACTATTACTAGTCCTTCAAGGGGTTATGTGTCGGATTCTTTGATTTGAGTCATGTTTCAATGCTTTTTATGGCAAAAAGTGAGTATGAAGCTTCATTTATGAGCAAATTAATCGAAAATTAATTTACTCATAAATGTGATAGTGCTCTAAGGGTTGATGTTGTTGATGTGATTAAGATCGCTTTGGCTTGTCACTTGATGGTGCAGTTTTATTAATATTAATAGTTTTTCTGCATCCCAATGGTGCGGTTTTTCAGAGCAAGCAAGTTCTAATTGTTGTAAATTTTCTTGAAGTTGTTGTTTATGATCTTCACTTAAACCGGTAAAAGAACTGATTTGTTGCAGTAATTTTATATTCGGTTGTTGAGTTTGAAAATATCTTAATAAAGAGGCATACACATCATTTGGCTTTGCTTGTTTTAATGCGCTTAATAACGCCTTATATTGCTGACCTTGTGAGTTAGCTAATTTAGGTTTTTGCATGATGACTTTATTATTTTTAACAACGTTAAGATGATAAAAGCTTAATAAAATCAATAATAACAACAGTACTAAAGTACTTATTTGCCATATTATTAATTGTGTTGATTGATCATCATTAACATTATTTTGAGCATTGTTTTTCTTTTGTTGTGCGGCCGCCGTTAGTGCCAATTGATCAGTACTGCTATTAATGTTGTTGCTATTAATGTCACTGCTATCGTTTACCGTATTATTTGTCAGTGCAGGTTTAATCATTAATGTTTGTGCAGGCAACGTTGCAAATTCTTGTTTCTCTGTTTTGCTATTCCACCATGCAATCTTTATTTCCGGTAATATCAGTTGTCCGCTTTTATTAGCTATAATGGCGTGTGTAATGGTTCGTTGGCTATATAAAGTTCCATTAATAGTACCTTGTTTTAAATCATCTTGGTCAGGGTAATAACGTAATGAACTATCATAGTTGAGTTGGATTTCTGGTATTTTATCGAGTGCGATTGAAGCAATTTGTAAACTTATGCTACGTGTAATTGGGTCGCCAACAAAATACTCTTTGTCATGTAAGTCATTATTTTCTATTAAACGAACGTCTTCACTGATTAACCAGTCTCCTTGAAAGTTATCTGGCATATTTTTTACCGAAAGCGCTAAGTTATTACCCCTAATGTTGACTGCTTGACTGACTCTCCTATGTTGAAAGTTATTCACTTGCTGTATTTTTTGAACAGTACCTGTTAATAAAGGAGAGTTAATAGTTGCCTCACCAGAAGTAGATGGCGTGATTGTGTATTGATAAGTGAATACTTGGTAGGGCAAACCATTACGTACAATCTGCGACTGTGATTGATCTAAGATTACCTTTTCGATACTCGCACCCTCTAATACTGGAGGTTGTACATCCGCATTCGATATGTTCTCTGCTACATAGATTTTAGTTTCTAAAATAATAGGTTGATCGATATAAACGTTATTTTTATTAATCGTATTTTCAATAAAAATAGTGTCGTCGGCAGTAGATTGCTGTTGCTTACCAGGTTTATTCACTTCAACTGTTATTGCCTGCGTTGATACATCTCCTATTTGTAATGGAGGGATTGTTGATGTGCCTAATTTTTTAGCTTGTATTGGTAACGTCCATGTTATTTGTTGAGTGAATTCACCATTAATATAGGATGTTTGTTGGCTACGAGATGCTCGACCGACAGAAAAATCTTTATCTAAGGCGCTTGTATCAAGCTGGTATTCTGATCCGGTGTCATTGACTTCTACGGTTAACATAAAAGTGTCGCCAAGAAAGACGTTATTGCTATTAACAGATGCAGTTGCTTGCGTTTCAGATATCGCAGGCATACTGAAGGTGACTAAAAGTACTATAATAGTTAAGCATTTTTTTAAGAACTGCATTACCAGATTTCTCCATTATTATTTTGTAAGACAGGTTTATCCGCTGCTCGTTTTCGATACTCAAGTTTCATTTTATTGCGTAATAATAAAGAAGGATCATCGGGCATGTTTTTTAACCAAATAGGCAGCTTTTCATATTCTTCATTACTTGTTGAATCATCTTCTGAAATGCTAGCGCTGGCAGCTGCTTGCTCTGCTTGTAGCTCTGCTTGTAGCTCTTCTTGCTGTGACATTTCTTCTTCTGATTGTTGAATATTTTCTTTTTCCTCTGATGCTGCACTTTGTTCTTGTTGATTCTTTTTTTGTTCAGAGGATTGTTGAGCTTGCTGCTGCTCACTTTCGTTTTTTTGTTCATAAGATTGCTGGTCTTGCTGTTGTCCACTTTCATTTTGTTGTTCAGCAGATTGCTGGTCTTGCTGTTGTCCACTTTCGTTTTGTTGTTCAGAAGATTGCTGGTCTTGCTGTTGTCCACTTTCATTTTGTTGTTCAGAAGATTGCTGGTCTTGTTGTTGTCCACTTTCATTTTGTTGTTCAGAAGATTGCTGGTCTTGCTGTTGCTCACTTTCATTCTGTTGTTCAGAAGATTGTTGTTCATCCTGCTGTTGATTATCTTGTTTTTTATCAGAAGGTTGTTGGTTTTCTTGCTGTTTTTGCTGCTCGAGTAATTGTTCAACGGCGGCTTTATTTGCTAATGCCTGCTCGAAGTTAGGTTTTATTTTTAATGCATTATTAAAGCTAGTTAATGCTTGCTCATACTTTTGCTGCATTGCTTGTGTATTGCCTAAATTATAAAAGTTATTGGCATCATTTGGCTTTTCTTTTGTTTCATTTAAATAAACGGCTTCGGCTTGTTTATATTGTTTATTTTTAAACAAAGCACTCGCTTTCCAAGCCGGATCTTCAAATACTTCGCTGGCTTCTTTGTAGTTTTTATTTTGAAAGGCTTGATAGGCATTTTGTTGATCGTTTTCCCAAATAGAGGCTTCTACTTTAGGTGTCGTTAAAGGTAACATCACGGTTAACAGTAGGGCATAAAAAACACCTTTTCTAAAGAATAATAAAAACAGTGGTATCAATAGTAAACTTATCCAATAGCCATCATCTATGGGTTGTTTATTATCTGTTTGTTTAGATGATTCATTATCCTTCTTATTTAATTCTTTAGTGTCATAGTGTGCTGCTAATAATTGAATATCTTGTCCTTTTGCATCAAAGTTTAATAGTAAACCATCACTCATTTGTGTCACAGGGTATAACGTATTTCTATTAAGCTTAGGGATAACAATGTCATCATTTGAATCTTTTAATAAACTACCATCGTTTAATTTAATAGCGGCACCTTCTTTGGTTGCCATTGATAAAACAGAGACCATCCATTTTGTTCCTTTTAGCATCTCTTGCATTTTTTCTTGGCTATCTTTATCAAATCCATCACTAATAAAGACAATATGTCCTTGTTGATATCCGGCATTTTTTAATAATGAGATCGCTTTTTGTAATGCTAAATCTGGTCTTGAACCTCGTTCAGGCATTAAATCTGGAGAGAGGTAAGGGATATGGTTAATAATTGAATTACTGTCCGTGGTTAATGGTGTAATAGTAAAGGCGTCTCCCGCATAGGCTATTAATGCTTTATCACCCTCAGTCCATTGTTTTAACAGGTCAATTGCTTTGTATTTTGCACGGCTTAATCGATTTGGCTTTATATCTGTGGCATACATGGAGTAGGACAAGTCAAAAGCAATGACTTGTGCTTTTTGTATTTCGTAAACAGGCAATTTGACACTGCGAATACTCGGACCAGATAAAGCGATACAAGCAATAATGGCAAGTAAGTTTAATGCTAAGCGATTGCTTTTAGTCGTTTCTGGTAAGGTAACCAAATGCTCACTTAAATGGTTGGCAATAATACTGGTTTGTTTGTATTGATTACGTTGATAGCGCCATAAACTGATTGCTACAACAATAATGATACCCAGTAACCAATAAGGACGAAGAAATTCTAATGGTCCAAAAGTTGTATCGAGAAGGTTATTAAAGTTCATCTTCACCTCTTAGTTTTAACGAGATAACAACGATTAATAAAAGACTGATAGCCAATGAAAGGGGCCAATAAAAAAGGTTCTTCTCAGGTCTAAACTCTAAGAACTCACTGTCAACAGGTTGTAGTTTGTTAATAGTTTGGTAGATTTTTTGTAAATCATCTTGGTTTCTAGCTCGAAAGTATTGGCCATTGGTAAGCGTTGCTATTTCAGTCAATGTACTTTCATCTAAATCAGCTGAGGGGTTAACTCTTTCATTACCAAAAAATCCTCGTTTAATCATTGAATCTGCACCGATACCAATCGTGTAAATTTTAATGTTATTTTTTGCCGCTTGTTTAGCCGCTTCAATAGGCTTGATGCTACCCGATGTATTTGCCCCATCAGTTAATAGTATTAAAACACGCTGCTCATTCTTATTTTCAACGAAACGTTTAATGGCCATCGCAATAGATTCACCAATCGCAGTGCGGTTACCTACTAAGCCAATTTCCGTTTCATCGACCATAGTGGATACCGTATCGACATCAAAGGTTAATGGTGTTTGTAAGTAAGCATGGTCAGCAAATAAAATAAGCCCTAATCGGTCGCCTTTTCGCTCTTTAACAAAGTCTTTGACGATAGATTTAACTAACGTTAATCGATCTACTGTTCGACCATTTAATGGCATATCTTCTTCTTGCATACTACCCGACAAATCTAAAGATAAGATCATATCGCGGCTTTGCTGTTGAATTCGAATCGGCTCACCAAACCAAATAGGTTTAGCGATAGTTAAAAGCAATAAAATCCATAATAACCAAGGAACCGCAACACTAATTAAAGGATTCTTTTTTGTAGATGTTTGTTGCTGTAAACCTTGCGCTAAGGGGATCCATATTTGTGTAAAAGATTGTTTTTTAGCTGCTAAGAAATAACGAACTAACAAAGGAAGTGGTATAAAAAATAATACCCACCAGTAACTAAATTCAAACATGTGCTTTACCTGCTGAAGGCTGATTACCCAAGGTTAACTTTTGATGTGCTTTAACTTGGCTTGGAAATGATTTTATCCATTTTTTAGCAGAGGCAAAGTCGTTATCCGTACAAGCTGAATTGTCTTTATATAAACGTCGACAGAATTCCTTTTGATCATTAAATAGCGGCGTATTTTGTTGGGCATTATGCTCTTGTAAAAATATAAACCATGCTTGCCCCGTAATAGAGGCAACATGTTCTCGCGGATAATAATGTAAACATACCCCTTTCAATAATTGATTCAACTGAGCAAAACTCGCATTGCTTTCCTGTAACTGATTTAACGACGTTAATGCTTGTTTGACTATTTTTTGTTTATTGATGTTATGTTTTATAAAAATAACAGCAAATACAATAACGGCAATAATCGTCGCTAATATTAACCAATAAATAGGTGCTGGAGGCCATGCAGAAGGTACGTCTGCGGGAATAATAATTTGTTCAAAAGGGTTACTGGGCGTAGGCATTGAATTGTTCCAATAATGGGATGGAAGAACTAATATGGTAATGTGCAATCCCATATTTCAATAAGTTATTTTCCATTAACTGTTGGCGTTGACTTGCCGCTTCCTGATATGACTGTTGTTGACGTTGGTTTTTTAAAAAACCACTGCCAGTCATAGAGTTTATTTTTAAACTCGTTTGTAATACTTGTTTAGGCAAATGAGATTCAAGTGGGTCACTGACTTGCCAAACGGTCACTTGGTTATGGCGACGCATCAGGTTAATCAACTTATAACAACCTTCATCTAATTGTGAAAAGTCACTAATTAAGTGAACTTGGCTACCTGTTTGTACTAAATGTGAAAGTCGTTTTAATTGTAATAAAAGTGATTGTTGCTGTTTGGTTTTAAATGCGACGTTTTTACATAACATTTGGCTTTGGTGTAAAAAAGCCATTAATCCTTTACTGCGAGAAGTCGGCTTTAACTCTGCCACTTCTTGTTGATTAAAGACAATACCCCCTAATCTGTCATTACGTTGTTTCGCTTGCCAACTTAATAGGGAAGCTAAATGACAAGCTTGTACTGACTTAAAGACAAACTGACTGCCAAATATCATACTATCTGATACATCAACTAAAAGGAAAACGGGGCGTTCTTTCTCTTCTTGAAATAATTTAGTGTGCGCTTTACCGGTTCGCGCTGTCACAGCCCAATCAATTGCGCGTACATCATCACCGGGTTGGTAATGACGCACTTCGGCAAACTCCATACCTCGCCCTTTAATATTCGCTAAATAATTACCAGAGAGTTGACGTGATGCAGGCAAACGTTTGGCATTAAGTGATAATTTACCATGTTGTTTGTAACTGAGTAGTTCAGCTAACTGCAAATCAACCCCCGTGGTATAGGGGGTATTAGTAAAAATAGCGGGAATGTGAGTGTTCATTATCCTGCGATCGCCACCTGGTTAATGATTTCTTGAATAACTTGGTTAGCATTCACGCCTTGCGCTTCGGCTTCGTAACTTAAGATAAGTCGATGACGTAATACAGGGTATAAGTTACTAATAATATCTTCAGGCATTACATAGTCACGGTCATTCAACCATGCACGGGCTTTTGCTGTGCGCATTAACGCTAATGTTGCACGTGGGCTTGCTCCATAACTTACCCATTGTGACAGTTTCTCGCCAAAACGAGCTGGCTCACGTGTTGCGATAATCAAATCAATCAAGTATTGCTCTAGGTGAGGCGCAATAGTGACTTTCATGACTTCTTCACGCATGCTGAATATTTGCTCGTTCAACAAAGGGGTCACTTCAGCGACTTTCTCTTTTAAAATTTCTTTTTGATTTAACTGTAAGATTAAGCGCTCAGTATCAGCATCAGGATAGTCAAGCTGTATATGCATGATGAAACGGTCTAATTGCGCTTCAGGTAACGGATACGTTCCTTCTTGCTCTAATGGATTTTGTGTCGCCATGACTAAGAACAATTCTGGTAACGGGTAAGTGGTTTTACCAACGGTCACTTGGCGCTCTGCCATCGCTTCTAACAATGCGGATTGCACTTTTGCAGGTGCACGGTTGATTTCATCCGCTAATATCAAGTTATGGAAAATAGGGCCTTTTTCAAAAATAAACTGTCCTGTCTCTTGACGGAAAATATCGGTACCAGTGACATCTGAAGGTAATAGGTCTGGTGTAAATTGGATTCGATGAAAGTCACCTTCAATACCATCAGACAATGCATTGATAGCACGGGTTTTTGCTAAACCAGGAGGGCTTTCAACTAAAATGTGTCCATCGGCTAATAAAGCAATTAATAAGCTATCAACAAGCTCACTTTGCCCTAAGATCATTTGATTTAAATAGTGACGTAATTGATTTAATTGTTGTTTTGCCATTGCGGGTATCTACATAAGTTATTGTATGGAAGAAAATATACTGCCAATAGAGGGCAACTTCAAGCACCAAAAGTTCCTAAAACAAACTAAAAAACATAAACTTTTTATAACGAATAAGATTTATTCTTGTAATAGATCAAAAGCTTTGCTGAAAAAGCCCCTTTATTCTTTTCTTTGAGCTATATTGAAGTATCATTTGTATGAGCAATAGAAGTCATTATTTAATTTTATTAAGGAACGGCAATGAGTGAATTAGAATCGATCATTTGGCACGTATTAGGTTACATGGCGATGCCAACCATTTTTATTGCAGGTTTTTGTGCTGTATTTATTGCGGCTGTAGGTATTTTAAAGATGTCTGGTGATACACCAGTAAAAGATTAATAAAAATATGGTTGATGCTAGCAATAACTCTATTTATTGGTTATTGAATCATGACTACATAGCGACCATGACTACATAGTTATTATAAGCTCTATACTTTATTGTTATGGGGCTTTTTTTGTTCAGGAGAAATGAATGCAAATATATATAATGCGCCACGGACAGGCGGAAATGATGGCTTTTTCAGATGCTGAACGTAATTTAACGGATATTGGTCGTGAAGAATCAGAGTTAATGGCTAAGTATCTTATTAAAGAAGGCGTGACGTTAGACGCTGCATTAGTGAGTCCTTACGTAAGAGCACAACAAACTTGGGAGTCAGTTAGTCCTTTTTTTGAAGGTGTGACTAATATCCAAGTGTTACCTTGTTTAACGCCTAGTGGTAGTGCACGAAAAACAGTAGACGAACTCTTAGCTTTACAGGCGGAAGGGGTTAAATCTGTATTACTGGTTTCACATTTACCGTTAGTGGGTTATATCGTTGGTGAGTTAGCGCCAGCAGCAGGTGTACCGGCTTTTTCTCCATCAGCGATTGGCCACATTACATTGAGTGATGAAGATGGTTTTGCAGAGTTATTAAGCCTAACGACTGTATCCCAAGTTAGCCAATAAGCATTGAAAGTTATTATCTTAATCATTAATACTAAGTTTATTCATCATGTTTTTAATGAATAAATACGAACAAAGTATTCAAGAGCAACGTGATTTTTTTATTGCTCACCTGCCTTTTTCTTTCGATTATCGAAAGCAACAACTGATCTCATTAAAAGAGGCCATTCAGTACTATCAAAAAGATTTAAATGAAGCATTAGCGCTCGACTTAGGAAAGCCTGAGTTCGAATCTTACATGACAGAAATTGGATTGGTTCTACATGAAATTGACTTGGTTGTTAAACAATTAAAACACTGGATGAAGCCTAAAAAGGTAAAGTCACCTTTATTTATACAACCTGCTAAAAGTTATATTCACCCATCGCCGCTGGGTGTTTGTTTAATCATATCTCCTTTTAATTATCCCGTGTCGCTAACTTTATCTCCCTTAATAGCTGCACTTTCAGCCGGAAATTGCTGCACAATAAAAACCTCAGAACTAACACCCAATGTGAGTCTTGTTTTAAAAAAGCTCATTGAGTCAACATTTGCAGCTAATTACGTTAATTGTATTAATGGGGGCGTAGAAGAGGTGACGGCTTTACTCGCACAAAAATTTGACCATATCTTTTTTACTGGCAGTACAGAAGTCGGTAAGTTAGTGATGAAACAAGCCGCAGAGCATTTAACGCCGGTGACACTAGAGCTAGGTGGTAAAAGTCCTTGTATTGTTTGCGCTGATGCGAATATTGATATTGCGGTAAAGCGTATTGTTTATGGAAAGATGCTGAATGCAGGGCAAACCTGTATTGCGTCTGATTATGTGTTGGTCGACGATTCAGTTAAAGACTTATTCCTAACAAAAATAGCACAACGTATTGAGTCTATTTACGGCAAAGATGCGAGTGAAAGTGAAGATTTTGGTCGTATCGTCAATAAAAAACATGCATCACGAATTAGTGAGTTAATTGATTTAGATAAAGTGATTGTTGGCGGGCAGGTCGATGTTGAAAGACGTTATATTGCCCCGACGGTAATGGCGAATGTAACGCTAAATGATCCTATCATGCAGCAAGAAATATTTGGTCCTGTTTTACCTGTTATTAGTTTTTCAGAATTAGATGACGTGTTAACCATTATTGATCAGTTATCTGATCATCCTTTAGCAGCTTATATTTTCAGTGAAGACAAACAGGTTCAACACTTATTGTTATCCAAAATTCAAGCTGGTGGTGTTGTGGTGAACCATTGCTTACAGCACGCTGCAAATCCTAATTTACCCTTTGGTGGCGTTGGTAATAGTGGCATTGGTCGTTATCATGGTAAATTTGGATTCGACTGTTTTTCTCATCAAAAAAGCGTATTGAAAGCGGCAACTTGGCTTGATCTCTCTTTTGTTTACCCTCCTTATAAGGGCAAACTGTCTATGCTGAAAAAGCTGTTAAAATAATCCCTTTAAGCCAATACCTTTAAGTCAATTTCTTTAAACCCAGTACCTTTAAATGAATCTCTTTAAAGCCAATACTTTTAAAGCTAATACTTTTAAAGCCAATAATTTTTAAAGTAAGTGTCTAGCCATCTCTTTTGCAATCAATGCTGCGTGTTTCATACCTCGAGTGTGGGCCATCACAATAGCACCTTCAATCAATAGACCTATTTGATCTGCTTTCTGTTTATTGACTTCATGGTTATCTTCAGTCGCTAATTGTTCTGCAATAATATCAACAATGACTTGTTTGTGTTTTGTAGCAAATAGTTTGATCGGATGTGCTGGATCGGCATATTCCGCACTGACATTAATAAAGTTACAGCCAAAGAAAGTGTCACTATTAAACCATTCATTTAAATCATCGAAAATAAACAATACGTTCTCAACCGGATCAACCGTTTCTTGGTTTTTTTTATTATCTTCAATTTTAGCCTGCAATTTACTAACTACCTGCTCATGACGAAGTTGTAATGCTGCCAATATTAACGCTTCTTTACTGCGGAAGTGTTTATATAGCGTTGCTTTTGAAACACCTGATTCAGCTAAAATCAAATCAATACCCGTTGTATGGTAGCCAAACTGATTAAATAAAATCAGTGCCGTATCGATTAAATGTTGTTTTCTTGGTTGCATATTATTGCTTGTCCTTTTAGCTACCGATTTTTATTAAACGGTACATGATAACCAAATTATAACCAATTTAAACTTGACGTAAACAGTTCTGTTCACTTATAGTGGTGTACAGAGTTGTTCACCTTGTTTTTTCAACTATACTTATTACAACAAAAATTAATTATTACAATAAAAATTAACTAAAAGGCTATTTATTATGTGCTCTACATCATCACCAAAATCACCAAAATCAACAGAAAGCAGCAATGCAGCAACCGTTACAACAAAAATTGAAACGTCAGGTATTCATCATTTAGGCCTGACTATTCCAGACATCAAACAAACATCCGATTTTTTTATTGAACAACTAAACTTTAAAAAAGTAGGGGAAGTACCAGCGTATCCTGCTATTTTTGTATCTGATGGAACGGTAATGTTAACGTTATGGCAGATCAAAGATACAGAGAACACGGTTAAATTTGATCGTACAAAAAATGTAGGGCTTCACCATTTTGCACTAAAAGTGAACACCATTGAGCAATTAAACGCGTTATATCAAAATCTACTTAAACTTGAAGATGTTGAGATTGAGTTTGCACCTGAAGCATTAGGCGATTCACCTTTTGTACACATGATGTGTTTGATTCCTGGTGGCGTTAGATTAGAACTGATCAGCGAGTAAAGTACTTTTATGAATAATACAGTGGCAAACAGTTGGCATCACGGTGAGTTAATTGCACAAAAACGAATCGGTACTGAACAACGTATGGCAGAAGTGGGGCCTAAATTCATTCGTGAATTGATGCCTCAACAACATCGAGATTTTTTTGAATCGCTAACCATGATGTTTATTGGCTATACAAATTTTCAGTCGCAGACTTGTGCCAGTGTATTATTTGGTGAACCAGGTTTTGTTTCATCACCAGACCCAAGTAAGCTGGTTATTAACCTTCAATATTCGATAGGCGACTTTACTAATCAAAGCGTTAAAGTCGGCGATAGAATAGGTTTACTGGGTCTTGAATTTCAGTCAAAAAGACGTAATCGCATCAACGTCATTGTCACCGATATTAATCAGAAAAGCATAACGGTCAAAGTACTGCAAAGTTTTGGGAATTGTCCTAAATATATTCAACCTAAAACATGGGCTTTTAATCCTGACTATCAACGTTTTCCTTCCATAACAGAAGTGGCGTTAGAAACTAAAATAAGTACCGATAAAACCATAAAACAGATGATTACCAATGCAGATACCTTTTTTATTGCGAGTTGTTTTGATGATGGTGAGCTATTGAATAATCGCGGCACTGATATTTCTCATCGCGGTGGAGACGCTGGATTCGTAGAGGTTAATGAATCAGGCCAATTATTAGTGGAAGATTATTATGGTAATGGTTTTTTTAATACCATAGGCAATTTATTACTAAACCCAATCGCTAGTTTATTATTTTTCGATACTCAGTTAGGCCATGCAATACAAATAACCGTCTCTGCAGAAATACTATGGAATGACGATCAAGAGGTTGATGATGGTAATAAACAAAACGATATAATAAATGATAATCAAGACACTAAGCTCGTCAGAACATTATGTTTCACGCCTATTAAAATAGATCATTATGAAAATGGATTTGCCTATTTACAGAAGTAGAAACAGGGGGCAAAGTTAATCAGGAAGGTTGTAAAATCCTGATACAGCAACATAATCAAACTAAAAAGGATCCGTATAGCTTTTGTTTTTTAACAGCATTCGCCTCATTAGCTTATAGGCTGAGATGGCATAAACAGTAATAAATACTTCCATACAACTGTTTTGATTCACTTCGTTTCACATATCTACTTCCATTCAACTTTTTCATTCATTTCTATTTATTGACTTCAGTTTTAAATTATTTAATAAATTTTTTGCTTATTGATCAAGCATATAAAAACATCATTGGGCCTTTAACAGGCAACTTATAAATAATACCTTGATTTATAAGTTTGATTATTTAATATATGTGGATATTCGTATATGTGGATGTTCTTATGTTGCCCCATCAATTTTTTAAAATGTTATCCGATGAAACACGTTTACGTTGTTTGATCTTAATTGCGCGAGAAGAGCGAGTCAGTGTTGGCGAGTTATGTGCTGCTCTTGATCAAAGCCAACCTAAAATTTCTAGGCACTTAGCTATCTTACGTCAATCAGGTGTATTGCTCGATCAACGAGATGGTCAGTGGGTGTATTACCTTGTTAACTCAGAATTACCGGGATGGATGCGCAAAGTGATTGCAGGTTTGACTGCCTCGAATTGCTTAAAAGCAGAATACCAACAAGATATTGCTAATTATCAAGTGGCAACCTCAACGAGTAAATAACTAACAGTAACTTACGTTAAAAGCTAGGTTAAGAACTAGGTCAAAATCAGGTAACAATGTTGTAAAGAATTATTTATAAGCAACTAAAACTATAAGTTACCAAAACTAAAACGTTTTATTAATATTATCAATAGAGTGAGAAGAGTAATGACAATTAAAGTAGGCATAAATGGATTTGGGCGTATTGGTCGTTTAGTAATGAGAGCTTCATTTGATTGGCCTGACGTTGAATTTGTACAAATTAACGATGTAGCGGGTGATGCAAAAACGTTAGCGCATTTATTAGAGTTTGATTCAATTCAAGGTCGCTGGGCACATGCCGTTGAAAGTACAGACAGCACAATGACCATTGCAGGTAAATCAATTGCAATGAGCCAACAAAAAGACATTGATGCCGTTGATTGGTCGGGGTGTGATGTCGTTGTTGAAGCAACAGGCGTACACCGTGAAAAAGTGTTATTAGATAAATATATCGCACAAGGTGTTAAACGAGTGGTGGTCTCTGCACCCGTGAAACATGCTGATATTGCTAACATCGTAGTGGGTGTTAATGACCATGTATTTAATGCAGAGCGACATAAAATTGTAACTGCGGCGTCTTGTACCACTAACTGTTTAGCGCCTATTGTAAAAGTGATTCATGAGAAAATTGGCATTACTAATGCTGCTTTCACCACTATTCATGATTTAACTAATACACAAACTATTCTAGATGCACCGCATAAAGACTTACGTCGAGCGCGTGCTTGTGGCATGAGTTTGATTCCAACCACAACTGGCTCTGCTAAAGCGATTGTTGAAATATTCCCAGAATTGAAAGACAAAATAAACGGTCACGCTGTTCGCGTGCCATTAGCTAATGCATCGTTGACAGACATTGTTTTTGAATTAGATCGTGATACAACGGCAGAAGAAGTGAATCAATTATTATCGGATGCTTCAGAAGGCGAATTAGCTGGAATTTTAGGATTTGAAACTCGCCCATTAGTATCGATTGATTACCGTGGCGATCAACGTTCAACGATTGTCGATGCGTTATCAACCATGATGATTGGCAAGCGCATGTTAAAAATCTACGCGTGGTATGACAATGAAATGGGCTACGCAACACGTACTGCCGAGTTAATGAAAAAAGTTGGGTTAGCCTAACGCTATCTAATTTAGCACTCTTTATGTTAATGCTATTTATTTCACGTTAAGGCATTTGCTCAATCTAGGAAACGAAACAATGAAGTGGTTTTTACAACTTGATAAATCATTGCGTCAGTATTTATTAGTCACCTTTAATTATTGGAATTTTACGGTAACTGATGGTGCATTACGTATGTTGGTGGTGTTGTATTTTTATCAACTAGGATACAGCCCTTTAAATATCGCTTTGTTGTTTTTATTTTACGAAATCTTCGGTGTCGTGACCAATTTAATTGGTGGTTGGTTAGGTGCAAAAATTGGCTTAAATCGTACCATGAATATTGGCCTTGCATTACAAGTAGTGGCGTTACTCTTACTGACAGTGCCTAGCGATTGGTTAAGTGTAGCTTGGGTGATGGGGGCTCAAGCGTTATCCGGTATTGCTAAAGACCTGAATAAAATGAGCGCAAAAAGCGCGATAAAAACATTAATACCCAATGATCAGCAAGGTAAATTATATCAATGGGTTGCCATTTTAACGGGCTCTAAAAATGCATTAAAAGGGGCGGGCTTTTTCTTAGGGGGGTTATTACTCACCACCCTAGGGTTTCAAATGGCGTTAGTGTTAATGGCGTCAGTGTTGGCCTTCGTCTTTGTGTTAAGTATTGTTTATTTAGAAAAAGACTTAGGTAAGGCAAAAACCAAACCTAAGTTCTCACAAATGTTTTCTAAATCAGGACCTGTCAATATCCTCTCAGCCGCACGACTATTCTTATTCGCTTCTCGTGATGTTTGGTTTGTGGTGGCTTTGCCTATTTATTTAGCCAGTACCTTTGGGTGGGAGCATGCCGTGGTAGGCAGTTTTATTGCGGTTTGGGTGATCCTTTATGGTGTCGTTCAAGGTGTTGCTCCTAAAATTACACACTACTTTTCAAGTGGCCATTCTGACCATGGTCATGCTCCCAATGGTAAAAGTGCTGTTTTGTGGTGTTGCTTTTTAACGTTTGTGACTGGGCTTTTAGCTTTTGGTGTTGAATTACAGTGGCAAGTTCAATGGTTTATAGGCATTGGTTTATTAGTTTTTGGGGCCATTTTTGCAGTTAACTCTTCATTACATTCTTACTTGATTATCAGCTACGCAAAAGAAGATGGCGTATCTTTAGATGTTGGTTTCTATTATATGGCCAATGCAATGGGGCGCTTAATAGGAACTTTGTTATCGGGTTGGGTGTATCAAGTGTATGGCTTTGCCGCATGTTTATGGATTGCTTTTGCGTTTTTATTACTCACAAGCATTATTTCTTTAAAATTGCCTGTTCAAAAAAGTGATGCCATTAACCTGAACAAGTAACTTGAATCGCTAATGCGAATGGTAAAGCTAGTTAAGACTCTTTGATGCATTACAGGGTTCAGAAAATAACTGGCATTCTCTTCTAAATTTATATGTGTTTATGCACAGATCGCCATCATTCCGTACTTTTGTTATTAATACGGAATTTTTCTGCCTATCCCCATGATTATTTTTTGATTATTAGCTTTAAAGCATTGTTTTTATGTTCCGACAGCGTATATTTTAACAAATTAAACTATTCCGTACTTCCGCTGTTAATACGGAATGATTCGGCTTAGTAACACTGTTAGGTTTTCTGGGTAATCCAATTTGTGTATTGGTTTGCAACTTACGTTTAAATCAATTTTATGTTGTAATTTTTAGCCAAATCAATGCATTCCTTCATCAATTTTTATGCTGTAGGATTAATAATAATTGCTTATCAATACATTACGAGTGTTTTTATTATTTCTGAATAAATCACTCTAGCAGGATAGTTAATACTATGAATAATAAAACTAAACTTATATCTAACAACTCAGTTAATTTTAATGATTTTTCTGACCGTCGCTTTGAAGAATTTTCTCATAGACTATTTGAGTTCCGCATACAAGATGAATTAGTCTCATATCACGATAAAGCAACATTGATGTGTGGAGTCGGTGAAAAAGGACGTGATATATCACTATACAATCATGGAACAGCTAGTGGCTTAGTTCAGTGTAAATTAAATTCTAGTGGTAATCTTACACAGCCAAGCGCCGCTAAAGAGATAATTAAATTTGTTCTCCATTCGATTATCGATAGTAGTCTAATTCCAAATATACATAAGTTTCAATATTACTTTGTCATTTCTCATAAAGCTGCAAATACAACAATTGAACTTTTAAATGGCTTTAATAAGCAAATTACTCAATCAGGAAAACTAGAAGAGTGGACCACATCAGTTATTGGTAAATATGAAGCATTTAATAAACTTAAGTATAAAAATATAAAGAAAGAACTCATAGGAACACTTAATAATCTAAAAGTGGAATGGTTACAAGGTAGCGATATCAATGGGTATGTAAGCAAATATCAAGCATTAACAAATGAATTTTTTGAAATTAAAACTGTTTTAGAAACTCAACCGGTGTTAAATGAGCTCCAGAAAATTAGTGATAATATATCACCTGATTTGAAACCTAAGAGAATTGTTTTTCTGAAAAAATATAAAGAAACAGCTTTAACATATCTATCCTCTGTAAGGTTCATTGGTCATGCCACAAGGTTTAACAAACCTCAAAATATGACTATATCGAGCCTTTATGTAGAGCCGTTGCTTAAGCGAATTCAAGACAAAAAAGATACAGAGATTAATGATAGTTATGGAGAAAATGCAGAAGATAACAATTTAACAACAGAATATATTTTGAATTCTACTCATCACCAGATCATTCTAGGGGATCCTGGAGCTGGCAAATCTTTACTTGTAAAAAACATAATGATTAAAATATTTGAATTAGCTAACGAAACACCTTTTAGAGTTGAGCTAAGAAAATATATCCAAGAAAATAATCGGAATAACCTATCAATATTAGAATACCTGAAAATATTATTAAATTCTGAATATCAACTTGAAGTGGAAAAAAATATACTAGAAGAAATAATTGAACATACACAAACTGTTTTTCTATTTGATGGACTTGACGAAATTTTTGATATTTCTCAGAAAGAAAACACTGTGAACGTCATAAAAAACTTTTGCAATAGCTACCCTAAAGTGAAGTGCATTGTTACTTCCAGATTTATCGGGTTCAATGACGTGGAGTTTGATAAAGAGTATTTTGATAAACTTTCAATTTTACCTTTTATAGAGCCCCAAGTAGAAGAGTTCATCGATAACTTCTTTTCGACTCAGATAAATAATAAAAAATTGAGAGTTCAAGAGGCGACTAATTGTAAATCTCAAATTCAGAATGTAAGCGTAGAACTTAAAAGTAATCCATTAATTTTATCGCTAATGTCTATGCTTGCATTGAATAATGTTCAAATACCAGATTCAAGATTAGAAGTGTATGAATCAATAACAGAAACATTGGTTGAAAAAAGAGATATTGAAGAAAAAGAATTGAAATTTGACATTAAAAATATTAGAAATATTAAAGGGGCATTTAGTAGCTTAGCTTATTGGCAGTATTGTCAGAATAGTAACGATAAAAAAGCCACGAATGAAATGGCTATTTTGCACATTGCAGATTATTTATTTAAAAAAAGAAACTGTGATGATATTGAAGAAGCAAAAGACAGCGCTGAAAAATTTATAAAGTATGCAGAAAAACGATCTATTTATTTTGATAATAACTTTACCCATAAAACATTTTCTGAATATTATACCGCCAACTTTATTTGTATGAACTACAACAATAACCCCGCAAACATAAGTTTAAGGGATAAAGTAATTAAAGATAATTTAGGAGATCCGGTTTGGCATGTCGTTTTTGAATTACTATTTTCTATGATTGATAAACAAGTCGATGACTATGAAGTCATTGAAAATCTTTTTAAGCCACATTTAAATACCACCATACCTTTAACAAGCTTATTCCTGCTATCCCAAATTAGAATTTTAAGTAATATGGATAAAGATCTAATTGCGAATATTTTTGAAAATGTTATTTATTTACTAATTAATTTAAAATTAGTTCAATATGATAGGGAACCATTTCATGAAGGTAGTTTTGACCATGATGAAGTGAAATTAGCTCAATTATTGAGATCTTATGTTGATTCTGAATGTAAGTTGGACATTTTAGCTGAAGTTATGTTGAAAATAGAAACAAAATTAAAATCTAAAACTCATCGTATAAACTTCTATAGTTTAGCCTGCACATTAAACTCCAGTAGCTCTAACAAATTTTATAATAATGAAAGTACATTTGAAGATGCTGCCCAAATTGATACATATTTGTATAAAATATTCTATAAAGATAAATTTTCATTAAAACATGCTATGAAGGTATTCAAATCGGAACAGCTTTTTGAGCGAATTTATATCAGACTTTCAGGTGGTACTTTTTATATCGGGTTAATCGAAAGGTGGTTACGAACAGATCCCAAAGAAAATGATAGTGATGACTTATTGTTATTAGTCGATGATATTATTGCAAATAATAATGAGTCTGTAATAGACGAGTATATGAGTTTTTCTCATGTTACAGACTCTGTCAATGTTGCTTTAAATTTATTCAAATGTTTTGCGAGTAGTAATAATAAGCATCCAGATTTTTTCGAAAAAACTATTCTTTCAATAACTAACGGTTTGAATTTAGACACTATTAGTGAACGTAATATTCGGAATGTAAAAATTAAGGCTAATGTTTTGAAATTAAAGGAGTATGTTTTTTCTTTGAAGCATGAAAAAGCCACCGAATTGTTAGATTCAATATTATCTAAATAAGGTGTTTTTTAATGACTATGGGGTGGGAATAATATCCGTAGCACATTGAATCACAAGTTACGTCTAAATCAATTTAATGTCGCGGAACAAACCTAACAAACAAGATGTATGGACTCCCTAACCTTATCTACTAAGATTTAAGTGATCTGATTTGTAGCAATTAAAGGAGTCTTATATGAATAAGTATGGTGTTCTCGCGATCGATTTAGCTAAAACAGTTTTTCAAGTTTGTAAAACAGATAGTTTTGGAAATGTTATTTACAATAAAGCTGTTAATCGTAAAAGATTAAAAGAAATTTTAACTCTAGAAAAAAAATCACTTGTTGCAATGGAGTCATGTGGTGGTACACATTACTGGGCTCGTTTTGCGAAAGCTCAGGGGCATGAAGTAAAGGCAATACCAGCAAGGCTTGTAAAATCTTTTTTACAAGGTCAGAAAACAGATGCTAATGATGCGATTGCAATATCAGTTGCTGCTTTACAGCCTAATATAAAATCCTCTCGTTTAATTACAGCTGAAGATCAAAGCTTAAATTGTATGGATGGTGCCAGAGCTGCATTAGTTTCAACGAAAAGAGCACAAGCAAACCAAATAAGAGCATATTTGTTAGAATTTGGTATCCCAATTGCTAAATCAGATAAGGTTCTGAAAGTAGAAATCCCAACAATACTTGGTGATGCTGAAAAAGGAAAATAGGGTCAAGTCTTGTTTTTTGCCTTTTAAAAATACGACTTAAAAATCCCAAGAAAAACGATGCTCGATGTGGCTACAACTCCCGCACCGTAAAACTTTCCCAAGCGATAAATTACTTTCAGCAACAGCAAACAAGACGTTTGCTGTAAGTACACTCAGCACATGGATGTGCTGTATGAGCTGGTGCGTTAAGAAAGGCAATTAGCGTTTGGATAAGAAAGTGATCCGGTGGCCAGTTTCTTTGCATTCTTTCTTTTCTGGTAAAAGAAAGGATGTCGCCGACAGGGTGAAACCTCAGCTGATAAGAACCTAATTGCGCAAATTAGCGTAGACGAACCAAAAAACAATAAAAGAAAAAAGTTCGAAAAAAGTAGGGACACCCAAAATTATTAACGTAAGGGCTAAGCCCTTAACTCAATAAATCCCTCATGTTTAACCCTCTAATCCCATTTATGACTCAATTTAATCAATTAGTTAATAAAAACAAAATAATCTATTTAATCTCAAGTAAATGTAAGCTACTGTCATTTTTATTTAAAATAAACAGGCTGAAATGAGAAATTCTACAGCCTCGTTATGTTTCTAATCATTTATCAAAATATCTAAGGTTTAATATGTTAGTCACTAACAACAATTTTGGTCATCTAGAAACTATCAATAAGATGCTATCTGGGGCGCAAAAAGTATATATTGCTGTCGCATTTTTGAAGTCTTCAGGCTTAACTTCTGTATTGACTTCAATCGAAAATGTATTAATAAACAAAGGTGTGGTAAACCTTGTCATTGGATTAGATCTTTATATAACAGATGCTGAAGCTTTATACGTTCTTTATGAATTAAAGCAAAAATATAAAGGTGTAAATTTATATCTATATAAAAGTAAGAGTTCTACTTTTCACCCTAAAATATACAGCGTTAGAAATGCTAAAACCAAATCGACATTAATAGGTTCAGCTAACCTAACTAATGGAGGGTTAATCTCAAATACAGAGGCTTCATTTTATACAAAAAATAATGACGATTTATTTGATCAAGTAGTGAGTTTCTATGAGGAAATAATAACCAATTCTGATTGTGAGAGTGCTAGTCATTTAAAAATAAAAGCGTATGAAGAAGAGTGTAATATTCATAATACTGAAATAGAAAAAGCGACAAAAAAAGCAAAAAAAATTATTCATGAAACACTAAATTCTCCACTGGTTATGAAATATTATAAAGAGTACTGTTCTAATCCAAAAGAAATGGATAATCTTCAGCAAAAAAGACAAAATTATAAAGAAGCAAAAAAATTAGTACGGAAAATAAATTCTAATAATATAAAAAATAAAGATGATTTCATTTCAGTTTACGAAAAATTAGTTGGTGCCGCTGGTGAAGGTCAATTATGGCATTCAGGGAGCATATTTAGATCAAAAAATATCGTTGCTAAAAGTTATAAGGAATTCATAAGTTTTGTTGAAGTTGCTACTGATAAGGACATACTAATACAAAATCCTGAACAGGTATTTAATAAAATATTACCTTTCAAAAACAGTATTACTGGTCTTGGTTTTAATGTTATTACTGAACTTTTGACTACATTTAAACCTAGTAAATTTCCTGTGTTGAATAAAAATCCTATTGGCAGTGTAAAGTATCTCTGGGGTTTAGAATTTAAAGAGCCTGGTAGCTTTAAAAGTAATGACTACAAAAGTTATGCTGAGTTTATGAGTACTCTATCAAAAGATATAGGTGCTGAAGATTTTATAGAGACCGATCACTTTTTGAATTACGTTTACTGGAAATATGCACGTAACAAAACATAACAACACGCCCTGAGGTGGACCGCTAGTAAAATTTAACTATTAATTGCAAATTTTAAAAGCGGTGAGTCTCTTCTTTTTAGCGCCGCTAAATAGGTTGATTCATCATAGGGAGTGTTAGTTTTCCAACATCTAAATACTATCCTGAACCACTTAAAGGCTAAGGCTCTAATGATACTATTATGTGGTTTCCCTTTAGCTTGTTGTTGCTAATAATAAGCCTTTGCCCAGAATGAATAACGAACCGAAAAACCAGCCTGCTTAAAATATAGCAAGGCAATTAAGTGGATAAAAACTGTTGGCTTTGTTCGTTCATCACAAAGTATAACCAACTGCTTATTGTGGCATTGAGGCTGTAAAGTTTCTCTAAAAATCGTTTTCGTGTTCTTTTTTATAATTACTCATTGTACAAAGTAAATAACTGATATCCTTAAAATTGAACTGCCAACCATTATTTCCTCATTCCAACGTATTACCTGCTTAGGAGGCCTTATCAATATTCAACGCTTTGCAACTTTAACAAACATATCTGCGCATACTATTCGCTATTATGAAAAAATTGGGGTGTTAAAGCACATTGCAAGAAATGCCAATGGACACCGTTTTTTTACTTCAAAGGATATCGATTGGATTCAGTTTGTGAAACGCTTAAAAAAGATGGGCATGCCGCTCGATAATATAAAGCTTTACGCCGATTTAAGAGAGCAGGGCGAATCGACTGCTGAACAAAGGAAGGAGTTGTTGCAAGATCATGCTGTGCTCTTAGAAGAGAAAATAGTCTTAGAAGCGTTACACCTTAAAAAGATAAAAGAAAAAATTATCTACTATGAAAACGTTATTAATAAAAATTAAAGGGTTGACTTAGAGCTTACTCTAAGGATTAGGCTATTGTTCATCCCATTAATGAACAGAGGCTAATATGACTACTTTAAATGAACGTTATGAAACAGGATTAAAAAATTTAAAAATCATTGATAAAGAGGCCGGTGAAAAGGTCGTTGAGAGCTTAATTGATTGCTCGCCAGACTTAGTCAAATATATTATCGAATATGGATTTGGTGATGTTTATAACCGAACTGAGTTGGCACTTAAGTCGAAAGAGCTAACCGTAGTGGCTGCACTAACTGCGATGGGAAATGCAGCACCACAATTAAAAGTACATATTCACGGCGCATTGAACGTAGGCGCTAATATTGCTGAAATCCAAGAAGTAATATTACAAATGTCTAGCTATGCAGGCTTCCCAAGTGCGATTAATGGTATGTTAGCCTTAAAAGACGTGGTGGCAGAGCGTAAACTCGAAGGTAAGCAAGATGAAGCAGGGGTTATGCATTCTTCTTCTACGCTTAAAGGTGTTTCCCGTTATGCGCTAGGAGCACAAACTCTCAATACGTTGCACGCTAATCAAGTTGAAAACCTAGAATCTACGTTTAAAGACATTTCACCCGATCTCGCTAGGTTGGTCATTGAATATGGCTTTTCTGATATTTTCTCAAGGTCTGCTTTAGATAGTAAACACAGAGAAATGGCGACCATTGCTGCGTTAACGGCCATGGGAACGGCTACACCACAGCTTAAGTTTCATATTAAAGCGGCTTTACATATCGGCGTTAGCCAAATAGAAATTCGAGAGATAATGATTTTAATGAGTGTTTATTGTGGATTCCCCGCTGCTATTAATGGCACCTTGGCATTAAAAGGCGTTATTAATGAAAGTGATGTGAAGTAATTCGACAATCACTTGTTGGATAACTTGTACTAGTCGTTATTTTTAAAGCCTCGATTCAGTATATGAGGCTTTTTATAGCCAGTAACTTAATAACTTAATAACTTCATACCTTAATAACTCCATACCTTAATACCTTAATACCTTAATACCTTAATATTCTCATAATGAGCTAATACGAAGGAGTTAACGCTGGTTTTGTCGTTGAGCAATGCACCTTATTTTTCTTTTTAGCCTTTTTAGCGTGATACATTATTTCATCTGACTCTGTAATTAGTTCGTCTGATGTAATATTTCTATTACTCGTGTAGGTGGTTATTCCGTAACTAAAGTTTAAAGAGAATGGTTTGTTATCTGAGGCGCTTGCATTTTCTAACGCTATTTCTACTCTGGCGATCACTTGTTCTGCTTGCTCGATTGAACATTGGCTTAATACTAGTAATAGTTCATCTCCTCCCAATCTAATCGCCGCGTCGCCACTTCTGATTATATCGTTAAGTGCATTAGAGGCCGTTTGTATTAACCAATCTCCTTCTGCATGACCGAACTTATCATTTACATATTTTAAACCGTCTATATCAATAAAGCAGACCGATAAAGTGCTGTGGTTTGCATCAACTTTTTGCATCTCTTTGTTCAAGAAAATTAACCCTGTCCGACGATTTAATAACCCGGTCATATCATCAAAAGAAGCGTAATGAAAAAGCTCTTGTTGTGCTTTTTTAAGCTCGCTAATGTTGGTTATACCAATCACCGCCGTTGGTTTTCCATTAAAATTAATACTGCGTACCGATATCAGTGTTTCGTTAACGCTGCCTTGTGTATTCAAAATAACAATTTCATATTCATTGAGGTTCGAACCATTTTTAAGCTTTTCAATGAAGACTTTGTTATTTTCAAAATTGACATCTAAATAGTTCTCTAAGTGTGCTTTTGGTGTTTGGCCAAAAGGGTCTCCTATTAATGAGATGGCCTTTTCATTGACTTGTACTATCGATAATTCAGTCGGATCAACTAATAACATCGAAATAGGACTCGCGTCGAATAGGTTCTCTAGATCATGTTTATTTTGAGTTAATGTATTAAGGCTTTTTCGTAGGCTATGGGCAGCAGGCGTGAAAATAAATAAAAACTCTAAAAGAAGTATTATCAAGGTTGCAACCATTAATATTATTTCAATTCTTTCTGCCGAGGTGACTTTAGCATTCGCTTCTTTTGCATACTGAAATACGATTTTATTCATAATCGTTAAAAATTCATTTTCATTCAGGGTGATATTTTTTATGTGTTTTTTTAACTGAGTTGGATCGGTGGTACTTATTATAATATTTGATGAGTTTAGGATGGTCTTAAAGTGCGGGGTTATTTGCGTAAATAACTCTTTTATCGGTTGGCTATTATTTCCGGGTAAATTTAAGCTTTCATTTCCATTTAATAACCCTAAATGAGACTTTTCCCATAATGTCTTTGTTTGATCAAGCTCGACCCGAGAGAGTGATGCTTTTTGCTCAGATTCTGCTGTTAAGATGTAATAACTTAATTTTGTTATTTTTTGGCTTAGCATTCGTTGCCTACCAGCAATATTAATGACATTTGAGTCGTATTGTTGCGCGGCTAATAAAGATTGCATAGTGAGTTGTGAGATGACAATTAAAATAGCAATAACTGATAAGGCGATTGTATAACGCCATTTTAGTTTTCTTACTGAGGTTGTTGCAATATTGTCGTCCGTCATTGTCGATTGCATTATCTTTCTCTTTGGTTATAGATCCATTTATAGTCGAGCTATTGTTAACTTCATCCTTGAGCTCACAAACTAGCTAATATCAGATAATAATTGATAAGTTATCCTACATTATTATTTTAAGGCATCAAAGTTGTTATTTATAAAGAGGTATATTTCGCTGATGTTATTGAAAGTAAATATAAAGTTAATTTATGCGCGTTACCGTTCAAGGTGTTTGGTTCAGTCGTCACCTTGGGCTTTAATCAAGGCGCAACACGATCACAATGAGGAGCCCTTATTGAAGGTTGCAACGTAGAGTTGGTTTTCAAGCTAACGGGTATATATATTTTATTAAACGGGTAATAAACGATGCCAAATAAAGCACAAACAGAAGATATAAAGCGCTCTCAACAAAAAACACACGCTGCAATAAGGCGTCTTGAGCGCTTTAGTAAAATGACTGATAGTAGTATTCGTATTCCTTTTACTCAATTTAATATTGGGGTCGACGCTATTATAGGGGTAGTGCCTGTTGTTGGTGATGCTGCTGGATTTATTTTATCAAGTTATGTCTTGCTAGAAGCACAACGGATGGGAGTGAGTAAACGTATCAAGCTGAAAATGATAGGTAATATGTTAATTGATTTTTTAGGTGGTTTGATTCCATTGGTTGGTGATGTGTTCGACGCCTTTTTTAAAGCAAATACACGTAATACCAACCTATTAAAAGACTATCTCCTTAAACAGGAAGGGAGTGAGTAAAATCATGACGTTAATATATACCCGTCACCATTCAAGATGCAAAAATCAACAAGTCGTAAGGTAAACAGATTCTAGGCATAAAGGTAAAGATCTAACGGGTTAAATCGACACTTTCTAACAACGAGGGGGATTGCTTCAGTACTTGCCCTAAGGATCGAAAACTCGAAAACTAATACTGCGTTATAACCTTTAATAAGGACTAGCTATTGTCATCATGTTACGCCTTGTCTTGGCATCGGCATTAGTGACTGAATAATGCATCTTGGTTGGTAACGGAGATAGTGGTTATACCAATCACACTAATTAAGTTATCTATTTTACTTGTTAAAATAACTTATTTCTTCGTTGTAAATTTCGTAAAGGGAACAACCATTTAGCTAAATTTTCGCCTTGAACTAACTCATTTTTCCTGCGCAAAATTTAGATCACTTATTTAATGTAATCGGTATTATTTAGCATTTTAAAATAGATGTTTATCGATAAATATTATGTAGCTGTACTATTATGTGACAAGAAAAATATTTACCAACACAATTATTTACCAACACAATTATTTATCAATGCAATTATTTACCAGCATAATTAAGAGAGGCATTTTTATGAAATTAACCCTTTATCATATGGGGCACTGTCCATACTGTAAACGAGTCATTAAAGTTATTCAGAGTCGCCACATTGGTGTTACTTATAAAGATTTGGATGTGTATGATAAGTTAAGAAAAGAGCTTATGGCGGGAGGCGGTAAAGTACAAGTACCTTGCTTACTAATGACAGAAAAGGGTAAGCGTGATCAATGGTTATATGAGTCTCAAGATATTATTCATTTTTTGAAACAACATTATTAACTACTTAGTTGAAATGAGTGTGCTTTTGTCATGCTCTGTTATCAGGGAGCCATGTCCTATTATTTGATTTCAATTATTGGGTTTTATTAAGGGATTGAAGCTTATCACTGACGATTAGGCCATGGAATTTTTTTGCTAAGTATAGAGAAACTAAATTATTTTAATTATTTTAATTACGTCTAAGTAAATCAACATTAATATTGAGAGAGTGAATAAACTTTATATTATTGCTCTTGTGTCCTAAGTTATGCCTCAGATAATTTAATACCACTTAATTAACATTTATGTATGCCTGTTACTACTCATATACAAAATTAGAAAGCTGATCAGCGAGCCGCTTTTTAATGTATAGATGAAGTTTTATATTAACCATTTTAGACTACTAAATTAGTTAATAACAATATTTAGGTGTGCTTGTGTACCAAACAACCTGTCAATAACTAGCCTGTTTAGTTAGATGGCTTTATCCGAACTGCGTTGCATAAATTATATTGTATTGAAGAGGGATATTTAATATTTGTCATTTTATGATGTTGTCCTAAACTAGCCTCTAAACTGAGCTGACACCATCATACTTTGGGTAACATTGATAAACCCACTGAGTATTGAAATAACCAATGGATTTTGAATGACGATCAACAAACAACTCACGATTCTAATGCTGCTTATTTCATTATTTTCTCTCATTGTTGTAGCCTGCGCCTTTAAAATTTCAGATGCTGCAAGATTCCATCAACTTAATAGCCAACACTTTAATTACATCATCGAACTCAATGACCTCATTGCCCGTTATCCTAATGCAGTTCCTGATACTAACGTTCTTAAAAACGTTGTAAAAAAAATTCAAGATCAACCTGAAGCTTGCGTTGCATTGCCTAGCAGCATTGACCACCTTTTGATGAGAATGATTAATGCTGAAAGTATCATCGGCATTTGTAAAAAGGATATTAAAATAGCTGATGATTTATTAGAAAGTATTCAGTTGTTTGATCAAGGCTTGATCTCGCAATCTGTAATGAAAATGGAACTTAATGTAGGTTATAAAAAATTTAGACTTAACTCTATCGAGTTTATTGGACCGGTCAATAAACTCAGTAACTTTATTGTCAAAACCTCAACGATGATGACCGTTATATTATCGATTGTTCTTTTTCTAATGGCATTTACTATTACTAAAGCTATTAGAACAGTCGTTAAAAGAATGCAAGAAACAAAAGATAAACTCGTTATTAGCGAAGAAAAAAATAAACAGCTTGCTCATAAAGACACCTTAACTGGGTTGCCTAATCGAAATGCGTTAGACAAAGTAATCAATAAAAATATTTTGATGCCCGATAATGATAAGTTTGCAGTTTTCTTTATTGACCTAGACCGCTTTAAAGATGTGAATGATACAAAAGGGCATGCTCAAGGTGACAAGTTATTGAATATTATAGCGAGTCGTTTAGGTAATATGATCAGAGATAAAGATTCTGTATTCAGGTTTGGAGGTGATGAATTTGTCGCTATTATCAATTTCTCTACTACTAATAGTCATAAAGTTAGAGACATTGCCGAAAGACTGATCAAGGTGATTGCTGATCCTATTTCTTTAGATAATACAGAGGTTTATGTTACTGCAAGTATTGGTATTTCAATTTATCCAAAGAATGCAAAAGATGCAGAGAGTCTTGTTAAATTCGCTGATACGGCAATGTATAAGGCTAAAAAAGAGGGTAAAAATCAGTATCTATTTTATCAAGATATCTTTAGTAAAGATCATACACGTCGTTTATCTTATGAATCACAATTACGAACAGCTATCGCGAAAGACCAACTGAATATTGTTTATCAGCCTGTCGTTAATTTAAATAATTTTGCCACTCAAGGCACAGAAGCTTTACTACGTTGGCAGTTAAACGAAGAGACGAGTGTTTCTCCTGATATCTTTATTCCTATTGCTGAGTATTCGGGGCAGATTATGGAGATAGGAGAATGGGTATTAAGGAATGCTTGCCAACAGAATAAATTATGGCGCGAGAGCGGAGCTAGTAAGTTAAATATTGCAGTGAATGTATCTCCTTACCAGTTATTTAACCCGAACTTTCCTAAGTTAGTTCAAAAAATACTGGCTGAGTTTGATATTCCACCACATTGCTTAGATCTTGAAATTACAGAAAGTATGACTGTTTCTAATAATGATGTTTTTTTGAAAACACTAAATGAGCTTTCTGAGATGGGTGTTCGATTGTTAATGGATGACTTTGGAACGGGTTATTCTTGTTTGAGTTATTTAAGACAACTTCCTTTTGATGTATTAAAAATCGATAAGAGCTTCGTCAGTGATTACGATACGATAGCCTCAACTATTATTGCCATGGGCAAGCAACTAGACATGAAAATTATAGCTGAAGGAGTAGAAACTCAAAGTAACTTGAATATTCTGAAGCAACAGCAGTGCGATTTTGCACAGGGTTATTTTTTTCAACGTCCCGTTTCAGCAGAACAACTCGACGTGTTTAAAATATATAATAATATTAAAAGTACTTAGGGCGTGTTGATCTTTCAAGAGTAATTTTTGAACAGCATGGTGGAAATGTATAATGGTT
>NZ_JBAKBA010000015.1:0-87054 GCF_038155225.1 Psychromonas arctica | reverse complement strand
GGTTGAAGAAGTTCAGCCAGATATAGAAACTGATGTTGAAGAGATCACTGAAACGCTTGAAGAAGTTACATCAGATATAGAGCCTGATGTTGAAGAGGTGGCTAAAACGGCTGAAGAAGTTCAGCCAAATATAGAAGCTGACATTGAAGAGGTCACTGAAGCTGCTGATAAAGATATTACATCTGATATTGAAACTGGTGTTGAAGAGTTACCTGATGGTGTTGAAGAAGTTGACGCTGATACATTAGCAAAGCAGCTGAGTAGTGGTGCGTTTAATGCAGATGTTGCATTACCAAGTTTCGATAAAAATGACGATAAAGGCTTCATAGATATTGATACCTTGCTAACAGGTAATGAAGGAAGTGAGGTTACTGAAGAAGACTTTAATTTAGAATTCGGATTAGATGAATTTCCTGACGTAGTTGATTCGTTTGCAGAATTTGATACCGATGCAGATGGTGTTGCTGCGCAGTTGGATTTAGCACACGCTTATTTAGAAATTGATGAAAAAGAAGGTGCAAAAGATATATTAACTAAACTTTTAGAAAGTGCGCCAGAGGATAAACTTAAAGAAGTAAAAAAATTACTTGCTAGAATTAGTTGATGTAATTTGTTTTAATTTAATTAAAACGCAACACAACAACGTAGATTAATACGTTAAATAAATTTACTTCCAAAGCCAGCATTGCTGGCTTTTTAAATAAAATGGAAAAATTATGCGCCCAATCATTTTGGATGTAGAAGGTTATCAATTAACAGCAACAGAACAAGAGTATTTAGCACATCCTTTAGTGGCGGGCGTTATTTTATTTACTCGAAATTACGATAATATTTTACAGTTAAAAGAATTAGTACAACAAATTCGATTATATGCAAAAAAAGACATTATTATTTCTGTCGATCATGAAGGAGGACGCGTACAGCGCTTCCGAGAAGGGTTTACTGAGTTACCGTCTTGTGGCTCCTTAGTTGAGCATACATCATCGATACAAGAAGCTTTAGCTCTAGCAAAGGCAAGTGCATTTGTTATGGCGAGTGAGTTACTCGCATGTGATATAGATTTAAGTTTTGCCCCTGTATTAGATATTAATGGCATATCCGATGTTATTAAAGAACGTTCGTTTAGTGAAAATAAAACACAAGTATCTCAGCTTGCTTCTGCATATATAGAAGGCATGAATCAAGCAGGTATGTCTAGTACAGGTAAGCATTTTCCAGGACATGGTAGTGTAAAAGCTGATTCTCATATTGCTTTACCCGTTGATAACCGATGTTTTGAAAAAATATTTAATCATGATATGCAACCCTTTGCTGAATTAATTAAAGCAAATAAATTAGATGCGATAATGCCATCACATGTTGTTTATTCGCAATGTGATCCATTACCTTGTGGTTTTTCTGAGTATTGGTTACAGAAAATATTGAAGCAGCAACTTGGATTTACGGGAGCTATCATTAGTGATGATATTTCAATGCATGGAGCAAGTTTTGTTGGAAATCACTTGTCGAGAGCAAAAGAGGCCATTCATGCTGGTTGTGATCTGATACTCGCTTGTAATGATACTCCAGCTGCAATGAGCATTTTAGAAGGGTTGCAAGTTGCGAATAAGTGTAATGAAGATCTGATATCATCTTTATTCGCTGATAAAAGTAAACTTTCATTACCTTTACAAGAAAATAAAGTTTGGATCGAAAATAGACGTTTATTACTCGATTTTAATGAGAGCCTCTAAATAGCATTAAGCAATACTTGCACTATTAGTGAGTTTATTTAGACTGGTAAGATAAATACTTATTATTAGTGTGATAATGTTAATAAGTTAGGCGTTTAAGTAGTATCACGCAATGGCAATATAAGGTGGAATTTAATACATGATCATCTATCTACACGGTTTTGATGCAACAAGTCCTGGCAATCACGAAAAAGTGATGCAATTGAAGTCTATCGATCAAGATGTACGTTCTGTTCATTACAGTACTATTCATCCTAAACAAGATATGAGCCATATTTTGAAAGAGGTGCATCAACATATTAAAAGTACAGACGATAACTCACCCTTAATCTGTGGTGTTGGCCTTGGCGGTTATTGGAGTGAAAGAATAGGTTTTTTATGTGGTATTAAACAAGTTATATTTAATCCAAACTTACACCCTGAAGACAATATGGTTGGAAGAATTGAATGGCCTGAAGAGTATTTTGATATAGATACAAAATGCGTTAGTGATTTTAGGCGTGAAAATGAAAGCAAGTGTTTATGTATTTTGTCTACTGTCGATGATGTACTTGACAGTGAAGTGAGTAACCATGAGTTAGCTAATTATTACCCAATTATTTTCGATCAAAATCAAGGACATAAATTTACCGATATAACGGTTCATCTAACAACTATTAACAAATTCAAATCAGACAAATAATCATCAAGCAAAAGAGATGAAGCATTCATTAAGCTTGTTTTTATTAATAGGCCTGCCTTGTGCAGGTTTAACTTCAAATCAAAAACTATCCTATAATTTTACTTAAATCAGCTCAAATGCGACTTCATTCGCAATCAACTATAAAATAAGGTGACTTAGCGCCCAATTTTTTATAACCTTACTTTTTGTAAAACACGATGTAGATCAACTTTTTTTATAAAACATATTTTTATCAATAAAAATAAGAGTGTTTTTTGTAAAAAATTTAATTTTATTGAGGTCGTTATGAAGAAAATTGTAATAGTAGGTGGCGGTGCTGGCGGTTTAGAGTTAGCTACGAAGTTAGGTAATAAGCTTGGTCGGAAACAAAAAGCACATATTACGTTAGTTGATAAAAACAGTACTCATCTTTGGAAACCATTGTTACATGAAGTAGCCGCTGGTTCTTTAGATGATGGTATTGATGCTGTAAGTTATAGAGCACATGCAACAAATCACTCATTTAACTTTAAATTAGGTGCGATGCGTAACCTAGATCGTGTTAATAAAACGATTTCAATTGATCCTTTATTTGATGAAGAAGGTTGTCAAATTTTACCTGAAAGCCATCTTGAATATGATATTTTAGTCTTGGCTTTAGGTAGTGTAAGTAATGATTTTAATACAAAAGGTGTTGGTGAGCATTGTATCTTTTTAGATAGCCCACAGCAGGCGAAGAAATTTCATCACCGCATGTTAAATAAGTATTTACAATTAGGTGTTAAAGAAACAAATTCAGTTAACGTTTCAATTATTGGTGCTGGTGCAACGGGGGTAGAGTTATCTGCTGAGCTATATAATTCACTCAAACAAGTTTCTAGCTATGGCTTCTCACATATTAAAAGTGCTGATTTACGGGTTAGTTTAATTGAAGCTGGCGATAGTATTTTACCGGCTTTACCTAAACGTATTTCAGCCTCAGCTCATCGTGAACTGCTTAAGTTAGGTGTTGATGTACGAACTAACACAATGGTGACTGAAGCAAATGAAGAAGGTTTATTAACTAAATCGGGTGAATTAATTAAAGCTGATTTAATTGTATGGGCGGCGGGTATTAAAGCGCCTGATTATTTGAAAGATTTAGCTGGGTTAGAAACTAATAGAATTAACCAATTGATTGTTAAGCCAACATTACAAACTACTCTAGATAATGAAATTTATGCAATTGGTGATTGTGCAAGTTGTGCATTACCTAATGGTGGTTTTGTGCCACCTCGTGCACAATCAGCTCATCAAATGGCTTCATTAGTAGGTAAGAACATTTTGGCAACCCTTAAAGATAAGCCATTAAGTGATTATAAATATACAGACTATGGCTCTCTAGTTTCATTAAGTAATTACAGTACGGTAGGTAGTTTAATGGGGAGTTTGATGCAAGGTTCAATGATGATTGAAGGCCGTTTAGCTAAAGTTGTTTATGTCTCTTTGTATCGTATGCATCAAGTGGCGTTACATGGTTATATCCGTACTGGATTGATGACTATTGTTGAAAAAATTAATCGAGTGTTACGTCCACGTTTAAAGCTACATTAATTTTTAGTTTACATACCATTTTATAAAAAATGCCTCACATTGTTGAGGTATTTTTTTATTTTTATCCATGACTATTATTCATAATTAGTTTTCTGATAGTGGATTTTGTACTCCATTTTAATAATCTATTGTTAGAACACTTACTATTAAAAGAAATAAATTATCTATCTAAAACAATCTCTTAATTGTTTGCTTTTAATAATATAAATACAACTCCATGCAACGACGACTAATTGTATTGAGGCAGTCACTGAATATGTAAAGTGTTGCATATACAAATAATAAATCTGTAAACATAAGTCTCCTAATACACTCGCTATCAGTAAATAGAAGCAAAATGGCCAACACTTTAATGCCCAACCATCTTGTGCGTGACGTCTGCCAGAGACTAAAAATATAATTAGTGGAAATAAGCCAATGATCAAACCAAGATAAAAATGCACTTTATCGGGGTAAAAAATTTGTAATAACTTATTTCCTGTTTGTTGGGAAGCAACAGATATAACAAGTAACATCCAAGTTCTAGATAAAAATAATAAGATATACAGTAACACTGGTGGAGCTTTTAAATCACCAGATTCAGTATAGTGTTGTAATGCATAGAGACGTTGTTTCATCATTTACTCGATATATTTAATACATTATTAACGAAAATTACCATCCACACTTTTTTTGAATATCCCTATAAATGAATTTTCTTTTTAAATAGTGGGGGCGAATAACTGATTTAACAAGTGTGTTGTTTATAAGTATTTATTTTAAATACTTGCTTTTAAACAATATAGGAAGAGTAGAGTTTAGGTTTAAATAACTAATACCAATCGAAGTAATTATCTAGTCATTTATGCTTGTTAAAATGAATGCTAGCTTCGTTGTTGATTTTGTAATGAGAATACTAGTAACTGTAATCAACGTCTTGTTAGCATCCATTTTCCCTAACACCTAAATAGACCATTTATTTTTCCAGATTGGTATAACCAATACACTTGAACAGAAAGGGAGGAATTTTCTCCATACCAATATAGATGAAACCTCCTAGTTTATTGACTGATGGGTTTATTGAGTGCTTGAGATAATAGTCGATAGGTGAGGGCGAACATTTATAATACTAATACCAATCACACTAATTAAGTTATCTATTTTACTTGTTAAAATAACTTATTTCTTCGTTGTAAATTTCGTAAAGGGAACAACCATTTAGCTCAATTTTCGCCTTGAACTAACTCATTTTTCCTGCGCAAAATTTAGATCACTTATTTAATGTAATCGGTATAACGTTAATATTAAAAGGATAAAGCGGTTTATACATCCATTTTTTAATTTATGTTTTTTAAAAAATATTATTTAATATTACTTTCCAACAGTTATTAAAGTTACTCCCCACCTTTTATTAAAGTCCTTGGGGAGTAATATTTGCAGAAGGGTTCTTTATTTAATGTAGCATTGTGTGCAGTAGACATAACGACTTTGAGGATCATTAAGTCTAGTGATAAAGTTTGCTTGTTGCTCTATATCTGAAAATAAAGATACCCAAGATGGCTGTTTAATCACGCCATTAGGTAAAAAGCTGATTGAACTTATTAATAATTGATTAAAGAAAGCTTGCTTAGAAGAAACCTTAGGTTCGATAGCGATAATATCAAAATCATCTAAGTTAGCTAAGTTTGCTGCGCTGTTAATGGCGGTTTGTAAATTACCTAGTTGGTCAACTAAACCATTTTCAACGCCATCTATACCAGTCCAAACACGACCTTGAGCTACTTTATCAACTGATTGTACTGTCATATCACGTCCTTCTGAGACCACTTTTAAGAAATTAGCGTAGCCGCTTTCAATTCCAATTTGAAATATCTCAGCAAGTTCTGGACTTAAGGGCTGTGTTATTCCAAATCCAGAAAGAGGGCTAGTAGAAACCCCATCTTGATTTATGCCTATTTTCTTAAGTGATTTGTCGATAGTTGCAAACATGCCAAATATACCAATAGAGCCAGTTAACGTCGTTGGTGATGCAATAATTTGATCGGCAGCAGATGCTATCCAATATCCACCAGAAGCTGTCACAGACCCCATTGAAACAACCACTTTTTTATCTGCGGCTTTTAGTGCAAGTACTTGCTGTCTAATATTTTCAGAGGCAAAAGCGCTACCTCCTGGTGTATCTAAGCGAATAACAACGGCTTTAATGCGACTATCATTACGAGCTTGTTGTAATAAACTATTGAAGCTTTTATCCGCAATTGTTGTTCCATCAGTGAATCCAGATATTATTTCACCAGAACCATGTATAACTGCGATTCTATTAGTCGCACCTGTGGTTTTGTATAAAGGAGACAAAGTTGAGCTATAACGGTTGTAGTCAATGATATCAATTGGTTTAGTTTCGTTGTTAGCTGTGTGCGTAAGGGTGGCTATGAAATTATCATAAAAATTTAATTCATCGACTAATCCGACAGAAAGTGCATATTTACTTGTATCACCAGAAACTGCCTGTAATTGTTCCTTAAGAGATTCTAAGTCAGGGCTTATGGAGTTAGCAGTTAATAGTTTATTATCTTTACGTTGCTCTAATACTCGCTGTATGTAACCTTGCCATAGCTGATCTAACCAATGTTGATTAGCTTCTTTGCTAAATTGCGACATGCTAGTTTCAGTGAAGGGTTCAACAAATGATTTGTAAGTTCCCACTTTAAAGATATGTGGTGTTACTAATAATTTATCTAATAAATCTTTAAAATATAATCTGTTGACTGAATAACCTTGCAGAAGAACAAAACCATTTGGCGGTAGTGTAATGTGGTCTGCATAAGCGGCTAAATAGTATTGGGTTTGCGTATAATTATCTGCATAAGCAAATACAGGTTTGTTTTCAGTTTTAAATCGATTAATCGCCTCACCTATATCTGAAATTTGATCAAGACTGGCTGACTGTAAACCACTTAACTCTAATACTAACCCTGTTATTTTTGGATCATGTTGTGCATTTCGAATGGTTTTAATTAATTCTTGGGTTTCAAACTCTTGTTGTATTTCTTGATCTAACCCTGTTAATTGTTTGGATATTTCTTGTGAAATATTAATAGGATGTTTCTTTTCTACGATAAATCCATTTAAATTTAAACGAAGGTAGGAATTATCTGCCACTTTTATTTGTTCATCTTGTGTTTGAAAAGAAACAAAAATAACTAATACAATAACTAAGAATAAAACATTAAGTATTAATAAACGGATTAAATTAATTAATTTAAACCCTTTAATAAATAGTTGTTTAATAAAACGAAATAAGAAAGCCATAAATGGTCCTTGTGACACAATAAGAAATTAATTTTGAAATAGTCAGCTGAATACACGGATAATTTAGCTGATTAAAACGGTTAATCTATTGCTGATTTCAGATCTGATCTTGAGTGATTATTTAGCCTATTTGTAAGTTTAGCAGGGCTGTGTCAACACTCTAAAGAAATATTAGATAAAAAAAAGCACCGATTACAAACATAATCAGTGCTTTAAAGATAATAATCAATCATTCAATTTAAAAGCTTGAAGTATCCACAAATAAACCAACTTTCAAATCTTCAGCTGCATAGATAACTTTGCCATCTACTTCTACAACACCATCAGCAATACCCATAACCAATTTACGCATAATTAAGCGTTTCATTGTTATACGGTATGTTACTTTCTTCGCTGTTGGTAAAACTTGTCCTGTAAATTTAACATTACCTACGCCTAAAGCTCGTCCTTTACCAGGACCGCCACTCCAACCTAGGAAGAAACCAACTAATTGCCACATTGCATCAAGACCTAAACAACCAGGCATAACTGGATCATTTGGGAAATGACATTGGAAGAACCATAATGCTTTATCGATATCTAGTTCAGCAATTAATTCGCCTTTACCGTGTTCACCGCCATCTTCAGTAATGCTGATAATACGGTCTAGCATAAGCATCTTGTCGATAGGTAGTTGACAGTTGCCTTCACCAAATAGCTCACCTTGACCACATTTGATTAATTCTTCTTTATTGTAAGAGTTTTTACCCAACTCTTTTTGGGATACGATTTTAGTCATAATCACTTTTCTTAAAATAATTGATAAGGTGAGGCATTAAAACAAACGTAAAACTTAATACCACGAAATAATGAGCGCCACACTGTATATGAGCCCGTGAAAACAATCAAGAATAATCAATTTTCTGAGTGTTTTTTGTTAGTATAAACTAATGAAATATAGAATCTTTTATTCTAGAAAACAAACTACTAGTGTTATCTTCCATCTCTTCTTTAGCTGCAATATCTATTCGCAAGTTAATTGCTTTGATCACTTGCTCAAAGGTCTTATCTAATAATAATGGATAAGCTTGATGACAATGAGAAACTGTATGAATCATCATTTTACCTGATTCAATTAATGCCAACGTTTTCAAATTGAGTGTTAAATTAATTTGGTTAGCTTTAGGCATTACAATTAAAATGGGCTCTGTAATTAAACCTAAATCAAACAAACGGGTTACTGACTCAATTTTTTGATTAATGCCTCCAATCGCTAATACATTACCATGTTGATCAAGAGAACCTGTCACAAATATGTTTTGTTTAACAGCGAATTGTGAGTAACAAGAGCTTGCTGCAATTAAAATAGCCAATGAGGCACTGTCTCCATCGCTTTCTTGATAAGATTGCTCAAAAACTAAATTACAAGAATATGGAAAGGCGGTGACATGACTGAAAAAGTGATTTAAGTAGCCTTGTACAATCAACGTACTTTTAGCATGGATATTACCTGCTAGTTCGACTTTTCTTTCTACGTCTATAATCTCACCATCGCCGATCATATCACTCGCTGAAATCCTAAATACTTCACCAAACTCACAGGGGTAACCTAATAATTCAACAACGGATAAACCATTGATTTGGCCAATATTCTCACCTGTTAATTGTAGGTTTACTTGACCTTCAAGAAGTGATTGTTCACTGTATTTCCGTGCTAATGATTGGGCTTGATCTATTTCATTAAAATAGGCAATCAAATCTTGTTGGTTGATTTTATTATTATCATTAAATAAGTTTGCATACTGTAAAGCTTGTTGAATCGACTCTGGTGCAAACGATAATAATTTTTGATGCTGACATTGAGTCGCTAGGAAATGTAAAAGTGTTGATAAAGTGTCGTTATCTAATTTTTCTATTGCTAGCTGTTCTGTTAAGTTGTGACAATAACTAACAATCGCATTAATGGATTCTTGAGATACGGGTACTTGACTCGCTAATTCACAAAATAAAGAAGAAACTTGTGAGTATTCTGGATCAATCTGAATTAATTCTTCGAGCTGAAATCTACTGGCTACTAAAATTATTTTTGTATTAATAGTTTGTTGAGTTAAATCGGGTAATGCTTGTTTTATTTTTTCAGCATTAACGGCATCACTTGCTTGTAAGTGACCTCGTTGTAAAACAGACTTTAATTTAAACCACAAATTGGGTTCAACTAATAGCGGACTAATGTTGAGGACTAAAATGCCTTGATCATATTTACTTAAGTGACCATCGGCAAAATTTAATTGTCCATCATTTCCTAAAGATAAGCGTCCAAATAAACTTTCTTGGTTATAACTTAGCAAATAACTTGTTGGTAAAGTTGGTGCAATCGTTTGTTCAAGCAATTGTTTCGCACTTAACCAGTGGCGGCTATTAATTAAAAGTAGTTGAGTTGGTAGTTTCAAATAACGATAAACAACAGACACAGCATCAGGAAATAAAAGCGATAGCTCTGCTTTTTCAGGCTTTTGATATTGAGTTAAATATTGATCAAAATGTGTTGTACATTGTTGTACTGTTAAAGGAATCGTTTTCTCAATAATAGGATCAGTAGCACTAGAGGCATCGCTTGAAATTAAAGGGGAAATATTATCGGTCAAAATGTCTGCTCTAGTTAAAGTTAAAGGAGGGCAATTTATCACATACCTCCCTATAAAGTTAACAACAAAATGCGCTTTATAATTTATAACCCTTTACTTTTTGTTGTTGGTATTTTATTTCACAAGCTGTGCACCGTTGTTTGGTAGGGCATTCAAATAATTCTTCCACTTCTATTTCTACTTCACAATCTGAACATAAACCATATAAACCAAGCTCGATACCTTGTAATGCAGCATCAATACTTTGGATTTGTGTTTTATAAAGATTCAATGAATGGCTTTCACTATGTACTAAACTATCAATCAATGCATCAGCATTCATTGTGTCGACATCTTTAACTAAATCATTTAAGTATTGTTTAGAAGAAGCTGTTAGTCTGACTTTTACTTTCTCTTTTAACTGCGAAAATTCAGCTAATAGGTTTTTTTGCAAAAGTTGTTGTTGTTCGAATGTAATTTGATGCATAACAGTCGCCTCAATAATTTATAATCATTTATAATAAGGGAGGCGATATTAAAGTTATTGATTTGTATCAAGTTTGATTGTTTTGTTAAGATAAATACTTATCAAATAGGGCAGTGACTACCATTTTTGTTTGTCACCAAATAACATTTCTATATCTTTTTGCTTAGAGTTTTCTTTCGTTGAACGTCTACTTTCTTCATTTAAACTGGTACTTACATCACTCAAATTTGAAAGAACTTCACTGTTATGGTTAACCAATAACTGTTGTTTTTGGAGTAACTCATTATCTTTATCAGGAATCGACTCTAATATTTTTAATAACTTATCGATCATCTGTTTTGCTGCACCATACTCTTTCATTGATTTAGCTTGAATAATACGTTTAATACTTGTATCTAAATTTATTTTTAATTGCATTATTTCTAAGTTTCGGTTTTCAGCAACAAATATATTAGTATTAATTTTTCCTTTTGCATGTTCTGAACGCAAAACTGCCCGTATTTTTTTGGTGACTTTAATTAAGTTAACCGCTTCTTTATCATCATTAGGAATTTGAAAAGAATTTGAGGTTTGTTCTATATAATTTTCGTTTATCTGTTTAATTTGTGCTTCAGTATCAGCAAAGTGCTCTTTATAACTCGCAGTGCTAGGCGACATATTCATCATAATAAATAAAGCATTACGTATTCTATTTTTTAATATGAGTAATAAAATTTTAGTGAATGGGATTTTAGTCGCATACAACAAAAGCTCATCAACTTCAGAGATTACCGCGTGTTGTTTTGCAACAGAAATACGACGTTCTGTTTCTACTTTTTGCTTATATTGTTGAATGATATTGTAACCAATCATGACAATAAGCAGTAAAGCGACTAAAGAAATTATTAATGGGTACAAGATATAAACTCTTTATGTAAATAATAGACAAAGTACATTGTATTAATACTTATACGAATTTTATGATACTAAGGTAGCTGTAAAGTGAATATACTACCACTATTATCTGGTTTATTAATTAAACAAATATTGCCTTTAAGTTGTTTTAACTGATGTGCTTCAGCAATTTTTTTAGCGAATAAGAGGCCTAATCCACTACGTCCTTTGTTAGCATTAAAAGTAGAACACTCATTTTTATCATTCACATTCATCATATAATGCGGATAACCCTCTCCATCATCTTCTATTTTGAATATCAAATAGGGCTCCAGATAGTAAGCTGAGATTGTGACAATACTTTTTGCATGGCGTAATGCATTAATAAATATATCGCTGAGTAAATAACTGACCAAATCAATATCATAATAGCCACGTAAGTTTTTTTCAACATCAACGGTAACCTTGATATGGTGACTATTTAAATATAAACGATTACGTTCCAATATATCGGTTAATAGTTCATTAACAGAGTTTTCTTCTATAAAGATAGGTAGTTGTTTTTTTTCATCGCGGTATAACGCTAATAACTGCATTAGGGTGCTATTAATCCGTGAAGTTTGATAATGCAAATTTGAAACTGATTTATGTTGTTGAGTAGTAAGGTTGTCAGCCAAATCGAGATCTTCGATAGATTGTAAAACCATCGCCAGAGAGTTTTTCATATCATGTATACTTGTCGCTAATATAGTGCTGAAATCAAGCTGCTCGTTATTTATGTTTTTCATAACACCATCGACCTATATAGGTTAATTACAATTAATCATTACCAATAAAATATCTTGTTCATGTTGATTAAGTAAAGGCTTATCTACTATAAATTTGTTACATAGCAAGTTATAGGCTTATTATTATAGATATAATAATACACAATACAAAAGTAGGGCTTTGTTAATAGTAGAAGTCTGATAGAATTAAATGGAATAAGCACTAACTAAATATGAGCCGATAACATTATGAAATTGCAACAATTACGCTATATTGTCGAAGTATTAAATCATAACTTAAATGTATCAGCGACTGCTGAAAATTTATTTACCTCGCAACCAGGCATCAGTAAACAAGTTCGTATGTTAGAAGACGAACTGGGTATTCAAATATTCGAACGTAGTGGTAAACACCTTACTAAGGTAACGCCAGCTGGCCAAGAAATTATACGTTATTCAACTGAAATATTAGGTAAAGTTGAAAGTATTAAAGCGGTGGCCAATCAATACACAATGCCTGACCAAGGTAAGTTGAATATTGCAACGACTCATACACAAGCACGATATGCGTTACCTGAAGTGATTAAAGGTTTTATTAAACGTTATCCAAAAGTGTCACTGCATATGCACCAAGGTACACCGACACAAATTAGTGAGTCCGTTGTGAAAGGTAAAACAGACTTTGCGATTGCGACAGAAGCTTTACACCTTTACCAAGATCTCATTATGTTGCCTTGTTATCATTGGAACCGCTCAGTGATTGTGCCAAAGGATCACCCTTTAGCTAATATTAAGAAATTGACTATTGATGATATCGCGCAGCATCCTATTGTTACTTATATTTTTGGTTTTACCGGACGCTCAGAATTAGACGAGGCGTTTAATGCTGCTGGCTATAAACCAAATGTGGTATTCACCGCAACGGATGCTGATGTGATAAAAACCTATGTTCGTTTAGGCCTCGGTGTCGGTGTTATTGCAACAATGGCGATTAATGAAGACGATGACTTCTGCGTGCTTGATGCGAGTCATATTTTTAAATCTAGCTTAACCAGTATTGGCTTTAGAAAAGGCTCTTTTCTTCGAGATTATATGTATGACTTCATGGTGAGGTTTGCTCCTCATTTAACTCGTCCATTAGTTGAGAAAGCGATCCAACTAAAATATACAGCCGAAGTTAATAAGTTATTTGAAGATATCGAATTGCCAACAAGGTAGGTTGTATATCCAATAATCTCTACTGTTATTTTTGAATGGTATGAGTATCCTTAAATTTAGCCCACTTTCGTGGGCTTTTTTGTACTCAAAAGAAAATGTATTTTAAGGGATAGCAGTGAGTTTATTTATTAAAGCTTACTCAGTATGGGAAGGATTTTGCTGACTTTATCAAAACATTCTTGATACTCACTTTTAGCATTTGAGTCGGCAACAATACCGCCACCTGCCCAACAGTATATTTGATGGTGATGACAGACTAATGTGCGAATAGTAATACTACTATCCATGTCTCCGTTACCATTTATATAAGCAATACTGCCGCAGTAAATTTCACGTTGAAATTTTTCAAGTTCAGAAATAATTTCCATTGATCGAATTTTAGGTGCGCCAGTAATTGAACCTCCGGGGAAACATGCTCTAAGTAAATCTTCACAGGAATATTGTGCATCGAGTTGTCCTGTTACTGTACTGACTAAGTGGTGCACAGCAGGAAAGCTTTCAATATTAAATAAACTTGGGACTTTAACGGTTCCTGGTTTACAAACACGTCCGATATCATTTCGTAACAAGTCAACAATCATCAAGTTCTCTGCCTGATCTTTTTCAGAGCTTAATAGTTGTTGTACGTTGGCTAGATCTTGTTGTCTATCTTGGCTGCGTGGCATAGTGCCTTTAATAGGTTTAGTTTGTACTTGATGACCTTTTAATTGTAAAAATCGCTCAGGTGATACTGATATAATGACTTGTTCAGGCAAGCGTATAAATGCGGCAAAGGGGGCCTTGTTTTCTTCTATTAAAGCCAAATAAGCTTGGTATTCATTGCCCTGGTAAACGGCTTGAAAACGTTGAGCTAAATTAACCTGATAACAATCCCCACTTAAGATGTACTCTTGAATTTTGTTAAAAGACTGCTTGTATTCTTGTTCACTGTAATTAGATTGCCATTGTTCAGATAAACTAAATGATTCAACATCATTAGGGGCTTTTTTTGATAAATTTTCAAGCCATTCATAACGTTCTTGCCATAAAGAAGTTACATCTTGCTCTATGTTCTTAGTGCTTTGTTGCAATAAGTAATATTGTTTTTGTTTGAGGTTATATAAAATAGCCCAATCATAAAAACCACAGTGGTAGGGGCCTAAGTTTAAGCCTGCGTTTAGTTGGTCTTTATTGACACGTTCAAATAGCTCACCCATTTCATAATGGTAAGCGGCAATCACACCACCCGTAAATGGAAAATCAGTGTTTGTTTCTTCATGAAATAATTGTTGTCTAATTTGTAATTGAGCAGCTAAAGGATCTCGTCCCATATCGTGCGTTGTATTATTAGTTAAATCATGGAATGAAGTACGTTGATTTACATCGGTTAGCGTCGCGATAGGTTGTGCGCTAAAAATAGACCAATTACTATCAATATGTTCTGAACTTCCTGATTCTAAAAACACAGACCAATTTAAACAGGATAATTCCCCCTTAATGATAGTGATTATCTTTTCAGAGAAAAACAATGGTTTTATGAGTGTATTAGCTGATTTATAAGTCATTTTTTCGTATTTAGGCAACATTTTTGTAACAAAAAATTAGGCGGATAAGGCCAACAATATTACCATTGTTTTACAAAAACTGTTTACTATTTACTGGGAGCGACTGATGACAGTCATTAAAGAGCTGGATTTTATTAATAGCGTTAAGAACTCACTGCAATTCATTTCATATTATCACCCACTGGATTTTATCCAAGCAATGGATAAAGCTTACCAAGCAGAGCAAAATCCTGCCGCAAAAGATGCGATTGCTCAAATACTCATTAACTCTCGTATGTCTGCTGAAGGTAAGCGTCCAATTTGCCAAGATACTGGGATAGTAACAGTATTTGTTAAAATCGGGATGAAAGTCAGTTTTGATTCAGAATTAACTGTACAAGAGTTAGTTGATGAAGGTGTGCGTCAAGCTTATAACGACCAGTCTAATCCATTACGTGCTTCTATCGTTGCAGATCCTGCCGGTGCGCGTAAAAATACTAAAGACAATACGCCATCAGTTGTGCATGTTGAAATGGTAAAAGGTAATAAAGTTGAAGTGATGGTCGCAGCAAAAGGCGGCGGCTCTGAAAATAAATCTAAAATGGCGATGTTAAATCCATCTGATTCTATTGAAGATTGGATAGAAAAAACAGTCCCATCAATGGGGGCGGGTTGGTGTCCACCTGGTATGTTAGGAATAGGCATTGGCGGCACGGCTGAAAAAGCGGCGGTAATGGCAAAAGAGTCATTAATGGAGCCTGTTGATATTTTTGATCTACAAGCTAAAGCAAAAGCAGACCCAGAATCATTGAATACCGATGAAAAGCTACGTTTAGAGATCTTTAAACGAGTTAATAACTTAGGTATTGGAGCGCAAGGTCTAGGTGGTTTAACAACAGTATTAGACATCAAAATAAAAAGTTGTCCAACTCATGCGGCATCAAAACCTGTGGTTATGATCCCTAACTGTGCTGCAACACGACATGCTCATTTTACTTTAGATGGTTCAGGCGAAGCTGTCTTAACACCACCATCACTAGACCAATGGCCAGAAATAACTCGTGAAGTAGGCGAAAATGTTAGGCGCGTTAATGTAAATGACTTATCTAAAGCTGATATGAGCGAATGGAAAAGTGGTGATACGATTTTACTTTCGGGTAAAATTTTAACAGGTCGCGATGCTGCTCATAAACGCATTCAAGAATTGATCACAAGTGGTAAAGGTTTACCTGAAGGTGTCGACTTTAAAGGTCGTTTCATTTATTACGTAGGTCCTGTTGATGCGGTCCGTGATGAAGTAGTGGGTCCTGCTGGTCCAACAACGGCAACACGTATGGATAAATTTACAGATTTCATGTTAGAAGAAACGGGTTTATTAGGCATGATCGGTAAATCTGAACGTGGTCAAAATACCGTTGATTCAATTGCTAGACACAAATCAGTATATTTAATGGCCGTGGGCGGTGCTGCTTATTTAGTCGCTAAAGCGATTAAGAAATCACGTGTTGTGGCATTTGCAGACTTAGGAATGGAAGCTATTTATGAATTTGATGTCGAAGATATGCCGGTTACGGTTGCTGTTGATAGTCAAGGAAATAACGTTCATGAGCAAGGTCCGGCTATTTGGAAAGCTAAAATCGCTGAATTAGACAGCAAATTATCAGAATAGTTACTAAATTGATTGCTTGAAATAGTGAGGATGGTATAAAAGCATCAACGTAAGTATTTTTCATTATTCATAAAGGAATAAGTATGTTTGAACAAGTAAGTATGGCACCTGCAGATCCAATCCTTGGTTTAACAGATGCATTTAAAAAAGACGTCCGCACAGATAAAATCAACCTAGGTGTTGGTATTTACAAAAATGAAATGGGGCAAACGCCAATTTTAGCGACAGTTAAAGAAGCTGAAAAACGTCTACTTGCTGAAGAAACCACCAAAAGCTACCTTACTATCGAAGGTATTGCAGCTTACGGTGATGCTGTTCAAACATTATTATTTGGTGAAAATGCTGAAATAATCACTTCAAAACGTGCTCGTACAGCACAAGTGCCTGGTGGTACTGGTGCATTACGTACGGGTGCTGATTTTGCGGTTACTAAATTAGGCATTAAAAAGATTTGGGTAAGTAACCCTACTTGGGCAAATCACGGTAATGTATTCAAAACATCTGGCTTAGAAGTGGTCGCGTATGATTATTATGATGCAGAGACTAAAGATTTAGATTTTGATGCAATGGTTGCTTCACTACAATCTGTTGAAGCAGGCGATATGGTATTGTTCCACGGCTGTTGTCATAACCCAACGGGTATTGATCCAACACAAGCGCAATGGGAAATACTAGCAAAACTAATTGCTGAACTAGGTGCTATACCATTCTTTGACTTTGCATACCAAGGTTTTGGTCATGGCGTTGATGAAGATGCACAAGGTTTACGTACTTTTGCAAAATATAACAAAGAACTATTGATTGCTAACTCATTCTCTAAAAACTTTGGTTTATACAACGAACGTGTTGGCGGTATTACCCTGGTAGCTGAAGACAGTGATATTGCAGACAGTGCATTCAGCCAAGTTAAAGCGGGTATCCGTTCTAATTACTCAAACCCTCCATGTCACGGTGCAGCGATTGTAACGACTATCTTAAATGACGCTGAGCTTTATAAGCAATGGGTTGAAGAAGTTGCTGAAATGCGTAACCGTATCCAAGAAATGCGTGATTTATTTGTAGCAACGTTAAAAGAAAAAGGCGTTAAAGGTGACTTTAGTTTCATTAGTCGTCAATTAGGTATGTTCTCTTTTTCTGGTTTAACGGTTGAACAAGTAAACCGATTAAAAGAAGAGTTCGCCGTTTATATTGTAGGCTCTGGCCGTATCTCTGTAGCAGGTATGACTAAAAACAATATGCAACCATTATGTGATGCTTTAGCTAAAGTTATCTAATTAACCTTCTGGTTGTTAAATCATTAAACCTTTGCACATTAGTTGTGCTTAGGTTTAATGCTATCAAATTCACTGTTTTTTAGTTGTTATATCGTTAATGAATAACTATTTCTAAAAATAAATGCTAACGTAGTTATCCGTTTCATTGTTTGAAGATAACTACTATATCAATACTTTACTTTATAGCGTAGTTTGTATCTGAATAGAGTACTTAATAGTGATGTTGGTAAAATATGATAGAGATTTATGAGTAAAAAAATTAATCAAAACCTTTCATTTCTAACAAAATTGAAAAAGCTTCCAATATCTGCAGACAATGTAAGATGCTTATTAACGACCAAGGCATTTAAAACAGAGTTATTTCAGCAGATCAATTCCGCCACTAAACGTATCTATATTGCTGCTTTGTATTTAGAAGCTGATGATGCAGGCGAAGAAGTTTTAGATGCGCTATATCAAGCAAAAGAGAATCATCCTTCAATGGATATTACTGTTTGTATTGATTTTCATCGTGCACAACGAGGTTTAATTGGTGCTGAAAAGGGCGGAGATACTAATACGACTTGGTATCAGAAGGTTGCTGCATTAAAAGGCCGTGGTGTTAAAATTATCGGTTTGCCAGTTAAAAGAAAAGAACTTTTTGGTGTACAGCATTTAAAAGGTTTTATTTTTGATAATGTTGTTTTTTACAGTGGCGCGAGCATTAATAATATTTACCTTCATCAGCAGGAGCGATATCGATTTGACCGTTATTGGTTAATAACAGATAACGCATTAGCTGATTCAATGGTTGATTATATTCAACAAGTCATTATCAATAGTGAAGCGGTTGTAGAACTCAATGCGCCTGTTGTACCTAAGTTCAATGAATTTAAAAAAGAACACAAAAACTTAAGTCGTAACTTAAAACTATCTGGTTACCGATTCGACCCAATTGAATGTAATGGCTTAGCTGTCAGACCTCTCACTGGGATTGGTACAAAGAAAAACTTATTAAATAAAGTGATTAGAGCCATCTTTCACTCTACCGAAAAAGAATTAATTTTATTTACACCTTACTTTAATTTACCGACTGCTCTATCTCGTGATATTTCAGCATTATTAAAACGTAAAGTTAATATTACTATTGTTGTTGGTGATAAAACCGCCAATGATTTTTATATTCCTGAAGATAAACCCTTTAAAACGATTTCCGCTTTACCTTATCTGTATGAAGTAAACTTACGTAATTTTGCTAAGAAACATCACACTTCTATTTTGCAAGGCCATTTAAAATTACATTTGTGGAAACATGATTCCAATAGTTTTCATTTAAAAGGTATTTATTCAGATCAACGTTTTTCATTATTAACAGGTCATAACCTCAATCCACGGGCTTGGCGTTTAGATCTTGAAAATGGTTTATTAATTGATGATCCGGAACAAAAATTAAGTACACAGTTTAATGAAGAGCTATCCAATATTATTTCTCATACACGTTTGATTGAAAGTTATCGAGATATTGATGATATGGCGATGTATCCAGATAAAGTTAAACAATTAATATCACGCTTAAAGAGAGTTAAAGCAGATCGAATTATAAAAGGTATTATTTAGTGTTTGCTATGACACTTACCTATCATTTCTAATCGAATACAGAGTTAAAATTATTAATTAACGTACTTAGTTAAAGAAGGGGGGCATCGCTTCCTCCCTTTTTCAATCAATTGACCCACCTTAAATAAGGTTAACACTTTTATTCCAGAACAGAGATTAATTATAAATGAGCGTGATTAATTTCGTTTCTTTTGTTCAACGCTTATTAAATTAAACAACTAGCAGTCGTAAATTCAACCTTCAAGTACATTTCCGAATTCGTAAATTAAAAAAACAAGTTTAATGATTTTATTTATTAACTTTAATTTGATCAATATTAAAAGAAGTAATACTTATAAAGTTGAAATAAGCCCAGATTGCATCGTTTTAATTACTATTTTTAACCATACTAAATATTATTTGCTAAAAGTGCTGACTATTTAATCGCTTAGACTCATTATACTCATTTATCTATTGAATTATGTTTCTGCTTACGTATAATTCTTCGCATCAAGTGTTAAGGCTTGATGCAGTGACAATGGTAGACCTCTTGGTTTCTCGCATTGATAACTTATTAACCTGGTCAGAGCCGGAAGGCAGCAGCCATAGTAGGTGATTCAAGTGCCGAGAGTTTGCTGGGAGGTCTACCACCCACCCAAATATCTCTATATAATCTAATCACTCTTAGTTTCTAAAGGTCTAAATATGACCCAATATAATTCTCGTTTTGATACTTCACTTAAAGCAAAGCATTTCCTTCCAAAATACTGGGGAACTTGGCTACTATTAGCTTTATTATTTATTTGCAGTTACATACCTGCCTCTTTAAAAGATAAGTTTGCAGCATGGCTTGCCGATAAACTCTATAGTGCTAATTTTTTAAAAAAACGTAAAAGAATTGCATTTATCAATCTTGGGTTGTGTTTTCCTGAATATACTGAATTAGAAAAAGATGCGCTGATGCGAGAAAACTTTCGTTCAGTTGCTCAAATATCACTTTCATTAGGTGAAATCGCTTTTCGTAGTAAAAGTTTTTTACGTAAACGCATTAACTTTGTTGGTGAACACTTTGTAAAAGAAGCTGAAGCAGCAGAACAAGCTATCATTTTTTTAGCTCCCCATTGTTATGGTGTTGATTTTGCAGGTGTTGCTGCGATTTCAGCTCGTGGGTATCCTTTATCTAGTATGTTTAATGATTATAACAATCCTATTTTTGATTGGTTTGTTACCAACTATCGAACTCGTTTTAGTAGATTGAATGATAAAGGAACACTTTATCACCGTAGTGAAGGTTTAAAACCTTGTATTAAAAGCTTACGAGATAAAGCGCATTTTTACTATTTGCCAGATGAAGATCATGGACGTGATAACAGCCTTTTTTCTTCATTTTATGCAACCCAAAAAGCAACACTGCCAGTCATTGGACGCTTGGCTAAATTAGGGCGTGCCGTGGTTATTCCTACTTATACATCTTATAACGCTAAAACAGGCAAAATAGATGTTATTTGTCATGCACCTTTAAATACAGTTCCAAGTGGTGATGAACAGCAAGATACGGATTTAATGAATGCAGCGATCGAGAAGGTGATCAATGAAAATAGAGCGCAATATATGTGGACGCTAAAATTATTTAAGACAAGGCCTGAGGAAGGGTTAAAAATATATAAATAACCACTAAAGTTTGTCTCGCTCTCTTATTTACTAAAAAGGCAGCTTAGCTGCCTTTTTGTTTGTCTGTAAAAAAGTAACGACTTTGATGACAGGCCACTAAAAAATACCAGAAAAAATATATCGGTGGTGAGAGTTATTCATTCTAATATAGTAGGCTCACTGAGCGTTGAACCGTTGCCCTGTTACTTTAATACTGTCATTTCCTAATAAATATAAATACACCGCTAAAATTTGTTCTGGTGTTTTAAGTAAATTGACATCTTCAGCAGGGTAGGCACTTGCACGCATTGCAGTTTTAGTTGCGCCCGGATTAATCGCATTAAAGCGCAGAGAGCTATTTTCATATTCATCAGCCACGCATTGCATCATACCTTCCGTTGCGAACTTAGAAACGCTGTATGGACCCCAGTATGCTCGACTTTTTAGGCCGACACTTGACGTTGTAAAGATAGTACTAGCATTTTGAGCTTTTTCTAATACAGGGATTAAATGTTTAGTCATTAAAAATCCCGCATTAAGGTTCGTTTGCATCACCTCATTCCACATTGTATTTTCAATTTGTATGAAAGGACTTAATACACCCAAATGGCTTGCATTATGTACCAACCCATCTAACTTTCCATACTCACGTAATATCGTATCCGCCATATCTCGATAATGCTCTTCAGTGGCACCATTTAGATCTACAGGTAAAATAGCCGCAGATTTTTTATTTAAAGCTTCAATTTGATCGTAGACAGCTTCTAGCTTCTTAACTGTTTTTCCTAATAGGATCACATTCGCGCCCAATTCAGCACATTTGATTGCGAGTGCTTTGCCAATACCAGCCCCTGCGCCAGTGATCAGGATAGTTTTATCTGCCAATAAATTATCAGGTGCAATGTAATCCATTTAATAGTCTCTTCTTAGTAAAAAGTGGCATGATAACTTTTTTTTTAAAAAAACACTCAAACTCTTTTGTACGTTGGGACATTTTTTGTCATGATAAGCGCATATATTATATAAAGAGGATTTATTTTGGATTATTTATTGCAGTACGGGCTATTTTTAGCCAAAGCTATTACATTTGTTATTACTATTGTTGCTATTTTAATCGCAATTATAGCCTTAACCAGCAAACAAAAAGCCAAAAAAGGTGAGCTAGAAATAACAGATTTATCCGAACAAATTAACGATACAAAGAAATCTATATCAGAACAATTATTAACCTCTGCACAGTTAAAAGCAAAACAAAAAGAAGATAAAAAAGCACTTAAAATAAAGCAAAAAGAAGAAAAGAAATCTGCAGGTAAAGCGTCACAACCTGAAAGCTCTCCACAACTTTATGTTGTTGATTTCAAAGGAAGCATTGATGCAAAAGAAGTCGCGTCATTACGTGAGGAAGTCACTGCTATTATAAGCGTGGCATCTGAGAAAGATGAAGTGTTTGTACGTCTAGAAAGTGGTGGTGGTATGGTCCATGGTTACGGACTGGCAGCATCACAATTACAACGTTTAAAAGATAAAAATATTCCACTTACTATTTCAGTTGATAAAGTGGCTGCAAGTGGTGGTTATATGATGGCTTGTGTTGCAGACAAAGTTATCGCCGCACCTTTTTCTATTATTGGTTCAATTGGTGTCATTGCTCAAATCCCTAATTTTAATAAACTGCTTAAAAAACATGACGTTGAATTTGAACAGCTCACTGCGGGTCAATACAAACGAACGTTAACTATGTTTGGTGAAAATGATGATTTGGGTCGTGAGAAATTCAAGCAAGAGTTAGAAGAAACACATCAATTATTTAAACATTTTGTGAGCGAACATCGTCCACAATTGAATATTGATAAAATTGCAACCGGTGAGCACTGGTATGGTTCACAGGCGTTAGATTTGGAACTCGTTGATAAAATTCAAACAAGTGATGATTATCTACTAGAACAACTCGATTCTAGACATATTGTGCAAGTTCGTTACCAAAAAAGTAAAAAATTAGCTGAAAAAATAGGAAAAAGTGTCGCTTCGTCTGTAGAATCCAGTTTTTTAACAATAATGCAAACGAATGTATCAAGAATGTTTAAATAACGTTATGCATTAAAATATGTTAAAAAGCCGACTTTTAACGAGTCGGCTTTTTATTTGTATCTTCCAAAAATAAAAGAAATAGGTTGCTATTAGTTAAAACTTTGGATTATATAAAAAAGAGAAATTCATTGGACGAGTTATCATTCTTTCTGAAACAGACTATTTATTAGGTACTAAAGCAATATGAGCAAATCTCTGGTTATCGTAGAATCACCTGCCAAAGCAAAAACAATCAATAAATATTTAGGCAAAGATTTTATTGTAAAATCAAGTGTTGGACACGTACGTGATTTACCAACAAGTGGTAGTGCTAAAAAATCTATCGATGCTAAAAAGAAAAAATCTTTAGCTGGTTTAACCCCCGCACAAAAAGCAAAAGAAACAGCAAAAAGAACACAAGCTGCGTTAGTTACTCGAATGGGTATCGATCCAAAAAATAACTGGGCTGCAAATTACGAGATATTACCCGGTAAAGAAAAAGTTGTTGATGAATTATTAAAACTTGCTGAAGATGCTCCCACTATCTATCTCGCAACCGATTTGGATAGAGAAGGGGAAGCAATCGCTTGGCACCTTAGAGAAATTTTAGGTGGCGATCACAGCAAGTATCAACGTGTGGTCTTTAACGAAATAACAGAAACTGCTATTCAAGAAGCGTTTAAACACCCAACGGAATTAAATGTCGATGGTGTCAATGCACAACAAACACGTCGTTTCTTGGACCGGTTAGTTGGCTTTATGGTTTCACCATTACTTTGGAAAAAAGTAGCGCGAGGCTTATCTGCTGGCCGCGTTCAGTCAGTGGCTGTTAAATTGTTGGTTGAACGTGAACGTTTAATCAAAGCATTTAACCCTGTAGAGTTTTGGGATCTTCATGCTCAAACTATCTCACAAGACAAAACCTCTTTACGTTTAGAAGTTTACAAACAAAATGATAAAACCTTTGCGCCTGTTAATGAGCAAGAAACATCAGTTGCTGTAGAAGCATTAAAAGATGCGACTTATAAGCTGCATTCACGTGAAGATAAACCAACAACCAGTAAAGCAAGTGCGCCATTTATCACTTCAACTTTGCAACAAGCAGCAAGTACACGTTTGGGTTTTGGTGTTAAGAAAACCATGATGCTTGCTCAACGTTTGTATGAAGCAGGTTACATTACTTACATGCGTACCGATTCAACTAATTTAAGTAAAGATGCTGTGGCATCGGCGCGTGAATTTATTGAAAAAGAATTTGGTAGTAATTATTTACCAGAAAATGCAGTGTCATACAGTAGTAAAGCAGGGGCTCAAGAAGCCCATGAAGCAATCCGTCCTTCGGATGTTTCACAACGTGCTGAATTAATCGATGTTACAGACAAAGATGCAAAACGTTTATATGAACTTATTTGGCGCCAATTTCTAGCATGTCAAATGCTACCTGCGTTATATGATTCATCAACGTTAGTCATTGAAGCTGGTGATTACAAGCTTCGCGCTAAAGGACGTACATTACGTTTTGCAGGTTGGACAAAAGCACAACCAGTAACAAAAAGTAAAGCCGATGAAATCCATTTACCTGATTTAAAAGTGGGTGAAGAGTTAACATTGGTTGAACTAGAGCCACTACAACACTTTACTAAACCACCTGCCCGTTTCTCTGAAGCTGCATTGGTTAAAGAATTAGAAAAACAAGGTATTGGCCGACCATCAACTTACGCAAGTATTATTTCAACCATTCAAGATCGTGGTTATGTGAAAGTTGATAAACGTCGTTTCTTTGCGGTTAAAATGGGTGAAATCGTGACAGACCGTTTAACTGAGAATTTCACCGATTTAATGAGTTACGATTTCACTAAAGCAATGGAAGAAAAGTTAGATGCCATCGCAGAAGGTAATGCGGATTGGCATAAAGAGTTAGATAGATTCTACAAGAACTTAACAACACAACTTGATAAAGCTGAATTACCGGTTGAAGATGGCGGAATGCGTCTTAATGATCCTGTTATTATTGACGAAGTAGCTTGTCCTACATGTGATCGTCCTATGGGCATTCGTACGGCGAGTACTGGTGTTTTCTTAGGGTGTTCTGGTTATGCATTACCACCGAAAGAGCGTTGTAAAACCACAATTAACTTAGTTGATGGTGAAGAAGTTGAAGATCTTCTAAGTTCTGAAGATCTTGAAACGGCTGCTTTAATGGCGAAACATCGTTGTCCTAAGTGTGACACAGCAATGGATAGCTACTTAATCGACGAGACACGTAAACTACACGTTTGTGGTAATAATCCACTTTGTGATGGTCATACGGTCGAAGTTGGTGAGTTTAAAATCAAAGGTTACGACGGTCCGATTGTTGAATGTGATAAATGTGGCACTGATATGCAGCTTAAAGATGGCCGCTTTGGTAAATACATGGATTGCACCAATGAAGAATGTAAAAATACACGTAAGATATTACGAAGTGGTGAAGTTGCTCCGCCAAAAGAAGATGCAGTGCATTTACCTGAATTAGAGTGTGAACAAAGCGATGCTTATTTCATTCTACGTGATGGCGCTGCAGGTATCTTTTTAGCGGCAAGTACTTTCCCGCGCTCTCGTGAAACGCGTGCGCCTAAAGTGGTTGAATTAGCTAAATTCCGCGATAGAATTTCAGAAAAATTCTATTACTTAGCTGATGCTCCTCAAAAAGATCCTGAAGGGAATCTCGCTGTTGTTCGTTATAGTCGTAAAAATAAAGAACAATATGTTATGACCGAAATTGATAAAAAAGCAACGGGTTGGACTGCTAAATATATTGATAATAAATGGGTAGAAGATATCACTAAAAAGAAAGTGGCTAAAAAAGCGAAAGCTAAAAAGTAGTCTTTTACACTTTCTTTAAATGGCAGCCTTGGCTGCCATTTTTATATCTTTAATTTGTTGATTGATTTTTCAGCGACTAACAGTGTTGTTCATACCTAACATCTTGTTGCTGGTTTAAATTTTTAAACATTTGTATATACTAGCGTTTTTTCAAAGGATGGTTTCAAATGCGCATAGCTTTAGGTATTGAATACGATGGTGCTAATTATTATGGTTGGCAAAGACAAAAAGAAGTTAATTCTGTTCAAGAAGAGCTAGAAAAAGCATTATCTAATATTGCAAACCATCCCGTAACGGTTAATTGTGCAGGTAGAACCGATGCTGGCGTTCACGGTACAGGACAAATCGTTCATTTTGATACCGATTCAGATCGACAAGTGAGTGCTTGGACATTAGGTGTGAATGCTAAATTACCCGGTGATATAGCCGTGCGTTGGGTTAAAGAAGTTGATGATTCATTTCATGCGCGATTCAGTGCAACTGCGCGTCGTTATCGTTACATTATTTATAATGGTGTTTACCGTCCAGGTATTCTCAGTAAAGGTTTGAGCCATTATCATTGTGATTTAGACGCCGAACTAATGCAGCAAGCAGGGCAATTTATAGTTGGACAACATGACTTTACTTCTTTTAGAGCATTACATTGCCAAGCTAACAGCCCAGTCCGTACTATTGAATATTTAAATATTACACGACGCAGTGACTTTATTATTATTGATATTAAAGCCAATGCTTTTTTACACCACATGGTGCGTAATATTGCGGGCAGTTTAATTGAAGTAGGGCAAGGCAAGCAACCTGTTGATTGGTTAGGTACTTTGCTTACTTATAAAGACAGATCAAAAGCGGCAGCAACCGCTAAACCAGGTGGTTTATATCTCGTTGAAGTGGATTACCCAGAACAATTTGATTTACCAAGACCTGCTTGCGGTCCTTTATTTTTAGACATTTAATGTGACAAAACACTATGACAACTAAAACATCAAATATCCCTTTTTCAGCAAATGATTTAACGACTTGGTTAAAGCACCTAGAGCAATTACATCCTAATGTTATTGAATTAGGATTAAAACGAATCACTGAAGTCGGTAAGCGTTTAAATCTAATTAATTTCGATGCTAAAGTCATCACAGTCGCCGGTACTAATGGTAAAGGAACGACTTGTGCTTACTTAGAAAAAATATTGATTGATGCAGGTTTCAAAGTGGGTGTTTACAGTTCACCTCATATTCACCGTTATAATGAACGTCTTCGTATTAACTTTCGTGAACTTGATGATCAACGACATTGCGAAGCGTTTGCTGTTATTGAAAAAGCACGTCTTGATATCTCTCTGAGTTATTTTGAATACGCAACATTAGCGTGTTTATATCTTTTACAACAACAGCAATGTGATTATATTTTATTAGAAGTGGGATTAGGTGGACGCTTAGATGCAACCAATATGGTTGAGTCGGATATTAGTGTAGTGACAACGATTGGTATCGATCATATTGATTGGCTTGGCAGCGATAGAGAAGTCATTGGCTTTGAAAAAGCAGGTGTATTCAGATCAAATAAACCAGCTATTTGCGGTGAGCTCGATGTGCCACAATCAATTATTGACCATGCTGCTGCTATTTCATCACAATTAAAATTGGCTTCTCGAGATTTCTCTTTTGAAGTACTTGATGACAATACTTGGGCATGGAATGGTAAACAAACATTATCGCCAATTAAGCAAACATTAATGCCAATGCAAAACGCATCGACAGCACTCGCAGTAATCGAAGCTTTATCCATTGATATTGCACCTGAAAAATTGATATCCTCTATTGAAAACGCATCATTAGTAGGGCGTTTACAAGCATTAGCAGGTTATCATTGCGATTTTTATATCGATGTTGCTCATAACCCGCAGTCCGCAGAATATTTAGCGTCTCAACTAAAACGTTTAAAAGAAGCTAAAGAAGGGGACTGTAAAGTGCATGGCGTTGTTGGGATGTTGTCAGATAAAGATATGACTGCCACTTTGTCTGCCATTAATTTACACATTTCAGAATACAGTTTTGTTGACCTAAATTGTTATAGAGGCGCTTCTGCAGAGCTGCTTTTAGAAGCTTATAAAAAAAGTTTAAATAATGATCATACTGTGACCTGTTATAAAAATGTCATCAGTGCAGTTGATAAGGTAGTTAAGAATAGCGATGCATCTGATATAGTGATTGTATTCGGTTCTTTTCATACCGTTTCAGATATTTTAACCCATTAGCAAGGTATAGAACGTGGATTCTCAGTTTAAAAACCGTTTAGTAGGCGTCACAATATTAGTTGCACTTGTTGTTATTTTTTTACCGTCATTAATTGATGGTAAAAAAACAACGTACCAACAAGAATTTGTAGCCACACCGATTAAACCTGAATTAAAAGAACACTCTAAAACTTTCCCTGAAACAACTGCAGTCAATAACGAACAACTTATTATTGAAAATGAACCTAACGGTGATGATCAAAGTGAGACAGAAAGTACTTCTGACTGGAAAGTTGAAGAAGTCGCTTCAACAGTGGTTATAGACGAACCAACAGCACAACCAGCAGAAATTAAATCAGCACCGACTCCTAAACCCGTTACTGTTAAAGCCCCTGTATTTGATGACCCAGCTTGGACGATACAATTAGGGGCTTTTCAAAACAAAGCCAATATTAATACATTATTGAAAAAATTGAATAAAGCTGGCTTTCAAGCTCATACGGTTCCTAAAGAAGTCATTGATGGACAATTGACTCGTGTGTTTGTTGGGCCTGATGTGTCAAAAGAAAAATTAGAAGAAAAACTACCAAGATTGAAAAGCTTAACAAGTTTAAATGGTAAGTTAGTGCCATTTAACCCAATTGCACCTTAGTTTTTGAAGCCTTTTAAAACATTCTCTGTTAGAATGCGCGCGTCAAAGACTCACTACAATATTTAGGGATAGTATGAATTGGTTTGATTTCGCCATACTGGGTGTAATTGGTTTATCATCATTAATTAGCTTAATCCGAGGCTTCACTAAAGAAGCTGTCTCCCTCGTCACTTGGTTCGCTGCCTTTTTTGTCGCCAGCAACTTTTATCCCGAAATGGCACAGTTCATTACTGGCATTGAAGACCTTAAAATACGTAATAGTGCAGCTATTGCGATCCTCTTCATCGCTACATTATTGATTGGCGCTCTCGTCAACTACATTATTAATCGTCTTGTTGCAGTCACAGGTTTATCAGGTACCGATAGGTTACTTGGTGTTATCTTTGGTGCGATACGCGGTATTTTGATTGTTAGTGCATTATTATTTTTCGCTGACTACATCACCTCATTCGAAGAAACGCTATGGTGGAAAGAGGCTCAATTACCTCCTCATTTTGCTATTGTCATTACATGGTTTTTCGAACATTTAGAGAGCTCATCAAGCTTTCTAAAAAATATACAATCAACCAAGATATAATCGTTGATTAGCAAAAATTAGTCCTCAATTAAAAAGCACATTTGTTTGTGCTTTTTTGTGAACTCTCTTAAAAATAGAAAGGCTTTAATTTATGTGTGGAATAGTGGGTATAGTTGGTTCAACTCCTGTCAATCAAAGTATTTATGATGCGTTGACCGTTTTACAACACCGTGGACAAGATGCCGCTGGTATTGTGACAACTTACAATGGTAACTTTAAACAACGTAAAGCAAACGGTTTAGTGAAAGATGTTTTTGAAACTAAACATATGCAACGTTTAAAAGGTAACAGTGGTATTGGCCACGTTCGTTATCCTACTGCAGGTAGCTCTAGTGCTGCTGAAGCTCAACCATTCTATGTTAATTCACCTTGGGGTATCTCATTAGCGCATAACGGTAACTTAACGAATGCAAAAGACCTACGTGCTGCATTAGTTAAATCTCGCCGTCATATCAATACCACTTCAGATTCTGAGCTGCTATTAAACACATTGGCTGCTGAATTAGGTAAAACAAAAACGGATCACTTATCACCAGACGATATTTTCCATGCTATCGCTGAAGTGCATAAACAAATTAGCGGTGCTTATGCCGTAACTGCATTAATCATTGATCATGGTTTAATTGCTTTTCGTGACCCTGATGGTATTCGTCCTTTAGTGCTTGGCTCTCGCCAAACTGACGAAGGTGATATCGAGTATATCGTTGCCTCAGAAAGTGTTGGACTTGATACTATTGGGTTTAGATTTCTACGTGATGTTGAACCGGGTGAAGCGGTGTACATTACAGAAAATAGAAAATTATTTACTCAACAATGTGCTGAAAAAACATCATTAACGCCTTGTATCTTTGAGTACGTTTACTTTGCTCGTCCCGATTCAACATTAAATGGTATTTCGGTTTATGAAGCACGTTTAGAAATGGGCCGTAAATTAGGTGCTAAAATTAAACGTGAATGGTCTGATTTAGAGATCGATGCGGTTATTCCTATTCCAGAAACATCAAATGATATTGCATTAGAAATCTCTGTTGAATTAGGTCTTCCGTACCGTCAAGGTTTTGTAAAAAACCGTTACATCGGTCGTACTTTTATCATGCCAGGGCAAACTCAACGTCGTAAATCAGTACGTCGTAAATTGAACCCAATTTCAGCTGAATTTAAAGGTAAAAATGTACTGTTAGTTGATGACTCTATTGTACGTGGTACAACATCGGAACAGATTATTGAAATGGTAAGAGAAGCAGGTGCTAAGAAAGTTTATTTAGCGTCAGCTGCACCAGAAGTACGTCACCCAAATGTGTATGGTATTGATATGCCAACACCGGAAGAGTTGATTGCGCATGGTCGTAACGCTGAACAAATCAGTGATTGCATCGGTACTGATAAGCTGATTTTCCAAGATCTACAAGATTTAAAAGATGCAGTTGGTAAACAAAATCCTGCAATCAAAGAATTTGAATGTTCAGTTTTTGACGGTAAATACGTCACGCCTGGTATCAACAAAGAATACTTTGATTATTTAGCAAGCCTACGTAGTGAAGATGCTAAAAAAGTACAAACTCAAAAAGAAGAAATTGCTAATTTAGAGATGTATAACGAATCTTAATTTAGCCTTATCGTTTCATAAAAAGCACAGCTCAGGTTGTGCTTTTTTGTATCTGTCACTTAATAATACCAATCACACTAATTAACTGATCTATTTTACTTGTTAAAATAACTTATTTCTTCGTTGTAAATATCGTAAAGGGAACAACCATTTAGCTCAATTTACGCCTTAAACTAAGTCATATTTCCTGCGCAAAATTTAGATCACTTATTTAATGTAATCGGTATAAACTGTTGACCCAATGCTTGAAAAATAAAGAAATAAGAATCACTATAAAATGACTATCGATAAAGAACGAATACACTAGTTTAATAATCGGCTTTGTTTAATCATATAGGAATGAGGGTTGTACATTAATGAAATAGATTAATATCCTTTAATCTAATAACATCGAGCGATTCAATGAAGAGAAGTGACGCGTTAGATACTTTGACGTTGTGGTATATCGAAGGTGGCAGTACAGATTTAAGGTACATTATACCAATCACAATAAATAGCTTATCTATTTTACTTGTTAAAACAATCCACTTCCTCGTTGTAAATTTCATAAAGGAAACAGCCATTAAAGAATTAACGTATTTTGGTTAATTCTCGGATAGACGATTAACGAACTTAATCTTCGACAGGCTGAAGTTACGCCTTGAATTGAACTGTTTTTCCAGCGCAAAATTTAGATAATATATTTAATGTAATCGGTATTAAAAAAGAAACATAAAAAAACCAGCGAGAAGCTGGTTTTTTTTGATTTCTAAAGTTAAAAATAAAAGTTATTCAATCATTGATCGCTCAATTGATAATTCAATGAACAGAACAGTTAATAAGTCACTTTTAATCTTCAAGCTTTAAAATTCAGCTGTACCTGGTGCACGAGGGAATGCAATTACGTCACGGATGTTTTGTACACCTGTTACATAAGAAACTAGACGCTCAAAACCAAGACCGAATCCAGCATGAGGTACTGTTCCGTATTTACGTAAATCACGGTACCAGCTGTAATCTTCTTTATCTAAGCCCATTTCTTCAAGGCGTTTATCTAAAGCGACTAAGTCTTCTTCACGTTGACTACCACCGATGATTTCACCGATACCTGGCGCTAATACATCCATTGCCGCTACTGTTTTACCATCTGCATTTAGTTTCATGTAGAAAGCTTTAATATCTTTAGGGTAATTTTGTAGAATAATCGGCGCGCCAACATGCTCTTCAGCTAGGTAACGTTCATGCTCAGATTGTAAATCTACACCCCATTCAACAGGGTATTCAAATGTTTTGTCACATTTTTGTAGAATATCAATGGCATCAGTGTAATCCATGCGAACAAACTCAGAGTTAACCATGTTTTGTAATCGTGTAATTGCTTCTTTATCGACACGTTCTGCAAAGAACGCCATATCATCTGCTCGTTCAGTTAATACTGCGTTAAATACATATTTCAACATATCTTCAGCTAATTGTGCAGCATCTGATAAATCAGCAAAAGCAATTTCAGGTTCAACCATCCAGAATTCAGCTAAGTGACGTGTTGTATTTGAATTTTCTGCACGGAATGTAGGACCAAACGTGTAAACATTACTTAATGCACAAGCATACGTTTCAGCATTTAATTGACCAGAAACCGTTAAGAATGTTTCTTTACCGAAGAAGTCTTTTTTGTAATCTACTTTACCTTCAGCGTTGAGCGGTAAGTTTTCCATATCTAATGTACTAACTTGGAACATTTCACCCGCACCTTCACAGTCACTACCTGTAATGATTGGCGTGCTGATCCAGTTAAATCCACGCTCATAAAAGAAGTTATGAATAGCATGTGATAAACAGTTACGAACACGTGTTACTGCACCAAACATGTTAGTACGAGGACGAAGGTGAGCATGTTCACGCATGTATTCAATACTATGACGCTTAGCTGACATTGGGTAAGTATCTGGGTCTTGTACAAAACCATGCACGACTACTGATGTTGCTTGTAGCTCAAACTGTTGGCCTTTTCCTGGGCTTTCAACTAATTCACCAGTAACGGCAACGCTACAACCCGCTGATAAATTTAATACATCAGCAGTATAATTTTCTAATTCTGAAGGGACAACAGCTTGAATAGGATCGAAGCATGAACCGTCATAAATATTTAGAAAAGAGATGCCAGCTTTTGAATCACGTCGAGTACGGATCCAACCTTTTACTGTTACTTGGCTGCCTAATGCAAATTTGCTGTTGAAAATATCAACAATGAGTGTTTTTGACATCTTAAATAGTGCTCCATAATCACAGTCTTAACTGTTTTATACTAAAAATATTGATAGCTGCATATATTACCTCGGACAGATTTAGATACAAGTCTCTCACTCTATATTAATGGCACTATTGACCTTTAATCGTGCATATAATCTTAAGCTTTCGTCGGTGTAGTGTGTAACACTGGTTTTACCACTGTATTTTACGATCGTATTTTAACTAACAAACGTCACTTGAAATATAGGATTGGAGTGGTTAGTCTATCGTTTTGCACACTTGGTAAATGGCATCACATAATTTGTTTATTTGTTGTTCTGATGCAATGTAAGGTGGCATCAAATATATTAATTTACCAAAAGGGCGGATCCATACCCCTAAGTCTACAAACTGTTTTTGTATCTCCACCATATTCACGGCTTGATTTAATTCAACAACGCCAATCGCACCTAACACTCTGACTGAATTTACACTAGGCAATGCTCGGCAACGACTAAGTTGGTTTTGCAATTGATCTGATAGGGTAGAGACAAATTGTTGCCAATTTATTGTTAATAACATTTTTAAATTTGCATTTGCGACTGCACAGGCTAACGCATTACCCATGAAAGTAGGGCCGTGCATAAAGACACCGGCTTTGCCATCACTAATGGTTGTTGCAACATGTGTTGTGGTTAATGTTGCTGCAAAACTCATATAACCACCCGTTATTGCTTTACCTAAACATAAGATATCAGGGCTAATATTCGCGTGTTCACAAGCAAATAACTTCCCTGTTCGGCCAAAGCCGGTAGCAATTTCATCAGCGATTAATAACACACCGTATTCATCACATAATGCCCTTGCTGCTTTTAGGTAGTTTGGGTGATAAAAATACATTCCGCCTGCACCTTGAACAATAGGTTCTAAAATTAACGCTGCTATTTGAGTATGATGTTCTTTTAATAGTTGTGTTAAATCATCCATGGCATTTTCATGCCAAGGTTGATCAAATGTGATGTTAGGTTGTTTGGTAAAGAAATTTTTTGCGACAAAATCTTGATAAAGCGCATGCATAGAGCCTTCTGGATCAGTGACACTCATTGCTGCAAAGGTATCACCGTGATATCCCTTTTTTAGTGCTATAAACTTTGTTTTGTTTTTACCTAATGACTGCCAATACTGAAGTGCCATTTTCATTGCCACTTCTACTGCCACGCTCCCTGAATCGCTAAAGAATACTTTATCTAATCCTTTGGGTGTTATTTCTACTAATGTTTTAGCAAGATCAACAGCGGGTTGATGAGTTAAACCACCAAACATAATATGCGACATTTTAGACAGCTGATCAGTTGCTGCTTCATTCAACTCTTTTACGTTATAACCAAATAAGCAAGCCCACCAAGATGACATGCCATCTATTAATGTTTCACCAGATTGTAAAGAGATTAAACATCCATTCGCACTTTCCACAGGATAACAAGGAATAGGTGCCGTCATTGATGTATAAGGATGCCAAATGTGTTGTTTATCGTAAGACAAATCGATTTTAGTACTTAATATACTTTTGTTGTTCATTTTGTAATCACATGTAAAGTTAATTGGTTATTTTAAGTTGACAGTGTATCTTTCAACATTAAACTAACCAAATACTTTTCAAGCTAGGTTATTAGATAATGTTAAATACGATGCAAAAGACAACAACAAGCACTACGTCAAATGTAATGGCAAGTACTATGCCTGAGAGCATAGTTAATAACTCGCAAGTTAGACGTGATTGGACGGTGACAGAGGTGAATGCCTTATTTGCGTTACCGTTTATGGATCTAATGTTTCAAGCACAAACGGTACATCGTGCGAATTTTCCTAATAATCAAGTGCAAGTCAGCACATTGTTATCTATAAAAACCGGTGCTTGCCCAGAAGACTGTAAATATTGTCCACAAAGTGCGCGTTATGATACAGGTCTTGAAAAAGAAACCTTAATGGAAGTTGAGAAGGTGATTAAAGCGGCTAAAGATGCTAAAGCAACCGGTTCAACTCGTTTCTGTATGGGAGCGGCTTGGAAGAACCCAAAACAAAGAGATATGCCTTATCTAGTTGAAATGATAAAAGAAGTTAAATCATTAGGGCTAGAGTCATGTATGACTTTAGGTTCCCTTGATGATCATCAAGCTCAGCAATTATCTAATGCGGGTTTAGATTACTACAACCATAACCTAGATACGTCACCTGAGTACTACGGTGAAATTATTACTACCCGTTCGTATCAAGAAAGACTGGATACCCTAGATAATGTTCGTAGTGCTGGCATGAAAGTATGTAGTGGCGGCATTGTAGGATTAGGTGAAGAAGGTAAAGATCGTTCTGGATTATTAGTTCAATTAGCAAATATGCCAGCGCAGCCTGAAAGTGTGCCTATTAACAAATTAGTTAAGGTAAAAGGGACTCCTTTAGAAAATGTAGATGATCTCGATGATTTTGAATTTATTAAAACGATCGCTATCGCACGTATTTTAATGCCTAAATCGCATGTTCGCTTATCTGCTGGACGTGAGGATATGTCAGAGCAAACACAAGCGCTCTGTTTTATGGCGGGTGCAAACTCCATTTTTTACGGTTGTAAATTATTAACCACCGCTAATCCTGACGAAAATTCAGATATGCGTCTATTTAATAAATTAGGCATTAATAAAGAAGAAATTAATTTTTCTCCTTACGAAACTGAAAAGAAAGTCGATGCTGCAATAGTACGCCATGCAGAAAAAGACGAACTTTTTTATGATGCAACAAGTCAGCTCTAGCCATATTCTTTATTACAGTGATGAAAGCGATGAACAATAAGAGAGAAAATATGCCTATTAAACCTTTCGCTTTTATTAATGATCAACTCGAACAGCGAAAGTCACAACATTTATATCGTTCCTCTGTTCCTATTAATGGTAAGCAATCTCGCTATATTGACATTAATGGAAAGCAATACCTTAATTTTTCAAGCAATGATTACCTTGGATTAGCGTCAGATCCTGCTCTAATTAATGCATGGAAAAAAGGGGCTGATTTATTTGGTATCGGTAGCGGAGGCTCATACTTAGTGACTGGATATAATCAGGTTCACCGTGATGTTACTCAGCAATTACAAGAATGGTTAGGTGTTGAGTCTATCGCTTTGTTCAGTTCTGGTTATTCAGCTAATCAAGCAATAATAAAATTATTACTGTCTAAAAATGATTTATTAATTCAAGACAAGCTAAATCATGCTTCTTTAATGGAAGCTGGGGCGAATAGCCCTGTGAAAATGCAACGCTTTAAACATAACAATATTCAACATTTGCAGACTATTTTAAGCGCTAATACTGAGATCGATAATAAATTGGTCATTTCAGAAGGCGTGTTTAGTATGGATGGCGATTGTGCTCCAATCGATTCATTACAACAACAATGTCAATCTCATCAGGCATGGTTAATGATTGATGATGCACATGGCTTAGGTGTTTTAGGGAAAGAGGGGACAGGCAGCGTATCAGCCCAAAATATTAACAATAACGATATTGATATTTATATGTCGACCTTTGGTAAAGCCTTAGGCATTGGTGGTGCATTTGTTTCTGGTTCTAGTCAGTTAATAGATTATATTACAAACTTTTCAAAACCTTATATTTACACTACAGGATTACCGCCTGCCATGGTTTATTGTATTGGTGAGTCCGCTCGGATAGTACAAACACAACAATGGCGCCGCGACCACTTATCTGAATTAATTGCTTATTTTAAATTATTATCAATGAAGTTTGAACTCCCATTAATGCCTTCAAATACAGCTATTCAACCTATATTGATCGGGTTAAGTGATACAGCAATAACGATCAGTCAGACTCTTAAAAAATCAGGTATTTGGACGACGGCGATTCGGCCTCCTACAGTACCTAATAATACGGCAAGATTAAGGGTAACATTGACAGTAAATCATCAAAAGCAAGATATAGAGTTCTTGGTTAAACAAATAAAACAGGCCATTGATGCAAACCTTGATGAGTAATAAATGGATTAACTCAAATTCAATCAATAAAAAAATTAATAAAAAAGCCGTTCAAGCTTCTTTCTCAAAAGCGGCTGCACATTATGATCAGTTTGCTGATTTACAACGCGATATTGGTCATCATTTAATTGATTTAATACCCAATTCCATAAAGCAAGCCAATACCATATTAGATCTTGGCTGTGGTACGGGTTATTTCTCCGCGTTATTCAATGAAACCAATGAATCTGCTCAGTTAACTTGTTTCGACTTGTCACCTGAAATGTTAAAGCAAACGGCTGAAAGAGGAATGACTCGTTGTCAATTTGTACAGGGAGATATTGACGTACTTCCATTCACGACTAGACAATTTGATCTTATTTTTTCTAACTTAGTACTACAGTGGAGTGAACAGTTAGTGACTTGTTTAGAACAAGCCAAAAATGCCTTAAATAAACAAGGACAATTATGTTTTTCGACGTTATTAAATGGTTCGTTAATTGAGTTGCAGCAAGCTTGGAAAGTAGTCGATCGTAACTCACATATTAATCATTTCTTAACACAAGAAAGCGTGCAAAATGCACTCGCATTATCAGGCTTTAATAATGTACGAATTACGACAGAAACCCATGTTAAAAAGTATGCAGATGTCATTGAAGTAATGAAGGCGTTAAAAGGTATTGGTGCAAATCATGTTCACGATGGACAAAAAAATAGAACCATGGGCAGACAGTTATTAAAACAATTAGAACAAGGCTATCAACCATTTATCGATAATGACGGCTTATATAACTTAAGCTATCAAGTGTGTTATGTCATAGCTGACGCAAAAAGTTAATAGAACAGAGAATAAAAAATGACTGAATTACAATCATTAACAAATTTAAAATCAGGTACTTATTTTGTAACGGGGACCGATACTGATGTTGGAAAAACAGTCTGTACTAAAGCGTTATTACAAGCTGCTAATCGTCAACTTAAAAGCACTTTAGCTTATAAACCTATTTCAGCTGGGTGTGAACATACAAAAGATGGTTTACGTAACGAAGATGCATTAATACTACAGCAACACTGTAATATTAAGGTAAGTTATAACGCGGTTAATCCGATTGCTTACACACAACCTATAGCGCCCCACATTGCTGCAATAGAAAATAAGCGGCCTATAAACCTGACATTAATCGACCAAGGGTTAGATTTTTTACAACAGCAGCAACCGCAATTTTTATTTGTAGAAGGGGCAGGCGGTTGGCATCTCCCTATCAATAATAAACAACTCTTTTCTGAATGGGTGATAGAAAAGCAATTGCCAGTCATTGTTGTTATCGGTTTAAAGTTAGGTTGTTTAAATCATGCATTATTAACCGTGCAAAGCATTCAACAAAGTGGATTAACCATAGCGGGATGGATTGCTAATCATTTACAGCCAAAGATGCCTTACGTAGAACAGAATATTGATACATTAAAAACGTTCATTAATGCACCTTTATTAGGAACGATACCCTTTTTAGAAAACATAAATGAACAGGATCTAAGTTTACATATTGGTATTAGCTTTAATGATTAATGTTAATACTAACATCTTCCTTTTTTAGCTTGGCCAGGAGGGCAAAAATTTCCGTTACTTTTAGACTCTTTCACGTGAATAACCTCATTATGACCTGAGTCACCTACAATCACTTTAGGGCCCGTTACTTTTACTGAAGGACCTAGTACTTCACAACCAGTCAGTGACATTAAAAATATAAATGGTAGAAACTTAATAACTTTCATCGTACATCCTTTGTTATTTATATTTTTCTTCTACCTTTGGTGAATTAACTCATCAATAGAAAGATAAATAATGTTATTAAAAATTTATCTGAAAGTACGCGAATCAATTATAAATAGCAATGTAAGCAAGTAATAAACATGTCGCTTGTAAGCCTTTTGCATCATGAATGTTAACAGCCTTTTTTAGTGTATTATTGTTAAGCTTTTGTTATCCATTTTTTCCAAGGAAGTGGCATCATTGGAATAACAATTAACAGTATGCCTAAACCCGTTAATAGATCTGGTATTTCATCAAACCACATTATTCCAAACAGTGTTACAAATGCTAATCCAGAGTATTCTGCTAAGGCAATATTACTGACATCTGCTTTTTTATAGGCAATAACCACTATTGCGTGGTAACCCAATACAAATATATTAATCGCTACAATCCATAATATATTTGTTAACGATACAAATTCCCATTCGAATAACGCTAAAAATAGAGCTAGTGGTAAAGTCATTACCGTCGTCCAAAATAAGGTAGATAGTAGATGTTGTCCTACGGGGAGGCGGCGAATAAACACATTACAAAAAGCCATTGTTAATGCGCTACCTAAGGCAACAATAGCTGCCCAATGAAACTGATCAGGTCGTAATACAATCAAAACGCCAATAAAACCAATACCCGTCGCAATATATTTACTAAGTGGGGGCGTTTCTTTGAGCAGAAAAATAGACATCGGTAACATCATTAGTGGGGCAACATAAAACATGGCATTTGCTGTTGCTAATGTTAAATGAGTAATAGCAATCATTGCACAGGCACTTCCGCCAACAATGAATTGTGCTCGCCAAAAGGTAATCATATCAAAACCCTCTTTGTATTTTATTTTTGGCAGTCTTATCCAAAATGGAAGAATAAAAAATAAACTGATCATTTGACGGATAAACACATATTGAAAAGTCGGTACTTCACCATTCAACACTTTTAATGAAACATCAGACAAAGAAGCCAGTAAATTTGCTAGCACTAACAGTAAAATAGCTTGTGTGGTTGATTTATGTTGCATGTATATTCCGAGAAATTAACTAAAAGTATCAATAAAATGGGTAATTCATAAGGACAAAAAATAGGGCGAGGCATTATATACAAAAGTCTATTAGGATATAGTTTTATTTGTATTACTTAATCAAGTTTAGCAATGGTAAATGCTTCTTTAACGTTAATAGTTTGTTTTGTAAGTTGACGTTGTACAGTCAATTTAAAGGTGCTTTATTTGAAGGGGATAATTATACGAAAGAGTTTTCGATGTGAAAGTAAAATGGTTGCTATTGTTACCGTGACATAGCATTTATTTGTAATTAAAACTTATCTGAAATTAAACTTATCTGAAATTAAACCTATCTGAAATTAAACCTATTTGAAATTAAGTCTATTTCAAATAACTATATATAAAATAACTAGATGTAGCGCTGAATAATGAAATGCAGCTTTATATTATTAAAGCTGCATTTAAATCAGTTAATACAACAGGCTATAAAGCTTACGACGATATTCAGAAACTAATGCAGCGTCATCAATGGTCGCTAAAATATCTAACATTGTTTTTTTAGCATCGCCATTTTCATAACCAAGATCTTTGCTTAACAAGCTATATAGCAAATTAAGTGCCTCTTGATAGCGTTTAACATGATGGTATTGAATAGACAGTTGATATTGGATAGGCAGTTTATCTTCTGCATTTAATAAGTCAGCTTCTAATGCCGTTATTTCAGGTGTTTGTGAAGATTGCTCTGCTAATTCTAATTCAGAGATTAAACTATGATAGATCATATTTTGATCTGCCATTGGGATCTCTGCAAGAATAGGTTTGGCATTTTCAAACTCACCTAATGCTAAATATATTTGTGCCAATGCGAGTTTAATTTGATTATCGGTAGCATTAAGCTTTTGTGCTTGGATAATCGTTGATTTGGCTTCCTCAAGGTTACCTTGAGCAAATAAAGTTTGTGCGTCACCTAGTAGAGCCATTGCAGGATCGGGTAAATGTTTATTAATAAAATCATTAATAAATGCCGGTGTTTGTTCTCCTGCAAAACCATCAACACCTTGTCCATTTACAAACATATAAACAGTTGGAACACTTTTTATTTCAAAGTGCTGTACAATTTGATGCTCGGTATCACAATTTACTTTTGCTAGCGTAAAACCGTTCGCATGCTCTCTTTGTAATTGTTCAAGCAAAGGTAATAACGATTGACAGAGTGTGCATTGGCTAGACCAAAAAGCAACTAATACAGGTTTATTGACTGAACCTTGGGCAATTACCGTTTGAAAATCTTGCGCGGTCACATCAAAAATATCTGCTTGCATTTTAACCTCTTTCTTATTTAAAAATATTTAAATGATGATACGTGAAATATGAAAGTCATCAAAGCCTATAGTCGGTGTATATTCAAGCAATTAGCTTACAAAAAGGTGAGTATAAGCAATAATGTCATAAATATTCGCTAAGAGTGTTAATCAGTTCATTTTTCTTCTTGTTTTTAAAGCCTTGCAAAAGTAACATTGGACGCTCAATAAAAGGAGCATTTACATGTTAACAGGTAGTATTGTAGCACTCGTGACCCCAATGGATCAGACTGGCGAAATTGATTATATTGCATTAAAAGAACTAGTAGAGTTCCATATCAAATCAAAGACAGCCGCTATTGTAGCCGTAGGAACGTCTGGTGAATCAGCAACATTTAGTGTTGATGACCATGTAAAAGTGGTTGAGCGAACTATTACGTATGCTGCAGGTCGAATCCCTGTAATCGCTGGTAATGGTGCAAATTCAACATCGGAAGCGATTGCATTAAGTAAGTTATTTACTAATAGTGGTATCGTTGCGGGTTTGAATGTAACTCCTTATTACAATAAACCAACACAAGAAGGTTTATACCTTCATTACAAGGCGATTGCTGAGTCTTGTGAATTACCACAGATTTTATATAACGTACCTGGGCGTACTGCAGTTGATATGTTGCCTGAAACCGTTGCTCGTTTAGCTAAAATTCCAAATATTATTGGTATTAAAGAAGCAACGGGTGATTTAGAGCGTTTAGCTGAGTTAAAAGCAATCTTACCTGCTGATTTCTTACTTTACAGTGGTGACGATTCAACGGGTTGTGACTTTATGTTGCAAGGTGGACACGGCGTTATTTCAGTAACGACTAATGTTGCCCCTGTTGAAATGGCACAGATGTGTGAGTTTGCTCTAAGTGGCGAAGTCGAAAAAGCACTTGAAATCAATAAACAGTTAATGCCAGTACACACTCATTTATACCATGAAGCGAATCCAATCCCTGTTAAATGGGCTTGTGCGGAACTAGGATTAATTCCTACTCCTACATTACGTTTACCATTAACGACATTATCTGAACAATATCAAGGCATTGTTCGTAATGCATTAATTGAAGCAAAATTACTTTCATGAAAAAAAATAAAGCGTTAACCCAAATTGCTACCCTAGTCATTCTTACTTCTGCAGTGACTGGCTGTGCTCGCTTCCAAGACAGAGCAAAAGCACAAGGTGATTTTGATTATCAAGAAGTCACCTTAATCGATAAATATGATAGTGGTACCTTTTCAACAAGAGAAAATCGATCATCTTTTGAAATCCCCACATTAACCGATCAACAGAACCAATTTGGTCTAATGGGTTCTGATGTTGATGTGCGTCCTCCAAGTCAGCTAATGCCAGTTTTGGATGGGGTGTTGTTAGATTCTGATTTATCTGAAACTAAAGTCTGGTTTAATGCTTTTAAAGAACAAGTCGATACACAATTAACAGTATGGGATTTAGCGCTTGAGTATTTAGCTTATAAAAATTCAACACCCGTTAATAGTAATATTGATACTTTAACAATTGATACTGGCCCTGTGATCACAGAGAGATCTTATGGTTCTATTAGTACTAATACCTATCACGAAGAAGGTGTGTATAAATTACAAATAGATAAAGGCGCAGATGACCGTAGTGTTTCGTTAGTGGTTGATGCTAAACGTTATGAAGCACGAAATGACGGTGAAGAAATAAAACATATTTTAAAAGGGCGTACTAAACGCAATATAGAAATTCGTTTTATAAATGAAATGCTACAATTTGCCTACGTCAAACAGCAATCTCAAGCGTTACAAACAGCAAATAATAAACCATTACCAATTAAACTCGGTTTTGATGATAACCATCAAACAGCTTGGATTATTGATTCTGAGTTTATTGATGTCTGGAATAAGTTACCTTCACTACTTAGCTTAATGAGTTTTAAACCAGTTGATAATGATAAGAACTTAGGCTATTTCCTAGTTAGATTTGTATCTCAAGACGATGAATATTGGTCTGAAAGAAACTTAAACCCAATTGATTTAGAAGAAGGAGAGTACTTTGTTCAACTTGGAGATTTAACCGGTGGCGATACATCACTAACGTGGTTAGATTCAGATAAGAAACCATTATCTGACCAACAAGTGACTGAACTTTACTTAAGTATTACAGATAATATTCGTAGTGTTATTTTAGAGAATGATCAACAAACTAAACCTTTGTAGATTAAACTTACAAAGGTTTATTTGACGACTATAAGTTTGAAACAGTTTAAATAAATGGTTTTAAACCTTGAAGATAATAAACATCAAGCCTGCTTAATTCTTTAATCAGGCTTTTTTTGTGCCTTTTTTTCTTGTTCAAGGTGCTCTCGTGCCTCTTTGTCTTTCTTTTCCTGCATCGCTTTTACTACACTGTCTGGAATTTTCATGTTGGCACTTTTCTTTAATAACAAAATATTGCTCAATATAATGCCTAACGCTAACACAATGATGAAGATAACCCATCCCATTGACATAATAACTCTCCTAAATTAAAAACAGCAGATACAAAAAAGCAGGACAATGTCCTGCTTAATAATAGCGTTAATTAACTTAAATAACCTTGTTTATAAACTCTTTTATTAACAGGGTATTAACGGTCAGTATTAATCTATTAAATTGTATTGTTCACGAAGAATATCAATAATTTCTTGTTTAGGGTTTTCAGATAATTCAATTTTCTTACCAACTACTTTTTCAGCAATATTTGTATAAGTTTTAGAAATTTGCATCAATACAGCTTCAGGTAAAGCATTATCTTTTGCTAATGCAAAACGTTCCTGCATACGATCCTTGTTAAGCAGAATATCTGGATCTGGGAAGTGTTTTAGTAATAATTGTCGAAAATCTTCTTTAGAATTTTCAACTATTTTACCTTCGCGGTAAGCTGAACCATCCCAAATACGTGATGAGTCAGGTGTACCGACTTCATCCATATAGATAAGTTTTTCATTGCCAGCTTTATCTGTCACGTAACCAAATTCAAATTTTGTATCAACAAAGATTTGATCCAATTTAGCTAGCTCGGCACTGATCACATCAAAACCTTCTTTTAATAGTTTTTCGTAATCATTGATATGAGAAGGCGAACTAAAGTTAAAGGCCGCAAAGTTGTCTTCAATATTTTGACGAGTAATATTTACATCATCGACTTCTTGAACACCGGGAACACCTTTTAAAATGCCTTTAGTTGAAGGCGTAATCAACAATTCAGGTAATTTAGTATTATTTTGTAAACCTTCATCAATTGAGATCCCACAAAATTCGCGTTCTCCTTTTTCATAAGCTCGCCACATTGAACCTGTAATGTATTGACGTGCAATGGCTTCAATCATAACTGGACGTGCTTTTTGAACAATCCAAACAAAAGGATGTGGGATATCTAAAATGTGGCTGTCAGCTAAGCCTTGCTCTTTAAATAGTTTGAACCAGTGATTTGAGATTGCATTTAGAGCTGCTCCTTTACCTGGAACACCATTCATACCACCTTCACCATGCCAGATACAATCAAATGCAGAAATACGATCACTGATTACCATAATGGCTAATGGCGCATCATTAGGTACGTTGTAACCTTTTTCTTCAATTAAGCGTTTGCTATCTTTAGCTGTTAACCAATAAACTGAACGCACTTTACCACTGTGGACCGGCTGATCTGTACGAATTGGTAAATCGTTGTTTACAGCTAATACTTTGTCGGCAAGACTCATAAAAATATCCTATAAAAAGCCAAAGTGAGCAGAAAATTCTGCAGGGAATTAAAGACAGAATGATATCAGATTGTAACTGACTAATCATGCCAAAAAGGGTTAGGGTAGTTATAATAAATATTTAGGTTTTTTTATTAATTATATCTTTAATATTTAATTTATTTTATCCGACTATTATTAACAATAAGGCATTAAACTGAGATGGCTAAAGATTTTACTTTCAAACAATTTCATATTACTGCTGCTGAATGTGGAATGCCAGTAAGTACTGATGCTATTTTACTAGGCGCTTGGGCAAAAGTAGACAAAGCTAAAACTATTTTGGATATTGGTTGTGGGACAGGGCTTTTAGCGATTATGTGTGCACAGCGAAATCAATCCGCACATATTAGTGCGATAGAAATAGAAGAAAATGCTATTAAAGCTGCAATAGATAATTGTATCAATAGTCCCTGGTCATCAAGATTAACGGTAATTTATTGTCCATTACAAGAGTTTGTTAAAGCCAATAAAACCTTTGACTCTATTATTTGTAATCCACCGTATTTTAACTCGGGTGAAGAATCTAAAACGACTCAACGTGCAGTCGCTCGCCACACTTCAATGCTTTCACATCAAACTCTCATAACAAGTTGTCAAAAGTTATTAAATAATGAAGGTTTAGCAAGTTTTGTATTACCAAAACAAGAAGGAGAAGCATTTATTAAGTTATTGGACGATGTTTCAAATGAGAAAAATACGCTACAAGTTTCAAAGCTTACTTACGTTAAAACTACAATAAATAAAGCCGCTACACGTGTGCTAATCGAACTAACAAAATCATCATCTTCAATGATAGCAAAGCAAAGTGAGCTAACTATTCATGATGGGTCGGGCTACTCTTTTCCTTATATTAGCTTAACTAAAGACTTTTATTTAAAAATGTAAAGTGTATTTATACGTGAAATTATAGATAAACTCTATTCTAGATAATGGAAGCGTAATACCAATCACGATAAATAGTTTATCTATTTTACTTGTTAAAACAGTCCACTTCCTCGTTGTAAATTTCGTAAAGGGAGCTGCCATTAAAAAATTAACCTCTTTTGGTTAATTTTCCGATAGACGATTAACGAAGTTAATCTTCGACAGGCTCAATTTATGCCTTGAATTGAACTGTTTTTTCAGTCCAAAATTTAGAAAATATATTTAATGTAATCGGTATAATACTATAAAATATTAATATGCTACGTTTTCATGTCATGTCATGTCATGTCATGTCATGTCATATAGTGTCGTTAGTTTTGTAGTTCAAAGTAAATCATCGTATTAATAATGAGCTATTGGTGGGTGATTTAATACTGAAATAGGTAAAATTGACAGTGCAGTATCGATTTGTTTATCTTAGATTGAGATTAGATACGTAAAATTACTAATAATTAAAGAATTGACGGTGGTCTTTACCTGAACTAAAACTACTGATTTTATTTTTATGTTTATAAGCTTTCCAGTTTGCAACTTGTGACCCCTGATTCAGGTGAGGAAATAATTGCCCATCTTGGTAAGGTAAGGACAAAAACAAACATAATTTATAAAAGCTATCGTGCTCGCTTAAGTTAATTATTAGTAGATTTTCACGTTCTTTGAAATAACTCTGCACTTGCTTTTTGTGTTTTAAATAACAATTTGTTAAATGTAAGTCACTCAATAACTTGTCATTATTAGTAACGAAGGTTTCATTAAATGACCTTTTCAATACAGGGCTAAAGCTGCCTGTTTTAGGTTTAAGAGCCGGTGCCATTTTATTTAACAAACGTTGCATTGACGGTAACCAATGCTTAAGCTCTCTGTCTAAATAAATAAACTTGGAACCAGGAAATAGTTGATCTAATTGTTTAAAGTCCGAAAAACAAGGAGCATCAGAAATTACATCCGCTAGTCTAAAAGCTTCTTTAGTAAAGGCGGTATGCGCAACTTTAAAACCTGCCTCTAACATTGCAACGCTAATGCTTGTTGTGCCTGTGCGAGGAAGTCCAATAACAAATATTTTACTTTCTTCATTCATATTACTCATTTTCATTTATGGCTGGTACTCATAATAAAAGTTACACGTTAGAGAAGTCTATTCTAATCAATATGGTTAAATTGTTATAGAACGGTGATAAATATACTCAATGTTTGGATAAAAATATAAGTTATCAGTAATATGATCCATTAATTACTAGACGAAACTCACAGTACTGAACTTCAATTTTTCGCACTTATTTTAGTGAATTAAATAATAAGAAATAATATTTTTTATATGATTTAAATGTAAGTTGTTGTTTGTAAATAAAATTTATCTAGTGATTCAACGGTTTCATCTATATAATCTCCTCCCCCAAAAAGCTATATGAGCTTTGAAGACCTTTATCTTTGTGAGATCAAAGCATTGCCTGAGTTGACTTTAGTGGTAATCTTTTGTGCAACAAAGCGTTAACAAATACATCATAGAATATCTGTTAAAACAGGAATATATATCATTTAATAAAAAAAGTTATTTTATTAAATATATCACTAAATCACATCACTTAAATGTGTTGTTAAACAATAAGAAGGATTACTTATGAAACATATTTTCAAAAATGGAATCATTGGGCTTGCATGTCTATTTTCTTTTAATGCAATGGCAGAAAACTACACGATTGGAACCGGTAGCCAAAGTGGTACCTATTATCCTCTAGGTGGTATTTTAGCTAAAATTTGGAGTGAAAATATAGAAGACTTTGACATGCGTGCAGAAGTAACAGCCGCATCAGTAGAGAATACAATCAAAGTTTCATCTAACAAACAGCTTGCTGGTATTGCCATGGGTAATGTTGTATTGCAAGCTCATGAAGGTATTAAACCTTTTCCTCGTAAAATGGACGTATCTGTTTTATTTGCTTTATATCCAAATGTAGTGCAATTCATTGTACCTGCAGACTCAGATATTAAATCAATTAAAGATTTAAAAGGTAAACGTATATCTTTAGGTGCTCCAGGATCTGGTACGCGTGTAAGTGCAACCAACATCCTTGCTTCTTTAGGTATTACAGATAAAGATATCGATGCTCAATCTTTAAATTACACTGCAACAACAAATGCTATTTCAGCAGGACAAATTGATGCTGGTGTTATTGTTGGAAGTGTTGGTGTGGGTGCTATTACTGAATTAGCCTTTACGCATAAGATTCGAATTTTATCATTTACTGCAGATGAACTTAAAAAAGTGTCTGAAGATAATGCATCTTACCAATCAATTGAAGTACCAGCGGAAAGCTACAAAAATGTTAGCGCATTTAATGCTCCTGCAGTTTGGAATATCCTGATTGTAAATAAAAATATGGATACTGATCTTGCTTACCAAATGACTAAAGTTGCTTTTGAAAATATGAGCAAAATTAATCAGGTTATTAGCGTAACTAAATTCACAACGCTTGAAAATATGAACAAATTAAACGGGATCGACTTACATCCTGGTTCATTGAAATACTTAAAAGAACAGATGTAAATCCTGTCTATTCTTGGTTTCCTTTCTCTTAAATATAAAAATGAGAAAGGGAACTTAGATGATGATTTAAAATTAAATTTTTATTTTGATTACATCTGTAAAGTCGTTTTAAATTCCTTTATAAAATCTACTGTAATCAAATACAAGCCTTCATACGAAGCCACAATAATAACAATAATGAGTGAGAAGGTGGTTTCCACACTGCCTTCGGAGAGTCAAATGAGTGAATCAACAACAAGTAAATGGATCTCGGACAAAATGGTATTAATTGCTGCACTTGCTGCAATTTCGTTATCTGTATTTCAAATTTGGCAAGGGATCACTGCAGACTTATCTGCCCCTGTATTTAGACCTGTTCATTTAAGCTGGGCGTTAATATTAGTTTTTTTTACAATTCCTTTAATTAAATCTCAACAATCAACCCTGTTTTATCTTGCCGGACGTTTAATCGATGTAGTGTTTATTGGCGCGATTGCTTGGGCTTCTTATCATATTATTTATTTCGATTATGATGACATCTCATTTCTAATGGACGGGTTAACATTTCTTGACCAATTATCAGGTTTAATCATTCTTGTGCTATTGCTTGAAGCAACCCGTCGTACCGTTGGGACTGTTATGGTGTTGATTGCAGCATTATTTTTAGCCTATGCCATTTTTGGTAACTATTTACCTGCTTCTGTTGCTAGCAAGGGATTTTCAATAGAAGAGATTGTTAGATTTCATATCTATTCAACCAATGGAGTATATGGTGCGCCACTTGCTATTGCTGCTGGGGTTGTTTTTATCTTCGTCTTATTTGGAGCATTTCTCCAAGTTACTGGAGCCGGTAAGTTTTTTATCGATGCCTCATTCTCTATAGCGGGTAAATATCGTGGTGGTCCAGCTAAAGCCAGTGTTATTGCTTCAGCTGCTTTAGGTTCAATATCAGGATCTGCTATTGCTAATACGGTAACAACAGGTGCTTTAACCATTCCAATGATGAAAAAGCTTGGTTATAAACCAGAGCAAGCTGCAGGAATTGAAGCTGCTGCATCAACGGGCGGACAAATCATGCCACCAGTAATGGGGGCAGGCGCTTTTGTAATGGCGCAATTTACAGGTATTCCTTATAGCGAAATCTTATTAGTTTCTATCGCGCCGGCTATTCTATATTTTGCTTGTACCTTACTTTATGTTCATTTAATGGCATGTAAATTAGGGTTAGAAGGCATGGAGATTACTGAAAAAATATCTGTTGTTCTGAAAAACGGTTGGCATTTTTTAGTGCCATTAATTTTAATAACTAGCCTATTACTAATGAGCTATTCACCAATCTTGGTTGGTATTGCTGGTTGCGTTGCTATTTTAGTTGCTGCAATGTGCCGTAAGCATAGTCGTATAACTATCCCCGTGTTCTTTGAAGGATTGAAAGAAGGTGCATTACTTGCACTTCCTATTTCAGTTGCTTGTGGTACCGCTGGGATTGTAGTGGGGGTGGTAGGGCAAACAGGTATTGGTTTGCAATTTACACAGTTCTTAATGGCGCTGTCAGGTGGTTATCTGTGGTCCGTTTTAGGTCTTATTGCTATAGCAGCGGTTATTTTAGGTATGGGGTTGCCAGTAACTGCAGCTTATATTGTATTATCGATTATGGCTGTTCCAAGCTTGACTGAGTTAGGCGTTGGGTTATTAGCTGCCCATATGATTGTATTTTGGCTATCACAAACATCTAATGTTACTCCTCCTATCGCATTAGCGGCATTTGCTGCGGCGGGTATTGCTAATACGTCTCCGATGAAGTCTGCTATTCAAGCTTTTAAACTCGCACAGGGCTTCTTTATCATTCCGATTATGATGGCTTTTTCAGGTCTTATTTGGATGGAAGGGCAGAATATAGATTTCATTATTGCAATTATTTTAACCATTGGTTTGATTATTGCTTTTGCAGGAACGATCGAAGGACGTTTAGCGACGAAATTATCGTTCCCAGCTCGTGCTATGTTGCTTGTGTCAGGGTTTACAATGTTAGTGCCTTACCTTTATATCAATATTGCCGGTATTGTAGTGATTGTCGTGGTAACGTTGAACAATTATCGTTTATCAAAAAATGAAGTTATTGAACAAGTTGCAGTAAATTCTTAACCTTCCATTAACCAAGCCTCAATTACGCTATTGAGTTATCACAATTCAATAGCGTTTTTATAAATGGTGTTTAACTTGTCACGTTGAGCTTATTTTATATTTGACTGGTATTATACCAACCACACTAATTAATGGTTCTATTTAATTTGTTAAAATAACTTATTTCTTTGTTGTAACTTTCGTAAAGGGTGCAAGCATTTAGCTCAACTTACGCCTTAAACTAAGTCATTTTTCCTGCACAAAATTTAGATGATTTATTTAATGTAATCGATATTATTTTGATTATAACGCATACATAGCATCTAAATATTGTATAACGCTGTACTTGTATTTTTAAAAGATATGTTTAGTACCAGTATCTCAAAATCATTTGGTAAAGCTGCCTATTGAAATGGATATTTATTAAGAAATGTAAACTATTAAGCTCTTTAATTATTACTTCAACTTTCTCTATGTTTACTTCAGTACTTGAAGCCAAACTGACTGATAGTGTTCAGGATGGTGCAAAAATTCCGGTTGGTCAGCAATGTGATAAATTTGTTGTAGAAAGCTCTGCAACGCCTAAGTTGCATGTAATGGATATTCCATCAGGTTCTGATTCAATTGTTTTCGATATAGTGACCGTGACTCTAAAAAGATGGATAACGGGAGACATGTCCGTATGAGTTATAGTCTTGATGCAATGTCTAAAACAGTAGATATTCCATCAGTACCAGGACATTCATTTAATTTTCCCGAAATTTACCATGATTGAAGCTCTCCGAGGAGCAGGACGATATATATAAAGGGCATACATGCCACCTTGTTCAGGCGGCAATAATCATGTTTATTATGTGACGGTAAAAACAATGAAAGGCGATATGGTTACAGCTGAAACTATTTTAGAGTTAGGGAAACTCTAGTCTTATTAATCAAAACTTTATTACCTATTTATAAGCTCTTTCATTTATGCTGAATGGGCTCTTAAGTTTAACCTTTTTGCATAGAGTTTAAATTTGTTATACATATTATCATAAATTGAATTGTCATAGATTGAAAAAATAATGTTGTTCTTGTTGGAGTTCCGCTTCAGCTTCAAACAAATCTTGCAAGAAAAAATGTATCTTTGTGCCCGGTGTCGCTTGTGCCAGTAAGTTGAGATCTCTATTACAAACGCAGCCTATTTTTGGATAACCACCAATGGACTGTCTATCTCGCATTAATACGATTGGTTGACCATTGGCTGGGATTTGAATCGAGCCGGGTACAATGCCTTCAGAAATAAAATGTTGATCAGGAAAATCAATCGTCGCACCTTCAAGTCGATAACCCATTCTATCAATTAAGGGTGTTACGGTATAAATCTCGTTTAAAAAAGTATTGACTGCTTTCTCATCAAACTGATCAAATTGATAAGTTGGCAGCACACCTATTCTGATGGTCTCAGTGTAATCAGGGATAAATTGTTTTAGTACACCACGACAATATGAAGATACGTTTGGTTGATAAGGCAGGGTATCACCGTCAAGTAACTTATCGCCTTGTTGCGTTATCCCGCCAAAGTGGTCTCTAACAACGGTACTAGTACTTCCAAGCATTTTAGGTACATCAAAACCGCCTGCAACGGCAAGATAAGTACGTAGACCTGTTTTAGGGAAACTTAGGGTTAATACATCACCTGATTTTGCTACCCATGAATGCCAGTTACTAATTATTTGGTTATTTAATTTTGCTACAACCTCAGCACCACAAAGCGAGAAAGTGGTAGATTGTTCAAACACAGCAACAAAAGGGCCCATAGTCATTTCAATTTGCGAAGCGTTTGGTGGGTTATCCAATAATCGATTCGCCCAATAAAAAGCATGGTTATCCATTGGACCACCTACTGTTACGCCTACATCTTGATAACCAAAGCGACCGAGGTCTTGGATTAAACTTAATGCACCTGCTTGCTTAATACGTAATGTCATTGATTGCTTGTCACCTTTAAAGTATGCCACCCATGGCTAAAAATGTTTGTTTATCTATTGCTTTGAATTTCACTTGATCACCCATTGAAAATTTACTCAAATTCTTTGTTGTAATATCCAGTAAATTAATAGGGGTACGTCCTATAATCTGCCAACCACCGGGAGATTGATTCGGATATACTGCCGTTTGCCTATCTGCAATAGCAACACTGCCTTTTGGTACATTTGTTCTTGGGCTCTTCTTGCGCGGCATGGCTATTTGTGCGGGAATATTGCCTAAAAAAGCAAAACCTGGTGCAAAGCCAATAGCGAAAACACGGTAATATTCACTGGTATGTAGTTTGATTATGTCTGAAAAGGGTAATCCGGTATGTTGCGAAATATCTTCATGATCTAAGGCAACTTCTTCTCCATAATAAACGGGTAGTTCAATTTGCTTAGGCTTAAAGTCATCAGTGTTGTTTGAATCTAAGCTATTCAGTGCAGTTTTGACCACCCTCTGAAAACCTTGCAAACCAATTTTTCGTGAATTACAACTTACTAAAATAGATGTATAAGAAGGAATAATATTTTCAATTACATCACCTAAGTCTTCATTTAATCGATGGTAAACATAGTTAATAAAATCAGCCGTTTCTATACTGACTGATTCTGAAAAATAGATAATAAGGCTATTCTCATTAACTAGCTTTACTTGCATATTATTGACTCTGTGTATTCAGTGATTTGTAATCTTAAGGTTTTTGCAATATCAGCGGCGAGTTTTCCATCACCATGAATACATAACGTATCTGCTTTAATGTTAACTTCTTCACCGTCGATACTGGTTATCGACTGATCTGAAATGAGCTTCATCGCCTGCGCACAGATGACGTCTAAATCGTCATGGCAGGCGCCGGGTAGGCTTCTCGGAGTTAATCGTCCATTTGAAAGATAGGTACGGTCAACAAAGGCTTCGAATATTAATTCAACGCCATACTGTTCAGCTAAAGTGGTGTAATGAAGATGATCAGGCACCGCCATTATCATTAAAGGCAATTTAATATCATAACTCGCAATGGCTTCCAGTAACGCAATGTAAATGTCATCTTTTTTCATCATGGCGTTATAAAGTGCACCATGTGGTTTCACATAACTAATGGCCACATCTTCACTTTGGCAGATACCATTTAAAGCGCCCAATTGATAAATAACATAAGCTTTTAGTTCTTCAGCGGGCATTTCTATAAAACGTCGTCCAAAACCCTGTAAATCTGGGTAACCAGGATGAGCGCCTATTCGGACTCCGTGCTCTTTTGCATATCGCACCGTGGTTAACATCACACTGGGATCAGATGCGTGCATACCACAAGCGATGTTCGCCATGTCAACAAAAGGCATTATCGTTTTATCTTGACCCATTTCCCAAATGCCGTAACTTTCACCCATATCACAATTAATTAGCATTGAATTTTCCTTATTTTTATAGAGAACTTGCTGCGCGAGAAGCTTGCGCATACACGCCTGAAAGAGTACGCATTAATTTCGCCACTTCACTGAGTGAGCTATCCACAGACAGGTGATCAAGTGCTTGAAGCAAGCATTTTTCACGAATTTTTGCATACTCCAAGCAATATTCCTTACCAGAAGGCGTGACGCTGTAATACGTCTCTTTCCCACGTTTTTCGTGTTGCAACATATTACATTTAACTAACTTTCTTACAGAGTATGAAACGTTATGGCTATCGTCTAAATTTAAAGTAAAAGCCACATCAGTAATGCGTTTAGCACGCTCTCGATGATAAATATTATGAATAACGAGGTTATCTAAAGTACTTAAATTATGTTGTTCACAAGCTGTGCTACATGACTGCATCCAGCGTTGAAATGCGTTGTTAACCATGACTAAGCCATATTCGAATTCACTTAATGCTTGTGCATTTTCGCCACCTAAATGTGAAGATGATAAAATAGGGATATATTCATTTTTATCTTTATCTTTATCTTTATCTTTATCTTTATCTTTATCTTTATTTTTATTGGTATTGGTATTCGTATTAGTTTTGATTTCTTTGACCATGTTATTAACCTCTAGACATTGTGTGTGGTAGCCAAGTGACAATTTGTGGGAAAATCGTAACGATTAAAACAGCGGAGAGTAACAAAAAGAAAAAAGGTAAGGCTGCTTTGGCGACAAAAAGTATATCTCGTCCTGTTAGGCTTTGAATCACGAATAAATTAAAGCCAACTGGTGGGGTTATTTGGGACATTTCTACTACAAGTACAATATAAATACCGAACCAAAGTGGATCGATTCCCGCTTCAAGTACCATAGGTAATACAATCGAAGTGGTTAATACCACAACAGAAATACCATCTAAAAAACAGCCCAGAATAATAAACATAATGGTTAGTATGAAAAGCAGCATATAAGGTGATAACTCTAACAATGCTATATTTTCTGCCAGCATGCGCGGTATGCCAATAAAGCCCATTGCCATGGTTAAGAAAGCGGCTCCCACCAGTATAAATATAATCATACATGAGGTTTTAACTGCGCCCATTAAACTATCAATAAACGTATTCATCGATAATGAACGACTGGTCGCCGCTAAAATGAGTGAACCGACAACACCAAAGGCCGCGGCTTCAGTTGGGGTTGTTAATCCTGCATAGATTGAACCGATAATAAAAAATATCAGCGTGCCAATAGGAATCAAACGTAACAATGATGAAAATTTTTCAGTCCACGTATATTTTCTTTCTGTTTGTGGCGATTTGTCAGGGTTTCTATAAGACCAAAAAGCCGTATACCCCATGAATAAAATAACCAGCATGATGCCGGGTAATGCACCAGCCATAAATAAACGTCCAATTGAAACTTCAGCGGCAACGCCGTAAACAATTAAAATGATAGAAGGCGGTATGAGCAAGCCTAACGTGCCAGATCCAGCTAACGTTGCGATGGCCATTTTATCGTCGTAACCCTGACGTTTAAGTTCAGGTAATGTCATTTTACCTATTGTTGCAGCTGTTGCAGCAGATGAACCTGATACCGCTGCAAAAATACCGCAACTCAAAATGTTAACGTGCAATAGTTTGCCGGGTACACCAGTCAACCAAGGTGTTAACCCTTTAAATAAATCTTTTGATAGATTCGATCTGAACAGAATTTCGCCCATCCAAATAAATAAGGGCAAAGCAGCTAAAGACCAATCGGACACCGATGCCCAAGTTGAAGTACCAAATAATAAACCGAAGTTATCATTGCCAATCAATACCATTCCCGCAATCGAAACGGCTATCAGCGTAAAGGCAACCCAAAAGCCACTGGCTAATAAAGCAAATAAAACACACAGTAAAATAAATCCAATCATCATCTCATTCATTATTGACGCTCCGTGTTCAATGAGTCTGTGGTAGTAATATCGATTTGTTCGCTATCTGCTAATGCTTCTTCTTCTGATTTTGGAAGCATTTGACCTAAAAATAAATGACAAAAAGTTTGGTCAATAATTGCAATACTGAAGGTAACCATACCTAACGCTAACGGTAATTGAACCATCCAAAGTGGCACAGGAATATAGCCAGATGAGAGGTCATTATATTCATGTGATTCTAATACCATGAATACCAGTTGCCAGGTGAGGTAAATAATCAATATTGAACCGAGTATTAAAATAAACCTTTCTATCCAACGGTTTAAAGAGATTGGTAACCTAGAGATAAATAAATTAACTCTGATATGGTCACCACCACGGAAGGTGTAAGCCAATCCTAAAAAGCTGGCTGCTGCTAATAAAAAACCAGCAAAATCATCACTAGATGGGATTTCAATACTAAACCATCTGCCGACAACCCGCGCTAAAATGACGGCGCAAATGGCGACAATGCAAAGTCCTGATAATGCACCAGAAAAAAAATAGAGTTTATCTAACAGTGTTCTCATTATCAGGCTCTCCTTAATGGGTTATGAGTAAAGGTAAATGTGTTACTTGTATTCTTCTAACAAGGCTTTGCCTTTACTTCCTGCTTCTTCAGCCCATTCTGTTGCCATATTTTCACCTACTTTTTTAAGTTCGGTCATCAACACTTCGCTCGGTTCGCTGACTGTCATTCCGTGTGCAGCTAATTCAGCCGTTTTATCTTTGGTTTCTTGTATAGCTATTTCCCAACCGCGTGTTTCAGCTTTTTCTGCAGCAGCTAAAAGTGCAGTTTGTAATGGCTTATCTAAACGTCTAAAAGCACGTTTATTAACAATGACCATGTTTTTTGGAATCCATGCCTGAACATCAGTGTAGTTATTGACGTAATCCCAAGACTGGCTACTAACACCTGTCGTTGGTGATGTGATCATCATATTCACAATGCCAGTTGAGAATGCCTGAGGAATTTCAACCGTCTGTACCGTTGTTGGAGAGGCTTCCAATAAGATAGCCAAGCGAGAAAGGGTGGAGCTATAAGAGCGTAATTTTGCCCCTTTAAAGTCTTCGATTTTATTGACGGGTTCTTGGCTGTAGATACCTTGTGGTGGCCAAGGCACGGAATACAATAACATCAAACCATCTTCATCTAATTTAGCTTCAAGCGCTGCTTTAGATACTGCGTATAGTTTTTTGGCTTGATCAAAGTCAGTCGCTAAAAAAGGAATATTATCTAATTTATAAATGGGATCATCATTACCCATTATCCCAATAAAAACTTCGCCGATAGGAACTTGCTGGCTACGGACTGCTTTAGGGATTTCTTTATGCTTAATTAACGAAGCACCTGAATGGATGATAATTTCTAATTCTCCATTCGTTGCTGTTTTAACTTCTTCAGCAAATTGAATATTGTTTTGTGTATGGTGTGTCGCATCCACATAAGGCGTTGCCATATCCCAACGTGTTGCTGCGGAGGTGGTTGCTGAACTGATTACTGCAAACGTGAGTGCTGCCAATTTGAACATTTTCATAGATTATCCCTTATCAATTATAAAAAAATAACAATCCAATTACATATTGCATGTAAATTATATTCAATTTACATCCTATTTACATCATTGCACATTACATACCAAATGAAGCGACATAGAACACATTTCTTAAATATTAGAAATGATAATTACTAATATTTACATCAACATGTTGATTTTTAATGGTTAATTTTTAAGTTGTTTTTCATTTAATACTTTAAACATAAGGAAGTGAAAGTTGAACGTATTCAATCTAAGGTGAGATCTGCACACTACTTTGGGGCAATGCACACCAAATGAGTGCAATTTTAGGCAGTATTTATCCAGCCGATTTGTTAAATATCGTGTAATTAATTTTTTAATAAATAAATTCATCTATCAAAGCCCCATTATTACTAGGTTAGGTAACAATTTTTTTGCTATGCATAAACGATAACAAATTAAATGGCATAGATGATGCTCTAACTTTTATAGTATTTTGTGCGCGAAACGCATGTAAATCACATTTAACTTGTATTTGTTGTGTTATTTATAAGCACGATTTAATCATTAAGTAGAAATAATTTATCGATAAAACATAACTATAGGGAGAAGTTACAATGATTGATTTTTGGCCTTTGATTGGCATAGGGATAATCACAATTGGGTTCATGTTAAGGTTAAATACTTTACTTGTTATTCTTATTGCGGGAGTGGTGACAGGGTTAATTGCCCATTTACAGATAATTGAAATACTCAGTATATTAGGTTCTTCATTTACTAAAAATCGTTACATGTCTTTGTTTATTCTTATTTTACCTATGATTGGGTTACTTGAGCATTACGGATTAAAGGAACGTGCTGAAATCCTCATCTCATCGATGAAAAATGCATCGGTTAGTAAAGTTACCTTTGCCTATCTGTTACTCAGAAAAGTAACCAATGCAATGGGATTAAGTCTGGGTGGACATCCTTCAATGGTGCGCCCTCTGATAGCACCCATGACCGAAGCTGCTGCAATAACGTCTAATCCAGCGATCACAGAAAAACAAAGATTACGTGTGAGAGCGTTTGCTGCGGTGAGTGAAAATTTTGGAAACTTCTTTAGCCAACTTCTTTTTATTGGTAGTGGCGGTTTGTTACTGATTAAAGGCGTGTTAGACGAAGCTGGTTATTCGATGGAGCTTGATGACATGTATGTCTGGGCACTTCCTTCTGCAATCGCCTCCATTATTATTTTCTTTGTTTTTGCAAAAATTGAGCAAAAGAAAGCGGCTGTGGTATCAAAAGTATCGGAGGAATCAGAATGCTAGAGTATGTATATCAAGCCACTGGGCTTTTATTAATTGTATTCGCCGTTCAAACATTTGCTGATAAAAGTAATAAAAAACGCATTGGCACTGGTCTATTTTGGTTGATTTATGGTTTCTCATTTACCTTTGGCGTTATGTTACCGGATTGGTTTGTAGGCGTGATGGTCTTGTTAATGACCTTAATCGCAGCATGTGGATTGATGGGTATCGGTAGTTACGGTCATTCTGACGAAAAATTCAGAATGGAAAGTGCTAAAAGCCTAAAAAATAGCATGTTTATTCCCGCTCTTATTATTCCCGTAGTGACTATTTTATGGTCAAAAATGACGGACTCTAGTGCATTAATTGGATTAGGAATAAGTGCAGCACTCGCTTTAATTGTGGCAATCGTGATCACAAAAGGCACGGTTCAGCAAAGCGTTCATGAAGGCCGTAGATTGATTGATACCATTGGTTGGGCTGCTATATTATCCCAATTTTTGGCTGCTCTTGGCTATTTATTTGGAGAAGCAGGCGTTGGTGAAACAGTTTCTCAAATAGTAAAAGAAATCATACCTAACAATAATCTATTTGCTTATGTCATGTGTTATACATTTGGTATGGCGTTATTTACTATTATCATGGGGAATGCTTTTGCTGCCTTCGCGGTTATTACCACCGGTGTCGCTATTCCATTATTAATGATTGAACAATCCGGGAACCCAGTTATTATTGGCGTTATCGGCATGCTGTCGGGATATTGTGGTACGTTAATGACGCCAATGGCCGCTAATTTCAATATTGTGCCGGCTGCTTTATTAGCATTGAAAAATAAAAACCAGATAATCTTCCTGCAACTTGTACCGGGTTTATTAATGTTGACCATTAATACTTTCCTAATCTATTTCTTAGCATTCTGAGGTCGACCATGAAAACATTATTAATAACTGGATTTGAACCCTTCGGTGGTGATAATAAAAATCCTGCATTAGAGGCGGTTAAACGCTTAGATGGACTTGAGCTTGAAGGAGCAAGGGTAGTAACCTGTAGTGTGCCTGTTGTACTTCAAACTTCAATTGACGCAGTCATTAGCGCAATTAAAATGCATAAGCCTGATTATGTAATGACAGTAGGGCAAGCTGGTGGACGAAGCGCCATTACACCTGAAAGAATAGCCATCAATATTGATGATTACCGCATTCCCGACAACGACGGTAATCAACCGATTGATCAAAAAGTGTTGGAAAATGGACCCGATGCCTACTTTTCAACCTTGCCTATCAAAGCCATGGTAAAAGCAATGCAAGATAAGGGCATACCTGCACAACTATCGAATACCGCTGGTACGTTTGTGTGTAATCACCTTTTTTATGGTATTCAACATTACCTACGAGACACCAATATCAACCACGGTTTTGTACATATTCCTTTAATGACTAATCAATGCCTTGATGGTAGTCAATCGACTATGTCTTTAGACACCATTGTTGAAGGTCTAACCATTGCAGCCCAAGCAATTGTTGATAATGATAAGGACATCAACTTTGGAGCTGGGACGATTTGTTAATATTTTTTATTTTAATTAAAACCTAATTTTGTAATTAAATTATGGATAATACCTGTAATGTGACGTTCAAATAAAATCATCGAAGTAGTAACTGGTTTTTCAAAGCTGATTAAAGTGAAAAATATACGACAATAACCATACTTTATCGATTTTTTATCCGTAATTTAGTTTAAATAGTTAGGTTTGCATCATTGGCGAATCTTTTTTGGACACTGAATATTTATAAAGATATTTTTTAAATATAATTCCTTCAATTTGAATTAATTTCGGATTACTCATGACCTTGTCCCTTTTTGACGATGAACCACCGATTGAACTTATTAATAGTGACGGCATGGTTACTTGTTGGCAGCAATTATTATTAGAGGATGAAGCTTCGGCGCTATTTTCTGAATTATTAAATTCGCCAATTTGGCGACAGGAGTCGATAACCATCTATAAGCAGCGTCACTTACAACCGCGTTTAACAGCTTGGTTTGGGGATTACGGTGTTAGTGCTGAAGGGGGTTATCAAAAGTTATATAAAACAGTTGAATTCACTCCAAAATTGCTAGCGTTGAAAGCTACAATAGAAACTATAACGGGATATCGCTTTAATTGTGTACTTGCAAACTTATATCGAGATGGGCAAGATTCGGTCGGCTACCATGCTGATAATGAAAGAATATTAGGGGTAAACCCAGTGATAGCGTCATACAGTTTGGGAGAAACTCGTCGCTTTATATTAAAACATAATCAAGATAAGCTACAAAAAGTGACTTGCGAGCTTCAACATAATAGTTTGTTGTTAATGCATGGCGTATTACAGCATCATTGGCAACACTGTATTACTAAAACTCAACGCAGTGTTGCACCTAGAATTAATCTCACCTTTAGGCTGATTAAACCATTTTAAAATACTGCTGTAATGCACATGCAGCCTCTATCAAGCTTATGTTCTGCATTAAGTATTGCAGGTTATGTCTTGTATTCAATATAAAAAGTGCTATCAGATAATGGCGCTTAAGCCGCTATTTGATAACACTCTTTGCTCGAGTGTTTTACTTTACGGTTAAATGAACCTTTGCCTTTTTTCGCTTTAACGACTCTCATGCAAAAAATCTTGCTTGTTACTAATGCGGCCATTGCTGAATGGTTGATGGTGCCACGCGCTAGGTCAGTTTGTTTTGGTGTTGAATTTAAGGTTGGTGATTGTGCTTTAACCTTTTTGTTGTGCTTCGCCATTTGTTGTCTTCTCCTTTGAAGAGCAGTGAAAGAATACGTTTTACGCTGAGTGGTATAAATTGCAATAGTAAATTAAAAAATATTAACTATTTGCTTCAGCTATTTATTGTAGTTATTTATTGTAGTTATTTATTGTCGCTATTTACCTCCTCTATTTATTCATTGCCACTATTTACTTCGATCGTTTATTGTTTTATTTTTTCTTTTGTCATTAAAGCGACCGATATCGCGAGTGTGATAACGGTCGCTTTAAGTTAATGTCCCGCTATAGCTTGCACGGCTGGTTTTATATAAAGTCCAAGCACTTCGAATTGAATATACCAAACGGCCACGGAAGCAAAATAACCAATGACGATTGTCCATGAATATTTCATGTGCGCACTAAATGTATAAATACCTTTTAGTTTACCCATTACGCCAACACCCGCAGCAGAACCGAAAGAGATCATACTACCACCGACACCAGCGGTTAATGTTACTAACATCCATTGTGCTAATGGAATATCCGGTGATGACTTTAAGACGGCTGACATCACAGGTACGTTATCAACAATCGCTGATAAGAAACCGACACCCATGTTGACGTACATAGGATCAAATAATGTATAAAGTTTAGCGGCGTGGTTTAAGAAACCTGCAAAGTGAAGTGCGCCAACCGCTGCTAGGATACCGAAGAAGAATAATAAGGTATCATTTTCAACTTTTGAAACAGACTTATAAATTTGAATGTCATTTTTATGGTATTTTTTAAGTGTGTATGCGTAAAGTTGTAATAATGAAAGGCCAAATAGCATCCCCCACATTGGTGGTAAATGCATGAGTTGTTTACCTAAGACCGCTGATGCAATGGTGAAAACACCAAGACCAATAATCACTTTACCACCTTTGTGAATTTTAACGGGTTCCGCCCCTTCTATTTTTTCAGGTGCTCCTTCTGGTACAAATCGAGACAGCAAGAACGCTGTAATGCCCCAACCAATAACAGCTGATGGAAATAGGAACAAGAAATCAATGAATGTACCTTTACCTGCTGACCACGCCATTAATGTAGTAATATCACCAAATGGAGACCAAGCACCACCAGCATTTGCTGCTACAACGATATTAATGGCGGCAGGTATAAGAAATGCTTTGTTGTTCTTTTCTATAGTGATTAATACAGTTGAAAGAATAAGGGCGGTTGTTAAGTTATCTGCGACGGGTGATATAAAGAAAGCTAGAAGGCCTGTTACCCAAAACAGTTTTTTATAATTAAACCCTGATTTTAAGAGTTTTTCTTTTAACGCATCAAATACATTCCTTTCAATGAGCGCTTCGATGAACGTCATTGCAACGAACAAAAAGAAGAATATTTCTGCAATCTCTAATATAAGATGTGCGATTTCAGTATCGAATGCTCTAAAATCTAATCCGTTTACTGCGTAATATCCACCGAGTAACATAAACATAAATGTGCCGGTGAACAGGGCAGGCTTAGCTTTGTTGATATGGTATTTTTCTTCCGCTGCAATAAAGTAATATCCAACAACGAATATGGTTAATAATAGCCAACCAAACGGTCTAACGGCTAAGTCAACAGCATGAATTACACCTTCTGCACCTTCTATTTTTGTGGTCATTTTATCCCCTTTAAAACTGTGTAAGCATGAATAGATTTTTCATTGTCATTTAATGTGTAATACCAATTACATTAAATAGCTTATCTATTTTTTTTGTTAAAACAGCCCACTTCCTCGTTGTAAATTTCGTAAAGGGAATAGCCTTTTACGTCAATTTACGCCTTGAATTGAACTGTTTTTCCAGTGCAAAATTTCGATAACTTATTTAATGTAATCGGTATAAGTTAAAGATTTTTTTAGAAAAACTATTTTTGCATTAATAATCTGAATGTTAAAAGTTTAATCACTTTTTAGCTTAAAACCTTATCTTCGGTCAATATATTGTCTATTTGTATGATAATTTAATAAGTTTACTTATTTATTGTTTCTTTATTGGTCAGGTATAGTGGTTTTGGGATGTTTACTTCTGAAGTGTTTTCTTTTGTGTCTTACCTTATTTTAATTTACAGGCTGCATATATTATTAGTCTTCTTAATAATTAGAGAGCTAATAATTAAGATATAAAAAATATAGAAACAGTAATCTTATATTTTCATGCTGATCAGATATATATCCGTTACTATCCAAGGTGCAACATTCAGTAAGCAGTGAAGTGATTAGATACTCGTTAGAAAGAGAAAGTTCTAATGGGTAAAATCGATACTGTCTAGCAACTAAGATTTTTACTTCACAGCTTGCCCTCTAGGTTGTTCGCTTGAAAACCAACTCTACCAATAAGGATAGCCATTGCATTCATGTTGGGCCTTGATTTGAAATCAAGCTAACGACTGAGTAACGCACCTTGTACGGTAATGGGTATAGTTATATTTTTGTGCTTAATTTTTCATCATTTATTACATATTGTTAAAGGTAGGGGGTTTTATTCCGTAGTAGTCGGTAAGTACCTGTTAATAAAGTGCATAGATATCTTTTTTTGAATATAAAAATAATTAATTATTAGCCATTTATGTTGAGAAAAGAGTTTGTGAGATGTGATCTACGTTATATATTATTGACTACTAACTCTTTTATTTAAGGCCCTACATGGACTCGATACTTATTATCCTTGCTATTTCATTAGCCATCGCAAGTATTATCAATATTGTGCTTACTAAATTCGCTATTTCACACATCGTGGGTTACATCATTACAGGCACAATCATCAGTAATATTTTCGATTTTAATGGCCATGCAGATCTCTCTTCTCTCGATTTGATAGGGGAGTTTGGTATTGTTTTCTTGATGTTTACCATTGGTTTGGAAATGTCTTTTTCTAAACTGAAAAAACTGCGAAAAATAATTTTTGTGAATGGGTTTGTGCAAGTGGTTGCGAGTTCTGTAATCATCTTTTTAATTGCGTTCTACTTGATTCACTTAGATACCACTTCTGCGATAATTATTGCTTTGGCTTTTAGTTTGTCGTCTACCGCTATTGTGGTGACGTACCTTAAAAAATCTAAAGATATCGTGACACCCTATGGTGAAAAGTCGGTAGCGATTTTAATCTTCCAAGATTTAGCGGTTATCCCGATCTTATTGCTGATTGGGTTTTTAGCAAAAGAAGGGTTGTCGGTTGGCGATGTCTTATTAAAAACTGCGCTTTACGCCTGTCTAGTGATTGTATTTATGTTCACGCTAGGTAAAAAAATCATTGAATGGTTATTACATTTTTCAAGCAGAGCACGTATGGAGGAGATGTTCCTTGGCTCTGTTTTGACCATCGTTTTAGGTGCGTCATTATTGGCTCATGAAATGGGATTCACTTATTCTTTAGGTGCGTTTATTGCAGGTATGATAATTGCCGAAAGTCATTTTCATGTAAAAGTTGAGTCGGATATTGCTTCTTATAAAGACCTATTATTAGGGGCCTTTTTCTTTTCTATTGGTACAAAAATTGATGTGTTGTATTTCTTAATGCATCTGCATTTAGTCGCTGGTGTTTTAGTGTCTGCGATGTTGATTAAAGCGATTGTGATTTACTTTTTGATAAGACAAGAATCGAATAAAAGTGATTCGATAAAATCTGCATTAGCGCTTTGCCAGGTCGGGGAGTTTTCTTTTGCTATCTTTGCTTTAGCAACCAGTCAAAATCTATTGTCAGAGGAGCTAGGTGGTTTCCTTATTTTGGTGACTGTGCTGTCGATGATTATCACTCCTTTTATGGTTAACAATATTTATAAATTGGCTTCTTTGTTTGTTAAAGAGTTCTTTGAGGCCGACAAAATCACGCCTGTTACGGTGGATCATCATACGGTTATTTGTGGCTTCGATACCTTAGGACGAATCGTTGCTAAAGAGTTACAAGGTAAAAATAAAAACTTCTTAATTATCTCTGATAACTTACAACATGTGTTGATTGCGAGAAAAAGAGGCTATCACGCTTACTTCGGTCATTTAGACAAGCAACCTGTATTGGAGTCACTCAAGATAGAGTTATCGTCTAGTATTATTTTGACAGTGAATTCTATTAGAAATATTAAGATCATTTGTGAGTCTGTATTGAAATATCATCCTCAAGCAAACTTGGTGGTTAAGATTAATACCTTGGATGAGAAAGAGCAGTTAGCCGATCTTGCTATTCACTCGTTTGTACACGCACAGCATGAAACGGCGATGCTATTAGTGCAACATAGTCAGGTGACTAAAGCACTTGCTGAATCGACCGGCGATGTTATTACTGTTCAATAAGGTTTTATTGTGTGGGCGTTTGTCAGGTTGGCCGTTAATGCTTGGTTGATGAATGCTTAGGTTGATTATTAATGTTTCGGGTAATCGACATCCAATTCAACGTTTCACTAAACAATGTTGTGAACTGGGGGCACATGCTTTAGGTTGCAGATGCTTTTCGTGTTGATTGTTATGTTTGGTTTTTGCTTTGATAGCAGAGGTTAAAGGGTTAACGTTATAGATTTAAAAGAATAAACCCAACACCAGAACTCCTGCAGGCTAAAGCCAGCGCCCCGAAGTCAAAACAATAAATCTAATATCAACTTTCTTACAAGCTTAGTCTAGCGAGCTGAGGTCAAAAGCTATTTACTACTTGCATCCAGTTCAACATGTCACGAAACAATGTTTTGAACTGGGGGCGCATGCTTTAGCTTGCAGGTATTTTTTGAGTTGATTGTGTTGATTGTGTTTATTGTTATGTTTTGGTTTTTGCTTTGATAGCAGAGGTTAAAGGGTTAACGTTATAGAATTAAAAGAATAAACCCAACACCAGAATCCCTGCAGGCTGAAGCCAGCGCCCCGAGGTCAAAATAATAAATCTAATATCAACGTCTTTTTATCTCTTATTTTTTTGTTTTTATAATGTTATTTGTTGATGATTATTTTAGAACTTACAGGTTGTTTAGTAGTCGATAGTTATGAAGGTCACTGTTTTATCTACTTAATTATTACTAATTGAATGGTTACTTACCAATTAAAAGGTAGTTTTTATATCAACATAAAATAGTTTAACGTTTGTTACGTTATTTTCATTCATAACTTAAGAGTTTAAATATGTCATTACTATATAAGTCTTTACGTTCTATTTCTTGGAAGAATTTGAGTGTGATGAGTCTTTTATTGCCCAGTTTATCCATTTCAATGATTCCTTTAGCGGCACAAGCTAATTCATTAAAAGAGCAGGGGGCATCGAAAGCACTTTATGCAGTAAATGGAAAATTTGACCGTAATACGGTTGCTAATTTAGCGCGTAAATTGGCTAAATTACCTTATAAAGAACCTGACCTTACGTTACCTGCTACTTTGCAAGATTTAAATTACGATGAGTATAGAGATATTCGTTTTAATCCTACGTCTTCTCTCTGGGCTGACGATGGTTTGCCATTCCAGATGCAATTGTTTCATCGTGGTTTCTATTTTAAAGAAACAGTGGAAGTCGCGATTGTGGATGATGGCGTCTCTACCCACTTACGTTATGATCCGAGTATGTTTACGACGGGTGAAGTGATGAAAAAACCATTGCCTACTGAGGATGTCGGTTTTGCAGGGCTTCGTCTTCATCATCCTTTGAATAATTCAAACTACTTTGATGAATTGGCTGTTTTTCAGGGGGGCAGTTATTTTCGGTCTTTGGGTAAGGGCCAAGCGTATGGATTATCTTCGCGCGGGTTAGCATTAAAAACAGCTGATCCAGAAGGTGAAGAGTTCCCGACTTTTCGTGCTTTCTGGATTGAGAAACCGTCGAATGATAGCACCTCTACGGTTGTTTATGCTTTATTAGATAGCCCGAGTACGACAGGCGCTTATCGCTTCACAATACGTCCTGGTCAAAATACGGTGATGGATATTGAAGCGATGCTTTTTCCGAGAGTCGATTTAGATAAAGTCGGGTTAGCAGCAGAGACAAGTATGTTTATGTTCTCTTCTTATGACCGAGAAAATGTCGATGATTTCCGTCCACGTGTTCACGACTCTGATGGATTACTGATACTTAATGGACGTGGCGAACGATTATGGCGTCCATTACGTAACCCTAATAACCTACAAATTAGTGCCTTTACAGATAATGCGCCGTTAGGTTTTGGCCTAATTCAGCGTAATCGCGACTTTGATAATTTTCAAGACTTAGAGGCTCATTATGAACGTCGTCCAAGTTTATGGGTTGAGCCAGTAGGGAATTGGGATAAAGGGGCGGTTGTATTGGTGGAGATTCCAACTGAATCTGAAATTAACGATAATATTGTTGCCTATTGGGCACCTAGTAAAGTTATTCCTGCAGGTTCTGAGTATCAATTTTCCTATCGTTTATTTTGGGGAACAAAACCTAGCGTTGAACAAGGTCAGGCGATAGTTGATTCAACTAAAAGTGGTCGTGCTGGTATTAATGGCCCGACACCAACACGTTTATTTGTGATTGATTATACATTCCCTAACCCTTTAAGTGATATTGAAAAGCAAACGCCTAAAGCTATGATTAAAAACTCAGCGGGTGAAGTTCATCATATTGTTGTCACTGAAAACCCACATAATGATGGATACCGTGTGACCTTTGAATTAGATCCCTTGGATGTCGATTTAATTGAGCTACGTTTAGACTTAGCATTTTCTGATGGTCGTCAAGCGGAAACGTGGATGTATCAATGGACAAACTAAGAAAGGGTGAAATAAGTGCTTTAGAAAATGATAGCTCTCAAGATGATAGTTCTCAAGATTATAGTCCTCAAGTTGATAGTGAACATCAAACGGAGAGTGAACATCAAACTGACTTTCATACTCTCTCAGCTCAGTCAGACATTAAGTTAGGCATGCCTGTTGAGCATAGTGGTGATATGCCTGCTCAATCTTTATCTACCGTTAATGTCGGGGTTCAACACGTTCCAATAAACCCTAACGGTTGTCGTTCTCATGCATGGCGACGTTGGTTAGTATTAGGCGCTGCTTTATTGTTATCCATTTGGGGAATTAATGAAATGCGGTCAGTACTGACGGTGGAGTCGGCGACCTTTGTTCAGTACTTATTCCTTTTGTTATTCGGGTTAACATTTAGTTGGATAACCGTCGCTTTTAGTAGCTCGATAATGGGGTTCTTTCTGGTGCTTCGCCAAAGGCGTTTCCCACCTGAGCCTTTAACTACAAAGCTTATGAGCCGTACGGCCGTGTTAATGCCGACTTATAACGAAGCACCAGAGCAAATCTTTGCTTCTATTGAAGTGATGGCATCTGCTATTAATGAAATAGGCGAAGGCAGTGCCTTTGATTGGTTTATTCTCAGTGATACGACTGACCCTGAGATTATTATTGCCGAAGAAGCTGGCTTTCATTTATTACGTGAACGAATTGGTAAAACAATGAATGTGTATTATCGTCGTCGTCATCAAAACACGGCCAGAAAAGCGGGAAATGTGGCTGATTTTTGTCGTCGATGGGGCAGTGATTACGATCATTTGTTGGTGTTAGATGCTGACAGTTTAATGGAAGCTGACACGATACTCTCGTTAGCTCGACGTATGGAAGCTGATCCTGATACAGGATTAATACAAACTATCCCTCAATTAATTAATGGCACTACGTTAATGGCTAGGCTGCAACAATTTGCAACTTGTGTATATGGTCCAGTAGTGGGAACCGGTCTTGCTTGGTGGACTGATAAAGAGGGTAATTTCTGGGGACATAATGCCATTATAAGAACGGCTGCATTCATGTCTGCTGCAGGATTACCAGATCTTAAAGGAAAGCCTCCTTTTGGTGGACATATCCTTAGCCATGATTTCGTTGAAGCTGCGTTAATTAGACGAGCTGGTTGGAGTGTCATTATTGCTTCGGACTTAGGCGGTTCCTATGAAGAAAGTCCTCCTTCAATGATCGATCTTGCTATTAGAGATCGTCGCTGGTGTCAGGGCAATTTACAACATAGTCGTATCATTACTGCTAAAGGCTTGCATTGGGTGAGTCGTATTCATCTACTAACGGGAATCATGTCTTATCTGTCTTCGCCATTATGGTTATTATTGATCATGGTTGGATTAGGGCTTTCTTTGCAAGCTGAGTTTATTCGACCTGAATATTTTGCGAACGAATTTTCATTTTTTCCATCTTGGCCAACAATGGATGCCGCCCGTGCTTTGAGTTTGTTCATATTTACTATGATCATTTTATTTACCCCAAAATTACTTGGATTTATTTCATACATGCTTGATGGTAAATCAAGGAAAAGTGCTGGTGGTTTTATTGTATTAACGTTCAGTTTTATTCTTGAGGTGATTATATCTGCACTTATTGCACCTATTATGATGCTGATTCATAGCGGGGCTGTTATGTCGATTTTAATGGGCCAAGATTCTGGTTGGGATCCACAGCGTCGTGGTGACGGTAGCTTACCTGTCAAATACTTAATCTATCGGCATCGTTGGCACATGATATTTGGTGTGTTTTTAACCTTTGCTGCATATTTCAATTCTTTGGCATTGTTAGCATGGTTATCGCCTGCTATTGCGGGTATGTTACTTTCTGTACCTTTATCTATGTTGACTGGCTCTTTGTGGTTGGGGGACATGATAAAAAAAATGCGCTTATTACAAACTCCTGATGAGACTCAAAGACCGCTGATTCGACAAGCAATGGATGAGATAAGTCTTATTTATGAAGAAACTTTAAGGCGTTGTCCTAGCTTAGTTGAATTAGCTAGTAACCCCCAATGGCATACTATTCATTTGGCTTTTGTTGATCATATCCCTCCGCGCCCTCGTGGGCAGGTTAATTCTGTTGAAGCAACTGCCGCTATGAAAATTAGTGACGCTCTGGATATCAATCAAGCTGTTAGTTATTTAACTAAGCAAGAGCAAGCCGAAGTGTTAAGCACACTGAATCTATTCAAAGCACTTGCTAATTTACCTTAATAAATAACTAAATAACTAAATAAACAATAATTAGGTAATTAGGATAACAATGAATATTAAAGAGATATGCTTAAGAATTAACAACTTGATGGATTTTAGGTTAGATGTGTAACCTTAAGTTTTTATCTACTTCTTCGATTAACGAATGTGGTACTTCATTTTCTATGGCTAAGATTTTCCATCGAGCAACCATTTCAATCGTTTCATCAATCACTTCGTTAATCTTTGCTTTTGTAAATATAGGGCTGAGACGTTCGAATTTGTAAAAATCTTCACGATTGAAGTTATCTCTCTTACCTGCAAGACTCATCCAGTGATTGTTCACCCATTTATTACCGGGTTTGTAGCTGTATGCAATATCATAAGCAGGAGATAATGCCCATTTATCTTGTTCATTTAATATGAATGCAAAGTTCTTAGCATGATCATCGTGATTTCTTGCTACGACATTAAATACCATACGTTTAAACAGTTGCATTGCTTCAACTTGGCTTAATTTTAATTGTCTGGCTATGCCTATTAATTCCTCATAGGAAAATGAACCTGGCTGTTTATAACTGACATGTGCCAGACCGTTAAGAGTTTGCGTATGAACTTTTTGGTTCCCGATCCTATCAAACCGTTCAGTGATAAAGTGTCGCCTTTCCCCTTCATTTAATAAATGGCAATCAGTCATAGTAATACCACAACTACGAGCCATTAAATAATAAACATATTCCATTGCGCCAAACCCCATTGGGTCACCAAATGTCTCACTACTTTTATTATGCTCACTTACACCGTCAAACTTCATTAAATAATGTTTATAGCCTACTGGAACTTTGGTTTGTCCTGATTTAACTTGTGTGAAGTCTTCATTAAAAGCTAATACTGCTTTAGGTCTTGCGCCACCCGCACTCATACCTACAGACATGAGCGATAACATGGCTTCTTTGTCTTGTTGGTTTGGATGTTTCAGTTCAGCACTAAAGTTACCTCTTTCTGCTAATATCTCTTGTGCAACGGACACTAGTGATTGTATTTCTATTTTATTTGAAGCGTTAAACTTTTTAACTTGAGTTGCAGGGGAGTAAGTTAATGCACCCATTCCTCGTTTTCCTGTATATTGCAGTCTTTCAAGTGGCGATATACTTTCTGGTGATCGACCTAGGCTTGCAACCCATGCATTTAATACAGAGTTACCAAAGTCATCGGGGAGAGAATCTGCAATTAATCCAGGTAGTCCTTTAAAGGTTTCTCTATCAAGACCAGGGAAACTATAGATATTTTTCGATAAAGGCATTTTAAGAGGTGATAGTTCAATACCTTTACGGATAAAACTGGCGTCATACTCAAAAGCACCTAAGCCCGTTTCGGTATTAAAGCTTAGCGCACCGACTTCATGCGCTTTATATTTAACACTGACTGCTTCTACCATTCGAGTTCACTCTCTTGATTGTTATTTTTTAGATTATCTAATTGGGTTGTATTTTTAGAGGCACGTTTACGTTCAGTACCTTTCATTTTAGCTATTTGTATCGGTGAAACGGGTTGCTCCGGAAGAAAAAGTGAGAGTTGATCAAGTAAACCAAGGCCTTGCATTACAGCAATCATTGTTTCTAGCTTAGTTCTTCCTATTTCAACGTTAATGATGGTATTTTTAGATAAGCCAACCATTAAAGCGAGTGCTTCTTGAGAAAGGTTTGCATTCAAACGTGCTTGTTTAAGTCGTTCACCTAATGTCTCAGCTATAACTCTCGGACTATCATTGATATTCATACCACCTCCGTTTCTTTTAATAACACTATACCATGTAAAAATTTAAATTTAACTAATACCATTAAAATGGTTGTTATGGCTTTATTTTAGATTTAAAGACCGATTTATTGGTTCTTGTGGTATGCAGTTTTGAATATCTTTTTCGTTTTTTCAAAAACATTAAAATGGTCTTTAATGCTATATATGATTCATAAATACCATTTTAATGGGGGTTATGAGAGCTATATTTTATGGGGATGGCAATAATTATTGTGATTTTTATGATATTGGCTGGAGGATATATTCATACCAATCAGACCAAAATAGCTTATTTAATGTAATTAGTATTAATGTTAGGTCACGCATTTTTAGATTACTAGATCGTTGAAATAGACATTGTAAAATGTATTGATAAATACAAATGGTGAACATTGGATGAATGATTGAAATCAATAAATGCAAAACTGAAAACAATAGTAAAAAGTGGTAAGGAAAAACACAGGCCAACAGTATGACCTGTGTTTATTCAAAAGTATTAACATCGAAAGATCTTTTCTATATAGGGATCTAGAAAAGATACAACGCCAACAATAATTTAGAAACCTGAAACCTTATTTTTCCGTTGCTAAATTACGCAATACATAATGCAGTATTCCTCCATTTTGGTAATAACTAAACTCATTGGGGGTATCGATTCTAATTTTGACTTCAAAAGATTGTTTTTTATTATCTTTATCAACCACTGATACCATCACCGTTTTTTGGCCAGCACTTACTGCTGGAATACTAAATTGCTCTTCACCCGTCAAATTCAATGAATCAACGCTATCGTCAGGCATAAACTGCAGTGGCAATATCCCCATCCCGACTAAATTAGAGCGATGAATTCTCTCGTAACTCTGTGCAATGACAGCTTTAACGCCTAATAAAGCTGGTCCTTTAGCTGCCCAGTCACGAGAACTACCCGTTCCGTATTCTTTACCTGCTAAGACAATTGAAGCAATATTTTGTTTTTTATATTGCATAGCGGCATCGAATACACTCATTTCTTCACCCGATGGCATCATTCGTGTCCAACAACCTTCAGTGCTAGGTGCCAGTAAGTTACGTAAACGAACGTTAGCGAAAGTACCTCGCATCATTACTTCATGATTGCCTCGTCTAGAGCCATAAGAGTTAAAGTCTTTAGGAGAAACACCTTCACTCTGTAAGTACTCAGCAGCTGGGCTATCTAGTGCAATAGAACCTGCGGGTGATATATGGTCAGTCGTGACACTATCACCAAGTTTTAATAAACAACGTGCATTGTCGATATCGTTAATTTCTGGAATCTGCGTGCTGATACCATCAAAAAACGGTGGTAGTTTGACGTAAGTAGAATCTGGCCAATCATACTTTTGGCTTTGAATGACGTCTAATGCTTGCCAATCTTTATTGCCACTATAAACATCTGAATAGCGTTTGGTAAACATAGCGCTGTCGATGGACTTTTCAATGAATTGTTTAATTTCTTGATTATTTGGCCAGATATCTTTTAAGTAAACGGGATGACCTGAAGCGTCATTACCTAAAGATTCTGTGGCAATGTCTATCTTCATATTACCTGCCAATGCATAAGCAACAACAAGAGGTGGTGATGCTAAGTAGTTGGCTTGTACTTCTGGATGTATACGTCCTTCAAAGTTACGGTTACCTGATAATACTGATGTGACCGATAAGTCTCCTTGATGGATTGCTTGGCTAATTTCTTTCGGTAAAGGGCCTGAGTTACCAATACAGGTTGTACAACCGTATCCGACTAATTGAAAACCAAGGGCATCTAAGTCTTCGTTTAATCCAGATTTAAGTAAATAATCAGTAACGACTTGTGAACCGGGTGCAAAACTGGTTTTAACCCAAGGTTTAACGTCTAACCCGCGTTGTCTTGCATTTCTCGCCAATAACCCTGCGGCGATTAATACTGATGGGTTCGATGTATTAGTACAACTGGTAATGGCGGCAATCACTACTGAACCATGTTTGAGTACAAAATCTTTACCGTCGTATTGGCAAGGGACACCGGAATCTCCATTATCCGCGGGTAATAACGTCGAAGATTGGCCTCCTTCACTTTCAAAACTATTTTTATCTTGACTATAATTTATCTGTTTAACGTTACTTTGCAAATCTAACCAGTCTCGGTAAGCTTTGCCTGCTGTATCTAATGAGATTCTATCTTGTGGTCGTTTGGGTCCTGCGATAGAAGGCACTACATCTTCTAGCTGTAATGATAATCGACTATGGTAAACCGCATTTTGTTGCGACTCGGTTCCCCACATATCCATTGCTTTTAAATAGGTTTTAATACGGTCGAGATGTTTTTCATCGCGTCCTGTTAATTGTAAGTAGTCAGTGGTTTGATGATCAATAGGGAAAATGCCACAAGTTGCACCATATTCAGGGGCCATATTAGCAATGGTTGCTCTATCCGCTAAGGTGAGTTCATTAACGCCTGCGCCAAAGAATTCTACAAACTTCCCGACGACACCTGCTGTACGTAATTGTTCTGTTACGGTCAATACTAAATCGGTCGCGGTCGTACCCGCGGATAACTGACCTTTTAATTCAAAGCCTACAATTTCAGGTAATAACATGGTCACTGGTTGGCCTAACATCGCAGCTTCTGCTTCTATGCCGCCAACTCCCCAACCTAATACACCTAATCCATTTATCATGGTGGTATGCGAATCAGTCCCTACTAAAGTGTCTGGATATAATAAGTTATCTTGCTCAGGTCTATTAAAGACAACTCTTGATAAATATTCCAAGTTTACTTGATGGACGATACCGCGTCCTGGTGGTACAACTTTAAAGTTATCAAAGCTTTGTTGTCCCCAACGTAGGAATTGATAACGCTCATTATTACGTTGAAACTCAATAGCCGTATTTTGTTGCATGGCATCTGCTTGTCCAAAGACATCTACCATGACAGAGTGGTCAATAACCAGTTCGACTGGATTTAAAGGGTTTATTTTATCAGCTTGACCACCCATTTTGACGATAGCATCTCGCATTGCTGCTAAATCAACCACGGCAGGAACGCCTGTAAAATCTTGTAAAATAACGCGAGAGGGCACAAAGGCGATTTCGGTATCTTGCCAATTATCTACATCCCATTTTGCGAGGGTATCGATATCTTGCTGTTGGACGAAATCATTATCGGCATGACGTAATAAATTTTCTAATAGGATTTTTGCGGCGAAGGGTAAACGAGAAAGGTCATATTTATCTGTTAACCCCTCAAAACTGTAGTAGTGGCAAGTTTCACCATTAATTTCAATTTGTTGTAAGCATTGTGTCGACTTGTTCATTAGAAGTTCTCCATTAATAAATTGATGAATAACGCTAAGTTCAGTCAGTCTACATTAACATATTAGGCTAGAAATTTAAGGAGAAGTCATAAAACTATCGAATTAATTTAAAGGGCATAAACCAAGACTGTAATGAAAAATTCGAAAAGTACTTTGGAAACTAATGCCACAAGTTAATGTTATAAGCGATGTCATTAAAGCATATAAAGATTTAAAGCAAATAAGTGTAGTGGGGGAAGTATTAAGAGGCTATTAACAATAGCGTTCGTTGCATTTTAATAATACAAATGAAGCTCTTTATATTTTACATTCACCTTTACAACTATTTTCTTAGGAATAAATATTGGTGGAAAATAGATTGGTTTGAAATTGTGATTTATTTGAAAACTTTAACGACATTTTTAACAAAAAACAGGATGAGTCCTAATAACCTATTTTAGTTAAAAACTGACTAACTAATTTATGATTTATCGCTCTAGGTGCCTAATATGTAGGCATGAGGTTTTTTAATTAAACTTTCAGTAGATCTAACTTCTTGCCAATTTTATGTTCAAACTGAGATCTAGTTTAGACTTTCTGACAATCTTCAATACTTACTAGAAAAACTTAATGTAGTCTAATAAGCAAGAAATAAAGAACACCATCTGCAGATTTGGCGGATATAAAAATCATTTTATACAGCTTGAAATTGCATTTGTTACATCATTAAATAATATAAATAAGGGTTCCAATGAAACACGGAAAATTAAGTTTATTTTTAAGTACTTCTATTGCTGTTGCATTATCTGGTTGTGCTACTACAGCAGATGCGCCAACAGGTCCAATTAACTTAGCAGGTACTCAAGCGGCACTAACCGTTGTTGCTACAGAATCTAGTGTTCATGACGGGAATGGCCCAGATCGTTTAATCGACGGTGACATTTCAACACGTTGGTCTGCAAGTGGTGATAATGCTTACGCTACTTTAGATTACGGTCAAGTTGCTGAATTTGATGCAGTGCGTATCGCATTTTCTAAAGGACACCAACGTTCTAGTAAATTTGATATATTAGTCAGTGAAGATGGCAGTACATGGACAACCGTTCTTGAGGGTATGAATTCGTCTGGTAAGGTAACATCAATCGAACGCTTCCCATTCACAGCTGTTAAAGCGCGTTACGTTAAATACGTAGGGCATGGTAATACTAAAAATATGTGGAACAGTGTTACTGAGTTTTATGCTGTAAATTGTGCAGTTAATACTTGTCTTCCAAATGAATTTATTACTGATGACGTTATTGCAGCTAATGCAGCAGAAAATAAAATCTTAGATAAAGCAGCAAAAGCTAAAAAAGCAAAAGAAAAAGCTAAAATGAAAGCATTGCGCTTAGGAGACTTCGGTACGCATGTTCCTTTAAAATGTGATTCAGCAGTTTCTGATTGTAGTAAAAAAACGTGGTGGGATGTGCCACTAAAATCACCAACAATTCCAGCAGTGCCATTAGCAGGTAATAAACCAGGTGAGAACTTTGACTTAACAACATGGTATTTATCACAACCATTTGACCATGATAAAAATGGCAAGCCTGATAATGTTGATGAATGGTACTTAAACCAAGGTTACGAACAGCCTGAGCTATTTTATACGGGTGATGATGGTGGCCTAGTCATTAAAACATTCATTAAAGGGACTCGTACCTCTAAAAACACTAAATACACTCGTACTGAAATGCGTGAAATGTTACGCCGAGGAGATAAGTCTATCTCTACTAAAGGTGTTAACAAAAACAACTGGGTATTTGGTAGTGCGCCAGAAGCTGATCTTGAAGCCGCTGGTGGTGTAGACGGTACGTTAGATGTAACAATGAAAGTAGATAATACAACTTCTACAGGTGAGTTAGGTCAAGTAGGTCGTTTCATTATCGGTCAAATCCATGATCAAGATGATGAGCCAATCCGTCTTTACTACCGTAAATTACCAAATAGAGATACAGGTTCAGTTTACTTTGCACATGAAAATACACTTGAAGGTTCAGATAACTACTTTAGTTTAGTAGGCGATTTAAGTGGTGAAGTTGATGATGGTATCGCGTTAGGTGAAGTATTCTCATACCAAATTAAAGTTGAAGGCAACACAATGACTGTTACAGTAAAACGTGATGGAAAAGATGATGCAGTTCAAGTTGTTGATATGAGTAAAAGTGGTTATGACCAAGGTGGTCGTTACATGTACTTTAAAGTGGGTGCATACAACCAAAACAACACAGGTGACCCAGAAGATTTTGTACAAGCTACTTTCTACAAAATTAAAACATCACATGATGAATACAAAAAATAATAGTTAGTTAATTTTTAACATCACTTAAGCCAGCATATTGCTGGCTTTTTTCATTTCTATTACTCGTCACCTTGTTTGATATCCTCTATACTTATCTGCTTTATGTTTATTTCTCTAATCTTTTTTAATATCTTCTTAATTAAATACAACATTAACTTTAGGTTCTTGACCTTTAAGTATTCATATTAAATTTTATTTTTTGCATGGAATATAGCTTATGGTGAAAGGAAAATTTGTTAGCGGTAATATTTTCAATCATATTATTGTTATGTCATCAACGAATGCGATTGGATTAACGGCGCTATTTATTGTTGATTTGGCTGATCTCTTTTTTATTAGTTTGCTGGGTGAAACAGAACTCGCTGCAGCGGTTGGTTATGCGGGGACAATTGCCTTCTTTACAACGTCTATCAGCATTGGTTTGTCGATTTCAATGACCGCTTTAGTCTCAAGAGCGATAGGTCAACAAGATAGAGAAAAAGCCCGGCGTTTAGTGATTAACATTTTGGTCTCAGGTTTTATCGTGGGCGTAATTATTGCGGGTTTAACTTGGTATTTTGCACCTGAATTGGTTAGTTTAATTGGTGCTCAAGGTGAAACGCACGATTTAGCAGTAAGTTATTTACGTATTCTTTTACCTTCTTTACCTGTGTTGTGTGTGGCGATGAGTGCCGGTGCTGCTTTACGTTCTGTTGGTGATGCCAAACTTGCTATGTATTCAACATTAGCAGGCGGTGGTGTAAATGCGGTATTAGATCCGCTATTTATATTTGCTTTTGGCTTAGGTTTACATGGTGCTGCTATTGCTTCAGTTATTTCCCGATTTGCAGTTGCTTGGGTGGCGTTATACGGTGTTACGCATATTCATAAATTAATGGGGAAATTTGATTATAGTAACTGGCTTGCTGATCAAAAAGAAATATTTAACGTGGCTATCCCTGCAATGAGCACCAATATCGCAACCCCTTTAGGTAATGCTTATGTCACCATGATGATTGCCTCATTCGGAGATAGTTATGTTGCTGGTTGGGCTGTTATAGGGCGTTTATTACCGGTTGCTTTTGGCATGATCTTCGCTATTTCTGGTGCGGTTGGTCCTATTATAGGACAAAATTTTGGGGCGTTATTATACGACCGCGTGCGTCTTACTAATAAACGAGCACTGCAATTCACCGCAGCTTATGTAGTGGTGATAGCCGCAATTATCGGCCTATCTAAAAATTATATTATTAGTGCTTTTGGTGCGCAGGGTGATGCCGCAGAAATGATCGATTTTTACTGCACTTGGTTATGTATTATCTTTATATTTAACGGTGTGATGTTCATTGCTAACGGAACCTTTAATAATTTAGGATATCCGAGCACTTCTACCGTCATGAATATAGGTAAAGCAACGATTGGTACCATTCCATTTGTTTATTTTGGCGGTGAATGGTTTGGTGCTTTAGGAGTGGTTGCTGGTCAAGCAGTAGGGGCAGTGTTATTCGGTCTGATTTCATGGTTCTGGGCACAGCGCATCCTTAATAAATTAGGGATGAATGAGCAGATTAATAATAATACTGAAGAAGATCTAAACCTAACCTCTGCTTTACCGTTAACACCGTTCTGTTCAAGCCGTATTTACATGTGTGCAGATAGTGAAGAAAGCTTAACTGAGCAGTTGTACAAAGACGATAAGAGTGAAAATTCAAACAATAAAACGTAGTTTCTTAATAATTAAATTATTTATAGAGGCTATTTTAGAAAGTACAGTAATAAACACTATTGATTCACTTTTTAATAGTGTTATGGTCCAACACACAAGTTAACAGTACTTAATAATTGCTTTTAGCTTGTGTAGGACATTAATTCATTCTTTGTATAATCAAAAATACACTTAGTACTAATCACACTAATTAACTGAACTATTTTACTGGTTAGAATAACTTATTTCTTCGTTATAAGTGTCGAAAAGGAAACAAGCATCGACATCCTTTAGGAAATTCTCCGAAAGATGATTAACGAAATTAATCTTCGAAAGGCCTCAACTTATGCCTTAAACTAAGCCTTTTGTCCTGCATAAAATCTAGAGCACTTACTTTAATGTAATTAATATAACTTGATGACTGATGTTTAATCACGAATAAATTATTTATTACGGATTATTTATTATAAATAGGAGCATAATAATAATTATGCCTAATCCCGAGGATAACCCTTTCCAAAATAACAATGGATCTCGATCTAATAGAGGAGGGCGAATATTATTCAAAAAATCCTTACTGGGATTACGTAAATCATATAAAAATTCAGATAATTCATGATAGCGATCTTGTGGGTTAGGATTAAGTGCTTTCCAAAGTGTATCGTCTATCCAGGCTGGTATTTCACGGTCATCATCAAGAACAGAACGATATTGTAGGCGCTTTTGTGCTGATTTGGTTTTAGCTCTAGCGATTTGAGTACCAAAAGGTAATTTACCAGTTAGCATTTGATAAGTGATCACGCCTAATGAAAATATATCAGCATTACTAGCTGCTAATTCTCCTAGAAAATATTCGGGTGCAGTATATTGCGCAGTCCCTAAGTTATCTTGATGTGTTAATGGGGAGTTTATTTCCATCAATCCAGCCACTTTTGTGGAACCAAAATCAATTATTTTCACTAATCCATTGTTTTCAATCATAATGTTTTCAGGTCTTAAGTCTTGATGAATCATTTCTTGTCGATGAAATGCTAGCAGACCTTTAGCTATTTGTTCAATAATTCCTCTGACAGTTTCTAAATCGGGTTTTGGATTATCAATCATCCATTGCGTGAGCGTTTGACCTTCAATAAATTCGCTAGCGACGTAAATAAAATGACGTTCACGTATTTGTAAACAAGGCTTTAATACATGTGCATTGTCGATGCGACGCGCTATCCATTCTTCCATTAAAAAGCGTTCTAAATAAGCGGGATCAGAAGATAAATCCGTTGAAGGTGTTTTGATTACCACTTTTTGTTGGCTTTGGTTATCAATGGCTAAGTAGATATGGCTGCGGCTACTATCGTGCAATGTATCTATAATTTCGTAGCCATCAAATTGCATACGCGCGTGTAAAGTAGGGGGGAATGGCAATTCAGTGAGTTGTGCATAAACCTCATCGGAAGTTTGACTTGGTAGATTAACAATATCGATTATTTGAAGGGTTAGATTATCGTCACTTCCTTGCTTTAGTGCATTGTCTGCAATGACTTCACAAGCTTTCGTTAAATCTTGTTTATAGCTATTAATTGTTTCAATAATAAACGTTTCATTATTGTGCTCATATATTCCATCTGTTGCCAGAATGAAAACATCGCCAATTGCTAGGTTCACGATATTATAATCAATCTCAACATAAGCGCTTATTCCCATTGCTCTGGATAGATAATGTTGATCTTTAGAAACCCAATGGCGGTGATCTTCTGTTAATAATTGTAATTTATTATCTCGCAATAAATAGATGCGTGAATCGCCAATATGGAAAAGGTGAGCTGTTGTTGATTTGATAATAATCGCGCTAAAAGTACAAACGTACCCTTTATCTTTATTAAAGCGATGATGACTTTTTTGGCTTTGTGAGTATAACCAGGCGTTGTTGGCGACTAAAACTTGTTGTGCAGACTTCTTCACCGACCAGGTTTCTGAAGTACAAAAATAATCTTCGAGAAATGACTTAACACTTGCTTCACTGGCTATTTGGCTAACGTCACTACTACTGATACCGTCAGAAATTGCAATGGCGATACCTTTACTGGTCAAAATAGGCTCTTGTGGAATGTAAATACCGTAAGCGTCTTGATTGACTGGTTTTAATCCCTTATCTGAATATTCCCCAACTGAAATTTGTAATTGTGTAGACATCATTTATACCCTATAGAAAGTCGTAATATTAATGTAAAGATAAGCCTAGTATTCTATTAAATTGCATTGCTAAATGATAAGTTCATCAAAGTAGATAACTATGTTAAAAAGTAAATTGTTAAAAAATAAATTGTTAAAAAGTAAATTCACTTTAAAAATAACTTCTTCATTAAAATTTTGGTTCATCATTACGTGGCATTAACTATTTCCGTTTCAAAGGTAAAGCAACCCAATTAAAAATCCATTTTTTATTAAAAAGTCATGATTTGCTACTTATATCAAATATTATTGCAACAAGTATTCCAATATCCATGTGACTTTTATCTTATTGATAATATTTGATTTAATTTTATATATTTATATTCTTAAATTTAATCAATAGTTATATGCACCTTTAAAGAGCATAAAACCAGTTTTTTAGGTGACAAATCAATTTTAATTTCTATGGTAAATAACAGTGTTATTGACTGGAGAGTATGATTAATAAAGTGTTATTGATAATTATTTTCATTTGTATGTATTGAATGAATGATAATTATTTTTTCAAGTCTTTAAATTTTACAATTAGCTTTAATATCAAATATTTATAAATTATAAGTTGGGTTTATAACCAATATGATAAGGGTCACATATTGGCCTCTATTGATTGTTAATTAATTAGTATAGACTAAAACAGGCTTCTATTTTATTTCACTGAATATGGATTTAAAATTAATTAAGAACATGATTAATAATACTATTTGATCAAGCTGATGTATTTTAAAGTAAATATTTTTTAATAAATTATTTAAATCTAACTCAAGTCTTAACCTGAGTATGTCGCCTATAATTAGGTGCTTTAATTTAAGCAAAGTAACTTTAAAAAATTGAATTTATATAGGCAGAATCTGTTGGTCTTTATAATGTAATTTATCCATAGACATTTTTTAAAGAAATAGATCATTTTATAAGTGGTTGTATAGACTTATTGAGGCATTTTTTCATTCATACACTGGTATGAAATAATAACAATTTATATCAAGTTTCACATTGTAATAAATTGAGAAAGCAGAAATATAAAAAATGATTTTTTATATTTCGCTGTTTACGCTACATAAATATACGGAAATAAATACATAATGAAGAGTCTAAAGAACAAAATATTTTTGTTATTTGTTTCTATATTATTAATGGTACAAGGGATTGCCTTCTGGACTCTATATGACGCTAATAAAAATCAAGAAGATGCTGAAATTAATAACCGTTTAACGACGGGAATGACTATTTTTACTGAATTATTCGAACGCCGATTAGAATATTTATCAGCATTTACTGAAATTGCTGCAAAAGATCATGGTGAAAAAAAAATATTTAATAATAACGATATGCGAAATTTACTACTCTCTTTAAACAATCATAGAGAACGTATCAATACAGACTTAGCAATGGCTATTTCTTTAGATGGATTTATTACAGGGCAATTACAACAGCGTTTTACTAATTCAGGGTTGTTACATACAAGTGGTGAAGATAAAAACATAAATCAAATACATCATGGACGTGAATTAGGAAGTTATTTCCGTTATCCAGAATGGCTGACAACTAAACAGCAATCTCAAATATATATTATTGATGATGTACTTTATCAGGTCAGTATCTCACCAATCAATGTAAGCTCAAAAAATATTGGTTGGCTTATTTTTGGTTTTGAAATAAATCAAAATTTAGCTAATGAGTTTAAAAGCATTACTCACTTACAAACAGATTTCATTTTAAAAGAAGACGGAGAGTTTTTCCTTAGTGCCTCTTCAAAACAAAACCTTAAAATGTCAAAAGAACAGAAGTTAACTTTAGCTAAATCAGTTAACCAAAATATTACACCAGAGCAATATATCGCGACTTACACCATCATCTCTCAATTTAAAAATAGAGAGTTTGGCGTCTATATGTATAGTTTGCGAGAAAATATTGTCTCGTTAATAGAAGAGCAGTGGTTAAAACTTTTATTATTAGCAGCATTAACATTATTTGCTTCGTTATCTGGTGCTTATTTGATTGCGGCTTCTATTAGTAAGCCAATAAATCGGTTAGTCGTTCATGCAAAAGAGATTGCGGCGGGCCATTTTGAACAAAAGATTACGTTCACAGAGAAGAATGAAATAGGGCAGCTTGCTAATGAATTTAATCATATGCAACTCGCGCTTGCTCAACGTGAAGATGCGATTATTCGACTTGCTAATCACGACCTCCTGACCGATTTACCTAATCGGCATAGACTCAATGAAGTGTTGTCTGCATTAAAAGATGATCACTTTATGATGGTGCATTTAAACTTAAGTCGTTTAAAAGATGTTAATGCAACATTAGGATATGACGTCGGCGACTTAGTTATTCAGACACTCGCTATTCGTTTGCAAACTATATCAGAGCATCAACATGTACAATTACTAGTACATTTAGGAGCAGATGAATTTATTTTGATCTTAGATTCAATGGCGATTAATGAGGTTAGTGCTCAAGTTAATAAAGAGTTAGAGGATGTATTTTGTTTTCAAGGAATAAGTCTTCAACTCCAAGTGAGAATGGGGATTGCCCTCTATCCAGAGCATACTTCAGATGTTACTCGATTAGTGCAAATGGCAGATACTGCATTACATCATACTCGAAACAGCGGTAGTCTCATTCAAGTTTATCAGCCTAATTTAGACATTAATTCAGTTGAACGATTAAACTTGATTAATGATTTAAGACAAGCGATTCCTTGTAACCAATTTGAGCTCCATTTCCAGCCTAAGTTATGTTTATATTCATTAAAAGTAACGCATGTAGAAGCATTAGTACGCTGGACACATCCAACACTTGGTATGATTCCACCTGATAACTTTATACCCATTGCAGAGAAAACAGGGCAGATAGAAGGTCTTACTCGTTGGGTATTTGTTGCTGCGTTGATGCAATGTACTGAATGGAATAAGTTAGCTCTTGATATTAATATTTCTGTTAATATTTCTGCTGAGAATTTAAAAGAATCTGATTTTTATGAGTTTGTTTGTCAAATGATGACGATTCAAAACATTAAACCACAACAAATTACACTCGAAGTAACAGAAAGCTCTGTTGTAGACGATCCTAAATCTGCTATTAAATTATTAGGTAAATTTAAAGATTACGGTTTTAGAATTTCGATTGATGATTATGGAACAGGCTACTCTTCATTAGCACAACTTAAGCAACTACCTGTCCATGAGTTAAAAATAGATAAATCATTTATTCAACGCCTTGAGCGTGATCTTGATGATCAAATTATTGTTCGATCTACTATTGATTTAGCACATAACATGGGACTTAAAGTTGTTGCAGAAGGTATTGAGGATGAGTTCTCATTATTATGGTTAGCTCAGTACAACTGTGAATTTGCACAAGGATATTTCATAAGCAGACCTAAGTCTGCTAGTGAGTTAACGCCTTGGCTTTTAAACCCACCTAAATTTACTCATTCTATATAATGAAAATTAAGGTATAGGACATAAAGTACAACGCTAAACGTTAGCCATAAAACTTGGCGTTATATGGCTCTTTTGAGCAAGCGTTTATGGCCATTGGTATGACTATAGCTATTATAATAAATAGCCGCTTTCTTTTTCATTAATATTTAGGTTAAGCGTGAGTTTAATTTATGAATTCTATTCTAACTGAGCTGAGTTTTTTACTCTTAACTTATGTACGCATGAAAATTAGCGTCCATACTTCATATTGTCGCTCTTATTATTTATTAACTCTATTAATACCAATTACATTAAATAAGTGATCAAAATTTTGCGCAGAAAAAATGAATTATTTCAAAGCGCAATTTGAGGCCTTTCGAAGATTCACTTTGTTAATCGCCTGTCGGAGGCTTAACTAAAAGAGGTTAACTATTTAATAATTGTTCGCTTTACGAAACTTACAACGAAGAAATAGATTATTTTAACAAGTAAAACAGGTCAGTTAACGAGTGTGATTGGTATAATCCGTTAACCTTATTTATGAAGCAAAGTATGCGATCCCCGAATCTGCTAGATGTTTTGTGTTGTCAGTAATATGTTTATTTGAGCTAGAGGAAGGTTGATAAGCTAGATTGACTAATTTTAGTAATATTCATATTGTTATTGCCATATAACTATATAACCAGAGAGCTGCAATATCGACACTCTCTGGTTATTTTGTTACTTAACGAATAAATGACGATAAGTTAATTGTTTGATCATAAGACTTTGTAAACAACGGTGATGTAATTTCAAAGTGCAATGGTAACTCAGGGCTCAACAATAACGCGAAGACATTACTGAACATATCACTTGGTTTAATAGTTAATGGTAATTGAAGGTTGCTTTTACCTTCCGTTATTTTTTGGCTACTTAATGCTCCTTTAAATAATTCACTACCTTTTGAAGATACTGAATAATTAACATCATCTAACGGTAAACTGAAATCATTTTGATTATCAACATCTACACTTAATATAATATCTAATTGGCTAAAGCTTGCGTTTACAACCTTAAGATCGGCAATTGAAACTTCTGGGATATAAATGGTTGCAGAACGTTCAAAAGGAATCGCTAAACCTAACGAATTTACATTACCTTTAATCTGATAATCTAATTTTCTTTCTTTAAATAAAAGCTGTTGTAAAGATGTTAGTGTTTCTTTTGTTAAAGCAAGTGACAAACTAACATCTTTGTTTCCATTCGCAGGTAATGTACCAATGGCATCAGTTTCACCATCTAACATCTTTTCATCGTTTAATGAAAGCTCATAAGTTACGCTATTAATTGGTAACGAAAATGCATTACCGTTTGCAATATTAAATGTCGGATTAAGTTCAATACGGTCCATCGACACTTCACCAATCGCAAATGACTTATAGTTAACGTCCGGTTGTTTTACGTAATCTTTTATTACGCTACAAGCTGACAACATAGTTACTGTTGTTACGATCATAAGTTTTTTGAACATAATTTTTCCTGTGATAAAAATAATTTATTTTAATGAGTTTAAGTTTTTATATTGGTATTAAATGAATTATATCAGATTGTTTATATTGATTAATGCGATAAAAATAAATGTTTAATAATATAAGAATGAATCCCGTTCTATGTAGGCATAAAGATAGAGATAGACTATAAATATTTCACTAAAAATTTCTTTAATGGATTTTTATGATTCAACTAATTCAACTAATTCAACTAATTCAACTAATTCAACTAATTCAACTAATTCAACTAA